>NZ_JBVHQB010000005.1:0-521408 GCF_055567635.1 Streptomyces sp. NPDC026500 | reverse complement strand
TCGATCAGGTCGTCGCCGAGGAGGACGGCGAAGGGCTCGTGGCCGACGTGCGGGGCGGCGCACAGGACGGCGTGACCGAGTCCCTTGGGGTCGCCCTGGCGCACGTAGTGCATGGTCGCGAGGTCGCTGGACTCCTGGACCTTGGCGAGCCGGTCGGCGTCGCCCTTCTTCTGAAGGGCGGACTCCAGCTCGTAGTTGCGGTCGAAGTGGTCCTCCAGGGGCCGCTTGTTGCGGCCCGTGATCATCAGGACGTCGTCGAGACCCGCCGAGGCGGCCTCTTCGACCACGTACTGGATCGCCGGCTTGTCGACGACCGGCAGCATCTCCTTGGGCGTGGCCTTGGTGGCCGGCAGGAACCGGGTGCCGAGGCCGGCCGCGGGGATGACAGCCTTACTGATCCTGGGGTGCGATGCCATGCTGCTTCTCGGTCTCTCTCGTTGAACGGGTGAGTGGCCCGGCACAGGTCCGGGCCACTCACGGTCAGGCGTACGTCGGCGGGGTCACGCGTCGATGAGACCGTGCTGCTCGCCAGAACGCTGCGCCACGATGTGCGCACGCACGATATCGCCGTTCGGCGCCGGGGCCGGGGTCCGCTCGTTCAGCGGCACGACGGCCGGCTCGGGCTTCTGGTCCAGGTACAGCCTGCGCACGACACGCTCGGCGGCGTTGCCGTCGTCGAACTGCACGAAGCGCTCGCGGAACGCGGCGCGCAGCTCGGCGGCCCGCTCGCCGTTCCAGGCGCCGGAGCGGAAGACCTCGATCAGTTCGTCCTCGTTCGTCGCACGCGCGCCCGGCGTCTCGCCCGGGTTCCCGGAGAGGATGTCGAAGTACACGCCGCGGGCCCGGCTGTAGACCTCCCAGTCATCCGCGTACGTGATGATGGGACGGTCCAGGCAGGCGTAGTCGAACATGATCGACGAGTAGTCGGTGATGAGGGCGTCGGCCGCCAGGCAGAGGTCCTCGACCACCGGGTAGGTCGACACGTCCTTGATCAGGCCGCGCTCCTGCAGCGCCTGGAGCTGTGGGTCGGCGCCGTAGAAGTAGTGGGTGCGCACCAGGACCACATGGTCGGGGCCCAGTTCACGGCAGAAGCGCTCCAGGTCGATCCGCGGGACGTACCCGGTCTGGTAGTCGCGCACCGTGGGGCAGTACAGGATGGCGGTCTTGCCCTCGGGGATGCCGAGTTCGGTGCGGATGCGCTGGACGTCCTCGGCGGTGGAGCGGAAGTACACGTCGTTGCGGGGGTAGCCGTACTCGATGGCCTCGAAGGCGCAGGGGTAGACGCGCTCCCAGATCTCCGTGGAGTGCTGGTTGGACGTCAGGCTCAGGTCCCAGCGGTCGGCCCGCTCGAGCATCTTGCCGAAGCTCATGTTCTTGGCGGCCGCGGGGAAGCGCTGCTGGTCGATGCCCATCTGCTTCAGCGGTGTGCCGTGGTGCGTCTGGAGGTGGATCTGCCCCGGGCGCTTGACGAACTCGTTCGGGAAGTTGACGTTGTTGATGAGGTACTTGGCGCGCGCCATGACCTCCCAGTAGCGGGGGGAATTCGCCACCACGTAGTCCACGCCGGCGGGGATGTTCTCCTCGTCGCCACGGCGCACGACCCACACGCCGTGGATGTTCGGGGCGAGTTCCTTGGCCTTGTAGTAGATGGCCGCGGGGCTGCAGGCGACTCCGCGGTTCCAGTAGGCCGCGTAGACCGCGAGGTTCTCGTCGATCGGGCGGCGCTTGTGCAGGCGGTAGAGCCTGTTGTACGCCGTCTTGCCGAGTTTCGTCTTAGCCTTCGTGACCCGCTTGATGGCCTTCTGGCGGGTGGAGGACGCGATCGTCATCGCGGCGTACGCGGAGTACGAACCGCGGGCCAGGAGGTCGAACTTCACGCCCATGGTGCCTTCGGGAACCGTGAAGTTCTTCGGCTTGTAGCGCTTGTACTGCTCGGCGGCCAGCTTGAAGAACGGCGCCCGGTCCTGCGGGACGATGCGGTCCTCGCGGGCCAGGGTGAACAGGAAGTGGCTGGCCATGCGCTCGAACAGGAGGGCCCGTACAGGCTCCAGGTGCGGACGCTCGTCGAGGAAGTCGAAGAGGCGGGCGTACTGCTCGAAAATGCCGAAATGCTTGCGACCGGGCGTGCGCATGGAATTGCCCTGGCGGCGCTGGCGGTATTCCACGCAGACGTGGTCGAGGGCGGCGATACGGTCGGCCGTCAGCATGGTCTTGTAGACCATGAGGGCGTCTTCGTAGATGCCGTCGGTGAAGGTGAAACCGTTGCCGACGTAGAAGTCCCGGCGGTACGCCCGGTTCCACACCACGGCGAACATGTTCAGGTACTCGGGGCGCTCCAGCGCCGTGAAGACGTCGGTGCCGGCGGCGGAGAGCATTTCTCCGGCGGCGCTCGCCTGAACCCGGTTGTTCCAGTACGTACGGACGTGGTTCAGGAGGAGGATCTGCGGGTCACCGGTGACCTCGAGCCGCTCCGCGATGGCCTGGAGCGCGCCTTCGCCGAGGGTGTCGTCACTGTCCAGGAAGAGGATGTACTCACCGCGCGACTTCAGCGCGCCCGCGTCGCGCGCCTTTCCGATCCCCTGGTTCTCCGTGAAATGCACGGGAACGACACGGCTGTCGATCTGTGCGTATTCATCGAGTATTCGACCGCACGAGTCCGGGGAGTAGTCGTCCACGGCGACGATCTCGAAATCGGTGAACGACTGCTCGAGAATGGAGTCCAGGCAGGCTCGCAGGTACCCCTGTACCTTGTAAACGGGTACGACAACGCTTATTTTGGGCGAAGCGTTACCATTCGGCACAGGCATACTCAGGGCTCCTGGGATCGCAGATCAAACTCATCTGCGCCTCGCATTCCGGTCGCTTCGGACCGCGGCGGGACGCAGGGGGCACGGCGCTAGGTTAACGTAGCCGGAACCCTAGCGTACGCTCTGGTATGGCCAAGGCTGCCGGAGTGTGGCGTGGTTCATCCCGCTCGTCCGGCCTCGATGCGTGGCTTCCGTGTCCTATGGAGTCCACGGTCCGCCCTCCGCGCCCGTCGTTCCCGCTCGGGTCCCGCTTCCCGGCTCCTGGCCGGTACTTCTCCTCGGCGTTCCCGTCCCGTCAGGCCTGTGTCCTTGTAGTGGACGCCGGCGGTGGGGGAGGGCGTATCCGGCCTCTGTCGGCTTCTGTTCGACGACGTTGCCGGTGTTCCGGTCCACGCTCGTGATGCAAGTGTTGCCGTTCTGTCAGGCGGAGCCGCTCGTGACGGCAGGCCGAGGTGGCTCCCGCCGCCGGCGAAGCCCTGGAAGGTGTCCGCGTAACCGGGCCGGAGATCGGCGGACGGGGTCACATCGGCGGGCGCGGTCCCGCCGCTCGGGCTTTGGGCGCGGCGATCATCTGCCGCGGTATTTGACGGATGCCGGAAATGGCGACGAGTTCATGAGCCAAGGGCGAGAGATGGAGAAGTCGAGGAATTCCGCCCTGCTGTCGGCTGCGGAACTCTTCCCAATTCTCCTCATTGCCGCTTCGGATGTTGTCAAATATTCTTGACGTCACGTTTTCATGCTTCCGCTGCGGGGGCGGACTTCGTCGTGTATTCCAGGTCCTCGCCCACTGGTTCGACCGATGACGAACCGTCCGCCTGCCGGACCGCTGGGCGCCTTGGCGGCATCTTCGCGTAGATTTCGGGCAGGGCAGCCGAGGCGAGGGGGCGGACAGCAAGGTGACCATGGCAAGGCAAGTTGTGGCGCAGGCCCAAAGGATCATCGTCAAGGTGGGTTCCTCCTCCCTGACCACCGCCTCCGGCGGCCTCGACGCGGACCGGGTCGACGCTCTCGTGGACGTCCTCGCCAAGGCGCGCAGCGGAGGCGAGAAGGAGATCGTCCTGGTCTCCTCCGGGGCCATCGCCGCCGGCCTCGCCCCGCTCGGACTGCGCCGCCGTCCCAAGGACCTCGCCCGCCAGCAGGCCGCCGCCAGTGTCGGCCAGGGCCTTCTGATGGCCCGCTACACGGCCTCCTTCGCCCGTTACGGCATCCGCGTCGGACAGGTGCTCCTCACCTCCGACGACACCAGCAGGCGCGCCCACCACCGCAACGCCTCACGCACCCTGGACAAGCTCCTCGCGATGGGCGCCCTGCCGGTCGTCAACGAGAACGACACGGTGGCCACGGACGAGATCCGCTTCGGCGACAACGACCGGCTCGCCGCCCTCGTCGCCCATCTCGTACGCGCGGATCTGCTCGTCCTGCTCTCCGACGTGGACGGGGTCTACGACGGCGACCCCAGCAAGCCCGGCACCTCGCGGATCGCGCAGGTGCGGGAGCCCTCGGACCTCGCCGGCATCGACATCGGCAGCTCGGGCAAGGCCGGCGTCGGCACCGGCGGCATGGTCACCAAGATCGAGGCGGCCAGGATCGCCGCCGCGGCCGGCATCCCGGTGGTGCTGACCAGCACGGTCCACGCCGCCGACGCCTTCGCGGGCCGCGACACCGGCACCTTCTTCCACGCCACCGGCAAGCGCTCCGCCGACCGCCTGCTGTGGCTCCAGCACGCCTCCACCCCGCAGGGCGCTATCACCCTGGACGACGGCGCCGTGCGCGCGGTCGTCCAGCGGCGCACGTCGCTGCTGCCCGCGGGCATCGCGGCCGTCGAGGGCGAGTTCACCGCGGGCGACCCGGTCGAGCTGCGCGACAGCACGGGCCGGGCCGTCGCGCGAGGGCTGGTGAACTTCGACGCCAAGGAGATCCCCCAGCTGATCGGCCGCTCCACCCGGGAGCTGGCACGCGAGCTGGGCCCCGCGTACGAGCGCGAGGTCGTGCACCGCGACGACCTCGTCCTCCTGAACCCGTAGGCCCCACATTCGTGAGACATGCGTCCCACCGTCCGGACGCGTGTACGCCCGTCACGAAGGCCTCATCCGCCCGACATCGCACCCGGCGCCCCAGGGGCATCGCTGAAACGGCTGTCCACTACACCCGTAAACGGCCGATTCCCCCGCCCCCACCGGGGGACGTTCCGTAAAACCGCCACACGGCGGCTTCTCACCTGCTCAACTTTGTGGCAGGGAGAGTCCGGGATTCGGTACGACCATCGGGTAAAGGAGGCCGTCGTGAGACGAGTGCGCCCTGGGGCGGCGGCGTCCCGCGGTGGTCCCGCCTCCCGTGCGATGGGCGAGGAGCGGGCCCTGACCAGTGTCGCGGCCGGCGACACCTACGAGGGCGAGCAGCCGGCCGACCAGCCCCGGCTGTGGCACGTCACGCTGAGCGTGTCGGGCGGCGAGGCCCCGCTGACCGAGGTGAGGCGCGGTCTCGAACAGCTCGCCCACGACCACCCGTTCCTGCTGACCAGCCGGTACGCCAACGACCACGCGGAGATCCGCTACTGGGAGGAGGCCCGCGACCTGCACGACGCTGCGGCCGTCGCACTGCGCCTGTGGGGCGAGCACCGCCAGACCGCCAAACTCCCGCCCTGGGAGATCGTCGGCCTGGAGGTCATCGACCGCGAGACCTACCACCAGCGGATCGCCGAGGGGTACGGACCACTGCCCGCGACACCCGTCGGAGTTCACCCCTTTTGAGCCTGTCTCGCCGTGTGGGACAACCGCTGGACGGGCCCGCCCGGCCCACTACCCTTCCCTCATGACCACGCTCTCGCCGTACGACTCCATGTCCCCGGTGGCCCAGGCCGCCTATCGCGCGAAGTCCGCCGCCGCCGACCTGGCGCCTCTGCCGCGGGCCGAGAAGGACGACGCGCTGCTCGCGATCGCGGACGCGCTGGAAGTCCGTACGAGCGAAATCGTCGCCGCCAACGCCAAGGACATCGCGAAGGCCCGCGAGGCCGGGACCAGCGAGAGTGTCATCGACCGGCTCACGCTCACCCCCGAGCGCGTGCGCGCGATCGCCTCCGACGTCCGTGACGTCGTGGCGCTGCCCGACCCGGTCGGCGAGGTCGTCCGCGGCTCGACCCTCCCGAACGGCATCGACCTGCGCCAGGTCCGCGTCCCCCTCGGCGTCGTCGGCATCATCTACGAGGCCCGCCCGAACGTGACCGTCGACGCGGCCGCCCTGTGCCTGAAGTCCGGCAACGCGGTCCTGCTGCGCGGCTCGTCCTCCGCCTACGAGTCGAACACGGCCCTCGTCAGGGTCCTGCGCGACGCCGTGGGCGGCGCCGGACTGCCCGCCGACGCCGTCCAGCTCGTACCCGGCGAGGGCCGCGAATCGGTCCGTGAACTGATGCGCGCCCGCGGCCTGGTCGACGTCCTCATCCCGCGCGGCGGCGCGTCCCTGATCCGCACGGTCGTCCAGGAGTCCATCGTCCCGGTCATCGAGACCGGCACCGGGAACTGCCATGTGTACGTCGACGCCCAGGCGGACCTCGACATGGCCGTCGACATCCTGATCAACTCCAAGGCCCAGCGGCCCAGCGTCTGCAACGCGGCCGAGACCCTCCTCGTCCACCAGGACATCGCCGCCGAGTTCCTGCCGCGCGCCCTGGACGCCCTCGCGGACGCCGGGGTCACCGTGCACGCCGACGAGCGTGTCCTCGCCTACGCCAAGGACTCCAGGGCCACCGTCGTGGAGGCCACGGCGGAGGACTGGGACACCGAGTACCTGTCCTACGACATCGCGGCGGGCGTCGTGGACTCGCTCGACAAGGCCGTGTCCCACATCCGGCTGTGGAGTTCCGGCCACACCGAGGCCATCGTGACCACCTCGCAGCAGGCCGCCCGCCGCTTCACCCAACTGGTCGATTCCACGACGGTCGCGGTGAACGCCTCGACCCGTTTCACCGACGGCGGCCAGTTCGGCTTCGGCGCCGAGATCGGCATCTCCACGCAGAAGCTCCACGCGCGGGGTCCGATGGGGCTGCCGGAGCTGACGAGCACGAAGTACATCGTCACGGGCGACGGCCACATCCGCCGCTGAGACGTCGGCATCACTGAGGGCGCGCGCAGGGTGTACGGGGGCACGCTGCCGGGCGCCGGGGCGTACGGCGGACGGTTCACGGCCCGCGATCCGCTGAGGCGCGGTCTCGTCAGCAGATGAATTTCCGTACCGTCTGCCCAAATTGACCCCCCAGGTCTACTCTGGATCCGTGCCGGAGGACGTGGGGGGCACGCCGTTCCCTGACGGCTGGGAGCCCAACGACGACCACGACCGCGGGGGCGCGGACGAAGAGTTCGCCTCCGTGGTCTTCGACGAGGACTTCGTACGGGCGGCGGTGATCCACGAGCCGACCGCCGTGGAGAGGCTGCTCGCGGCAGCCCAGGCTCGCGCGGAGGCCTCCGAGGCCGAGGCGCGCCGGGCGCACGCCCGTGCCCGTAGCGACGACGAGCGCTACGAGGACGGCTTCGGCCCCGACGGTCACGGCGACTTCTCCCACGATCCCGACCCGGACGATCCGGACGACACCGAGATCCTGGAAGGCCGCTACGGCGTACCGGGGATGTACGGCCGGCCCTACGGGAAGCAGACCCGCTGGCACCGCCCGGTTGCCTGGATCCTCGCCCTCGTCATGGGTATCGGCATGGTCGCCCTCGCCTTCACCGCGGTCTACCGGGGCGCATCCTCCGGGAGCCAGGACCAGGTCCCCTCGCCCGCCTCCTCAGGCCTCGAACAGGGCCGGGAGAAAGTCACCGGCACGGGCCCCTCCGCCTCCGCCGACTATTCCCAGCCGGCGGTGTCGGCGGTGCCGCGAACGCCCTGAGGTCCCTCTCCCCGGTGAGGCACGGACGTTCCCTCACACAGCGTGACCGTCCTGGTGGGAACCTGTCAGAACTTGTCGCGTACCACAGCGTTTACCAGAGCTCCCGGAGACCTACTCTGAATGTATGGGCGGGCCTGGAGACCCACCTGAGGGGACACCCGAGGGTGCTCCCGCTGGTGGAGAGGACGAGTACCGATCCGTCGTCTTCGACGAGTCGTTCGTCCGCGCTGCCCGCCTCCAGGAGTTCTCCGCCCAGGAACGCATGGCCGACCACAGCCCGGCCGTACGCCGCCGCCCGCCCCTTCAACGCGGACTGTCCCGGCAGGCACTGATACTCGTCCTGCTGATAGCCATCGCCTTCGGCACCGCGATCTACATGGGTGTACGCCACCCGTACCAGACCCCCGCCACCCGGCCGGCCGAACCGCTGCGGATGACCGTGATCCCCTTGGCCCCGCAGACCGCCGTGCCCGGCTCTTCGAGCACCGGCCGGCTGTACGCAGACAGCCCGGCCGCCCAGTTCCGCACCGGTGCCGACGGCATCACGTTCCCCGCCGTCCGGCGCACCGCGCACTTCTCCGACAGCCAGGTCGTCACCGCGCTGACCACCGCCAAGGACTACCTCGTCGAGTCGTCCCTCGACCCGAGCGTGCTGACCGGAGGCGCCACCCGGCCCGTGCGGATCCTGCTCGACCCTCGGCAGCTCGACCAGTTCGACCAGAGCTTCGACCGCCCGACCGCCGACGGACGGCACGCCCCGACCGGCTGGCTGGTCCGCTTCGACGCGACCCGGGCGCAGCTCGCCGACAAGGGGATCCGGGTGCAGGGCACCCTCCAGGCCGCCGAGTTCGACGCGAACACCCTGGAGGTCGTCGCCGACCACACCTTCGTCTACGCGCTGAAGCCGACCGGCGCGAACGCCCAGGCCAAGGCCTCCCTGTTCACCGTCCGGCGTGAGCTGACCTTCCGCTTCGACCGCGACGACCTGCGCATGCACCAGGCCGAACTGGCGGTGTCCTACGTCCAGGCCGGCCCGCTCGCCTGCTCCGACGACTCGGTGAGCAGGCTCCGTCCGCTGCTCGCGGGCGAGACGGCCAAGGCGGGCGGCCCCGCCGACACCGACCCGTACGCCACCGGCAGCGCGACCGCGCTGTGCGGTTCGCTGGCCAAGAGCGCGCAGCCGAAGCTGTAGCCGGACCGCCGGACGGGCCGGGCCGCCGGACGGCGCCGCGGGGTCGGGGCGGCGGTACCCGGCGGGGCGATCAGTCCCTGCCGTCGGCGTCCTCGTCGTCGGAGCGGCCCTCACGCGGCGGCTGCTCGGCACCGGCTTCCGTGGCGTCCGTGGCGTTCCCGGTGTCCTTGGGCGCGCCGCTCGCGAAGCCCCCGAAGCCGCGCCGTACCCGGCCCCCGAGGTCGCCCGCGCCGCCCGCGATGTCGCTGACCAGCTTCATCAGCGGATCCTTGGAGTTCTTCATGTCGCTGGCGTAGCTGGCAGCCGACTGCCGGAACGAGTCCGACACCGAGGTGTCCTTGTCCGCGTCGCGCCGCGGGTAGTGGCCGTCCATGATCCGCTGGTAGTCGCGGGACTCCGCCCACTTCTTCAGCTCGGCCGCGCGGACCGCGGTGAAGGGGTGCGTGCGCGGCAGCACATTGAGGATCTTGAGCACGGAGTCCCGCAGGTCGCCCGCCGACTCGTACTCCTCGGCCTGTTCGAGGAACGCGTCCACGTTCATCTCGTGCAGATGATTGCCGCCCGCGATCTTCATCAGGCCGCGCATCGAGGCCCGCAGGTCTTGGCCGACCAGGAGCCCGGCACGGTCCGCGGACAGCTCCGACTTGCGGAACCACTCGCGCAGTGCGGTCACGATCGCCATGATCGCGAGGTTCCCCAGCGGGATCCAGGCGACCCGGACCGCGAGGTTGGTGAGGAACAGCAGGATCGTGCGGTAGACGGCGTGACCGGACAGCGCGTGGCCGGCCTCGTGGCCGATGACCGCCCGCATCTCCTCCTCGTCCAGCAGCTCGACGAGCCCGGTCGTCACCACGATGATCGGATCGTCCAGGCCGATGCACATCGCGTTCGGCTGCGGGTCCTGGTTCACGTACATCGGCGGGACCTTCTCCAGGTCCAGGATGTAACAGGCGTCCCGCAGCATGTCGTTGAGGTGCGCGAACTGGGCGTCCGAGACGCGCACCGAGTCGGACAGGAAGAGCAGCCGCAGGCTGCGCTCGGGCAGCAGGCCGCTCAGCGCCTTGAAGACCGTGTCGAAGCCGCTGAGCTTGCGCAGGGCCACCAGAGCCGAGCGGTCCGCCGGGTGTTCGTACGCCCGCGAGGAGATCCCCGCGAAGCGCCTGCGCTGCCTGCTCGGCACCTTCTCGTGCCCGTTCTGGTCGTGGCCGTCGTCGGACATGTGTTCCCCCATGTGCGTCTGAGTGCCCTATGTGCCCCCAAGGCAGAGCCCAGCCTAGGCGGAGATACCGTTGACGGGCAGTACAGAGAAGGAGTCGTACGACATGGAGCACATCCCCGCGGCCGCATGGCTCACGGAAGCCGCCGACGCGGCAGGCAAGCAGGGTCCGGGCGATCTGCTCCGCGTCGTGCTGATCGTCATGATCATCGGCGTGGTCCTGACCGCCTGGTTCCTGCTGCGCGGCTACAAGCGCGACGACTGAGCCGTCGGCGCCGGCGGTCGGGTGAGGCAGGGCGAAGGCGTCGGCCGGAGCGGTCGCCGCAACCGGCGTCCCCAACGGCGGAGTCGGCGTGTTCACGGCCGAGGCGCCCGCATACGATGGGCCGACGTCTTCATCCCGCGTCCCCACTCTCGACTTCGCGCGAGCGGGGGACCCCCATCGGATAGGTCCTGCCGAGATGAGCTTCCAGCACACCGCCGCACAGTTGGTCACCGTCGCCGCCGAGGGCGAGAACGGCGGCAACCACGAAAGCCTCAGCCCGTACCTGACCGGCGGCGGGGCCCTGTTCATCCTGCTTCTGCTGCTGTGGATCACCACGCGCTTCAACCGCGACCGCTGAGCCCCCACAGGGCCCGCTCGGGGCCCCTGTCGGCCGGAGCCCGTCGGCCGGGCCGGTAGGGTCTGCACGCATGGGAGAGCAGGACATGCCTACCGGTCCGGCGAGTGACACGGAGAGCGGCGCCGTCGGCGGCGCCACGGGCAGCGCGAGCGGCACGGCCGGCGGTACGGCGAAGCGTCTGACGACCGGCCCCGGCAACGGCCCCTCGAATCCGGGCAAGCGCCGGCTCGGTGTCATGGGCGGCACCTTCGACCCGATCCACCACGGACACCTGGTCGCGGCGAGCGAGGTCGCCGCGCAGTTCCACCTCGACGAGGTGGTGTTCGTGCCGACCGGGCAGCCGTGGCAGAAGACCGACCGCAGGGTCACCCCGGCCGAGGACCGCTATCTGATGACGGTCATCGCGACCGCCGAGAACCCGCAGTTCTCGGTCAGCCGGATCGACATCGACCGCGGCGGCCCGACCTACACGACGGACACGCTGCGCGACCTGCGCGCGCTCAACCCGGACGCGGACCTCTTCTTCATCACCGGCGCCGACGCGCTCGGCCAGATCCTCACCTGGCGCTACACGGAAGAACTGTTCTCCCTTGCGCATTTCATCGGGGTCACCCGGCCCGGTCACACCCTGACCGACCCGGGACTCCCGGAGGGCGGTGTCTCGCTCGTCGAGGTTCCCGCGCTCGCCATCTCGTCCACAGACTGCCGTGCGAGAGTCGCCAAGGGCGACCCCGTCTGGTACCTGGTGCCGGACGGTGTGGTGCGCTACATCGACAAGCGTGAGCTGTACCGCGGCCAGTGAGCCGAGAGGGGCACCCGGTGAACGACCGATACGACGGATACGCGGGCGGCGACCCGTACGAGCTCGTCGGCTACGACGAGTTCGGGCAGCCTGTGTACCGACAGGTCCCGCAGCAGCCTGCCCAGGGGTACGACGGCTACGGCGCCCAGCAGCAGGGCTACGGCTACGACCCCTATGCGACGGGCCGTCAGGAACCTGTCCAGCCCTACGACACAGGCCGGCAACCGCCCGTGTCGCCCTATGACACCGGACAGCACGAAACGGTGTCGCCCTATGACACCGGACAGCACGAAACCGTGTCGCCCTATGACACCGGCCGGCAGCCGTCCGTCCCTTCCTTCGACCCGTTCGGCACCGGTGCGCCCCGAGCCGGCGGGACCGGGACCACCTCGACGCCGTACGACCCCTACGGGCGGACCGCCGACACGGCGGGCAACGCGAGCACCGGCCGGCAGCCCCGGGCCGCCGAGCAGACCGCTTACATCCCCCAGCAGGCCGGGCCGCAGCAGGCCCGACCGCAGGCGCAGGACGGGCCGGCGAAGGACGGCGCTCCCCGGGCCGACCGGGACTACCGCACCGAGCAGTTCGCCTTCGTCGAGGAGCAGGAAGCCGAGTCCGAGGACGTCATCGACTGGCTGAAGTTCACCGAGAACCGCACCGAGCGCCGCGAGGAGGCCAAGCGCCGCGCCCGCAGCCGGGTCGTGTCCCTGGTCGTGGTCGTCGCCCTGGTCGCGGTCGGCGGCGCGGGCTACCTCTGGTACGCGGGCAAGCTGCCCGGCACCGCCTCGCACGCCAAGCCGGGGACCACGCCGGCCGTCACCGCGCAGAAGCGCGACGTGATCGTCGTCCACCTGCACAACACCAAGGGCGGCGGCACCTCCACGGCCCTGCTGGTCGACAACGCCACCACCGAGCAGGGCACCACCGTCCTGCTGCCCAACTCCCTCGCCCTGACGGACGACGACGGATCGACGACCACGCTCGCCAAATCCGTCGACGGCGACGGCTCGTCCGGGACGCGGGACGCGCTCGACACCGTGCTCGGTACGAACATCCAGGGCACCTGGCGGCTCGACACCCCCTACCTGAACAACCTTGTCGAGCTCGTCGGCAACATCGAGGTCACCACCAACACCGAGGTGCCGGACCCCGACGCCAAGAAGAAGAGCGACCCCCCGCTCGTCAAGAAGGGCACGGACCAGACCCTCAGCGGCAAGATGGCCGTCGCCTATGCCACCTACCGGGCTTCCGGCGAGGCCCAGAACGCGCAGCTGGAGCGGTTCGGACAGGTCATGCAGGGAGTGATGCGCAAGCTGTCCTCGGACAAGCAGGCCGCGACCACCACCGTGCAGACGCTGGCCCAGATCCTCGACCCGTCCCTGACCGACCAGGACCTCGGCGCCTTCCTCGCCAAGCTCGCCGACCTCGCCAAGGGCGGCGACTACAAGACCGCGCTGCTGCCCGTGCAGCAGGACGGCACACTGAGCGCGAGCGGCTCCAGCAGCGTGATCAAGGACGTCCTGGGCGGTACGGCGAAGAGCCCCGACGCCGGCTCCGCGGTCCGCGTCGGCATCGAGAACGCCACCGG
Source organism: Streptomyces sp. NPDC026500 (assembly GCF_055567635.1). Lineage (NCBI taxonomy): Bacteria > Bacillati > Actinomycetota > Actinomycetes > Kitasatosporales > Streptomycetaceae > Streptomyces > Streptomyces sp. NPDC026500. Next base: position 508,301 of record NZ_JBVHQB010000005.1, on the reverse strand, counting down.
CGTCAAGGCGGCCACCAACCAGGCCCGTATCGTCCTGGTCAACGGCGGCTACACGTTCCTGGACTCCGGTACCGCCGGTGCCGCCCGGAGCGTGTCGCAGATCACCTACGGCGATCCCGCCAAGAAGGCCGACGCCGTCGAGGTCGCCAAGACCCTGGGTCTGCCCACCAGCACGGTGAAGAAGGGCACGGTCACCAGCAGCGCGGACGTGTCCGTCGTTCTCGGCCAGGACTACAAGGTCAGCAGCGGTTCGAAGGGGTGACCGGCATCACGCCCCGGGGTCACCCGGGGCGTGGCCGGAGAAACGCGTGGGGTGTCCTCGGCGGTCCGTGAGACCCTTGAGTCATAACTGACCGCCGACGGAAAGCCGCGTAGTGACCGCCACGGACCGCTCCATCGAGCTCATCAACACCGCCGCACAGGCGGCCGCAGACAAGCTCGCGCACGACATCATCGCCTACGACGTCAGCGATGTTCTCTCCATCACCGACGCCTTCCTGCTGGCGTCCGCGCCCAACGACCGCCAGGTCAAGTCGATCGTCGACGAGATCGAGGAGCGCCTGAACAAGGAGCTCGGCATCAAGCCGGTGCGCCGCGAGGGCGACCGCGAGGCTCGCTGGGTGCTGCTCGACTACATCGACATCGTCGTGCACGTCCAGCACAGCGAGGAGCGCGTCTTCTACGCCCTGGAGCGGCTGTGGAAGGACTGCCCGGAGCTGGACCTGCCGGACGAGGCCAAGGCGACCCGCGGCAAGGGCGCCGAGCACGCCAAGTTCCAGGCCGAGGAGGACTCCGCCGACATGGGGGAGCTGCGGTGAGCGCCGAGGCCCGGAAGACGGCGGGCGCGAAGGGCGAGCGGAAGCCGGGCAGGGGCCGTCGCGTCATCCTGTGGCGGCACGGCCAGACCTCCTGGAACGTGGACCGCCGCTTCCAGGGCTCGACGGATGTCGAGCTGACCGAGACGGGCGTCGGGCAGGCCCGGCGCGCCGCCCGGCTGCTCGCCTCGCTGAGGCCCGACGCCATCGTCGCGTCGGACCTCCAGCGCGCCGCCGCCACGGCCGCCGAGCTGGCCGAGCTCACCGGCCTGGACGTCACCCACGACGAGGGCCTGCGCGAGACCTACGCGGGCGTCTGGCAGGGGCTGACGCACGAGGAGATCATCGCCCGCCACGGCGAGGAGTACGCCGCGTGGAAGCGCGGCGAGCCGGTGCGCCGCGGCGGGGGCGAGCTGGAGACCGAGGTCGCCGACCGCGCCGCCCCCGTGGTGCTGCGGCACGCGGAGAAGCTCCCCGACGACGGCACCCTCGTCGTCGTCAGCCACGGCGGCACGATCCGCACCACCATCGGCCGTCTGCTCGGCCTGGAGTCCCAGCACTGGGAGAGCCTCGGTGGCCTGTCCAACTGCTGCTGGTCCGTCCTCGGCGAGGGCGCCCGCGGCTGGCGGCTCCTGGAGCACAACGCCGGCACACTGCCGGAGCCGGTGCTCGGCGACGACGACTGAGCGGCGCCGGGCGGCCTTCCGTCCGGTCGCGCGGGCCCGGCGGGACCGGATTTCACTTTCCGGCTGGTCGCAGGCTAAAGTTCTTCTTGTTCGGCCCGCAGGGCGGGAAGAACGCAAGGGGCTATAGCTCAGTTGGTAGAGCGCCTGCATGGCATGCAGGAGGTCAGGAGTTCAATTCTCCTTAGCTCCACAAACCGACTCTCTGTCGAGTTGTCGGACATTGCTGAAGAAAGATCCCGTTCCCGTCAGGGAGCGGGATCTTTCGTTGTTCATCCCCGAGTTGGGGACCTCGGTCGTGAAGAACGCGCGGGGGCGGGCGCAGTTGGAGGCCGGCCCGGCCCACGGGTGCCGTGGTCTTCGGCACACTCTTCTTGGACCGGCTTGAGTCACTTGGGGCCCCCGGGGCGTATACCTTTGCGGACGCGCTCCTGGCGTGCGTGTATGCGCCGGCCGCAACAGCCGCGCCAGGTGCCTGTGTCCGGACTGGTACGCAGGCGTCGCTGACCGTATTGCTCCGGCCGTGGCAGAATCAAACGGCCGGAAGGGGGCGCGGCCCGACGGGAGGGAGTAGCGATGCCTGCCAGCATCCTCGAGGAGGTCGACGATCTCCTCGAAGTGGCACTGAACCGTAAGAAAGCCACCCTCCTCGACTGCCCTTCCTGCGGATCGGTCCACGTTGCCCAGGTTCTCGGTGACAACGGTGGAATCTCCTACGTGTGCACGGCCTGCGGCCACAGCTGGAGCTGATTGATGGGTGCGCACAGGCGGAAATGCGATTGGTGCGGCAGTGGTACGCCGATCGTCCGCGACATGGAGCCGGTCAACCACGACTACCAGTACTGGTGTGAGGAGTGCGCGCGGGCGCTGATCATAAAAGGCGACCCCATCGAGACGTACCGCGAGCTGGAGGGTGAGCCGATCTACGCACGGCTCCTCGACGAGCACTGCACCCTCAAGCGGTTCTACTCGTTCGCCACGGCCTGACCCCGAGGACGCCCGGGGAGGCGCAGCCGATTCCCCGGAGCGGGCCGGCAACGTCAATCCGGCGCCGTTCCGCTGCAGTTCCTGCTGCCCGGCCTCTGTGACGCCCGCCACGGCGCATACGCGCGGGCGGACACCACGGCCGCCCTGGAGCGATGTCCGCGCATGAGCGGCCGACGGGCCGCCGTGAGGCCCGAGAGGCCCGCCAGGGGCCGTGTGACGGCCCGGGGGAGTCATCCCTGCCCATTCCCTCCCCGTGCCCCCGCAGTCCCGCGCGGGTGCGGCGGCCCCCGGAGCCCCGTTCGGCCCAACGGGCCTATCCGGGCAGGCGGGAGGGTGCGACAAAGCCTATAAAGTGCGACATGAGCCCTGAATCGGGACAGACGGGAAACGATTTGGTGGTGCACCAGGGGGACCGTGTAATGTTGGCGTCGCCGCCGGGGAAACCGGGCGACACGGTGAATATGCGGCCTCGCCGCGTGGCCACTAGGGGCTATAGCTCAGTTGGTAGAGCGCCTGCATGGCATGCAGGAGGTCAGGAGTTCAATTCTCCTTAGCTCCACAGACGTTGAAAGCGGGCCACCCGATCAGGGTGGTCCGCTTCTTCGTTCTCGAGCGCCCTCGCGGAACGGTCGCACCGCGCCCTCGCGGCACGTGTCGAAGGCGGGCCACCGTTCCTGGTGGCCCGCTCCTTCGTGTCAGCGGCCGCTGCCGAGCGCGCGACGACCGCGCCCCTGGGAGAGGACCGGCAGATTGCGCGCCGGAGCGGAGGACCTGGTGTCCTCCTCGAGGCGCAGGGCGAGCGCCGGGCAGCGACGCACCGCGCGCAGGGCCTTCGCCTCGGCGTACGCGGGCACCGGGGCCTGCGCGACGGTCGGGAAGCCGTCGGCGCCCAGTTCGAAGACCTCGGGGAGGAGATCGGCGCACAGGCCGTGCCCGCGGCACAGCGTCCAGTCGACGAAGATCTTCTGGCGGCTGGGACCCGCCTCCTGCTCGCCAGGGCCGCTCAGGACGCCCATGGGCACCTGACCGTCCTCGAAGAGCGGCAGAACGCCCTCCACGGGCCTTCCGCAGCCGTTTCCGAGGACATGCGCGGCCAGGTCGTCCGTGAACGCCTTCAGGGTCGACTCGATGAACATCGCCGAACCGTCCGGGTGGGAGCAGGCACCGCGCCGCTTCACGGACTTGGCGACCTGCTTCACGGCCTCCAGCGCGGCCGGGCCGCCGCCGTTGAGGATGTCCGCCAGACCGCGCGCCGCGGCGGGCAGACCCAGGTAGCAGGGGCCGCACTGTCCCGCGCTCTCGTCGGCCAGCCACTGCGCCACGCGCAGCGACTCGCCGAGGGGGCAGGTCTCCTGGGTGATGGGGAGGATCGCGCCGGCACCGAGCGCACCGCCCACCGCGGCCAGGGAGTCCCGCGAGACGATCGCCTCGTTGACCGTCGCCGCGTCCAGCCACTTGCCGTGGTAGCCGCCGGTCAGCACGCCCTGCGGCATCGCCGGGGCGCCGGCCAGCTGGAGCACGTATCGCAGGGGTACGCCGGTGGGGACCTCGATCACCATGGGGCGCGCGACCGCGCCCGAGACGGTGAGCATGACGGTGCCCGGCTCGTCGTACAGGCCCGTGTTGCGGTAGCGGTCGGGGCCGATGCGGGCGGCGATGGCCAGCTGCGCGAACGTCTCGGCGTTCGACAGCAGGGTGGGCGCGCCGCCGACACCGGTCTGGGACGCGCTGACCTTGCGGCCCGGCGGTACCGCCGGGCCGCCGTCGATCGAGCGGATCAGGGAAGCGGCCGCGCCGGTCACCATGCGCACCGGATTGCGCTGCACCCGCGCGCGGAGGGGCGATCCCCGCCGGTTGCTCAGCCCGCGCTCGGCCAGCGCGGCCTCCATGGAGCGCTGCGTGGACTCGCGGGTCACGCCGATCACGAGCGTGCGGGCGCCCATGGCCTCGGCGGCCAGCAGGGCGCCGTCGAGGATGAGGTGCGGGGCACGGTTGATGAGCACTGTGTCCTTGCGGCAGGCCGGTTCGTCCTCGCTCCCGTTGACGACCACGACCGGGCGGATGCCCTTCTTGATGGCCGATTCCGCGACTGAGCGCAGCTTCTTCGCGAAGGGGAAGCCCGCCCCGCCGCGGCCCTTCAGATTGATGGCTTCGGCAAGGCCGGCGAGTTGTTCTCCGCCCAGGGGTTCGAGCGGCCCATGCACCTTGAGGTGCATGGGTAGATCAAGACGTTCAACCAGGTCGAAACCCGACGTGAGCTGCGGAAGTCCGACGACGCGGACTTCCGGGACGTCGGGCAGGGCCTCGTTCACTTAAAGCCTCCGGAAGGGGCATTCCATGATTCACCGGAGCCAGGAGCGTCGAAGGCGCCCGGCAGTACGTCAGTCGTGGGACCGCTGTCGTACGTGTCGTTGGTGTTGTACGTGCGGTAGGACGCGTTCGTCTCACCGGTGTTGTACACATCACTCGTGCCGTAGCCGTTGGCGGCCGAATTGCCATAGACCGGAACGGTGTATCCGGTGTCGTTCAGCGGGTCGTACGCCGACGCCGGTGCCTCGCCGACGGGGGGCGGCGAGGGGACGGGCCAGCTGCTCGGGGCGCCGCCGTTGTCGACGCCGGGGAACATCTGGGTGGGCTGCATGTTCACGGGCATCTGGAACTGCTGTGTCCCGGGGGCCGAGGGGCCGTCGCCGGGCGGTGTCACGGCCCGGTAGGCCGCCGCGAAGCCGCCCGTGTCCGCGGGGTCGGGCGCGCCACCGTACTGCGGGGAGGCGGGCTCCGTGCGCTGGGAAGGGACGAAGTTGTCGCCGGCGGACTGCTGGGCGGAGCGCGGCTGCGGCGACTCCATCGCGGCGGCGCGGGAGGCGTCCAGGTCGTCGCGGAACCCGCGGGCACCGGGGCCGCCCCCGCCGATGAGCGCCAGGACCCGCATCGCGACCTTGCGCTTGAAGGGGGCGGGCGAGGTCCTCAGGGCAAGAGCCGCCATGACCGCGAGCAGGCACAGGCTGTAGAGGATCGTGAAGATCGGCTTCGCCGCGCGACCCGCGTAGAGGCCGTGGACGAGTGCCGCGCACCAGGCCGGGTAGGCCAGCATGTGCATCGCGCGCCAACGGGCCGCGACCGGGGCCGGCGAGGCGAAGGCGCTGCGCAGCGCGCCGGTGACGGCCGTGAAGATCATGAGCAGACCGGCCAGGGAGCCGAGGCCGATGAGCCCGGCCGTGCCGGTGAGGCCGAGGCTGAAGGGGATGAGGGCGGAGATCAGGCTCGTGTGGTCGAGCGCCACCTTGACCGTGATGTGCAGAAGCAGGAAGGCGACCGAGGACACGGCGGTCGTCCGGTGCACGGCCTGCGCCACCAGTCGCTGGCGGGTGTTCAGGAAGATCCGGTCGGTCGCGACCAGCCCCCAGATCACGGAGCAGGACAGGGCGACCAGCGACAGGACGCCGGCGCCGAAGTTCAGGAAGTCCTGGACTGCGTTGCCTCCCACCAGCACGATCACGGGTATGAGGAGCAGGACGACAGCCGTAGCCGCCCCGTAGGCCGAACGGCCCACCCGGGGAAGCGAGCTGTTGTTACGACGAGGGTCCATGAGGGGGTACTCCCAAGGGTTCGGGGAAGCGGTCCCGAAGGCGCACTCTAAGTCGAGAAATACCGACGAGTTCCAGGTTTGAGTTATTGCGTTGTTACCAAAGGGCAATGAGGTCTTTGTGTTGTCCGTAAGCGTCCGTTAAGCGAAGTAAAATTTGAACATCGTTCAACGTTTTCCATGGCTGCCGCGGGTGCCGCGGGGTGCCGACCGGCCCCCAAAGCTCGTCGCGGCCCGCGGGGGCACTGCTGTACCCTGACGCCATGCGTGCCGTACGCCTTCTGCTTAGTGAGCCGCGCTGATCAGTCCCGACCGCTGACGAATCGTGGTCGGCATCGGCGCGGCGTCCCCTCCTGTGCGAGGGGTTTTTTCATTTCCGCTGGCAGAGACGATCGATGGAGCTTTGAGGATCATGAGCGAGACGAACACCGCTGCCACCGCCGAGGTGGCCGCGCCGCACCGCTACACGGCCGCCCTGGCCGCTGACATCGAGGCACGCTGGCAGGACTTCTGGGACGCCGAGGGGACGTACGAGGCTCCGAACCCCACGGGTGACCTGGCCGGCGACCCCGAGCTGGCGGCCAGGCCCAAGAAGTTCATCATGGACATGTTCCCCTATCCCTCGGGGGCGGGCCTGCACGTGGGCCACCCCCTGGGCTACATCGCCACCGATGTGTACGCCCGGTACCAGCGCATGACGGGCCACAACGTCCTGCACACCCTGGGCTTCGACGCCTTCGGCCTGCCCGCCGAGCAGCACGCCGTGCAGACGGGCGAGCACCCTCGGATCACCACCGACGCGGCCATCAACAACATGAAGTCCCAGCTGCGCGCGCTGGGCCTGGGCCACGACAAGCGCCGGTCGTTCGCCACGATCGACCCGGAGTACTACAAGTGGACTCAGTGGATCTTCCTGCAGATCTTCAACTCCTGGTACGACGAAGAGGCCGGGAAGGCCCGTCCCGTCTCCGAGCTGGTCGCCCAGTTCGAGAGCGGTGAGCGCGCCGTCCCCGCCGCCGTCTCCACCACGCGCGCGTGGAACGAGCTGAGCGCCACCGAGCGCGCCGACGTCCTGAGCGGCTACCGCCTGGCGTACGCCTCCGACGCGCCGGTCAACTGGTCCCCCGGCCTGGGCACCGTCCTGGCCAACGAGGAGGTCACCGCCGACGGCCGTTCCGAGCGCGGCAACTTCCCCGTCTTCAAGGCCAAGCTGCGCCAGTGGAACATGCGCATCACCGCCTACGCGGACCGCCTGCTGGACGACCTGGACGCGCTGGACTGGCCCGAGGCCATCAAGCTGCAGCAGCGCAACTGGATCGGCCGCTCCGAGGGTGCCCGGGTCGACTTCCCGATCGACGGCGAAGCGATCACGGTCTTCACCACCCGCCAGGACACCCTGTTCGGCGCCACCTACATGGTGCTGGCACCGGAGCACCCGCTGGTCGAGAAGTTCACCCCGGCCGCCTGGCCCGAGGGCACCCACGAGGTGTGGACCGGCGGTCACGCGACGCCCGCCGAGGCCGTCACCGCCTACCGCGCGCAGGCCGCCTCGAAGTCCGACGTCGAGCGGCAGGCCGAGGCCAAGGACAAGACCGGCGTCTTCACCGGCACGTTCGCGACCAACCCGGTCAACGGCGAGAAGGTCCCGGTCTTCATCGCCGACTACGTACTGATGGGCTACGGCACCGGCGCGATCATGGCCGTCCCGGCGCACGACACCCGCGACTTCGCGTTCGCGCGCGCCTTCGAACTGCCCATGCGCTGTGTGGTCGAGCCCTCGGACGACCGCGGCATCGACGCCTCCACCTGGGACGACGCCTTCGCCTCCTACGACGCGAAGATCGTCAACTCCACCGGCGACGACATCTCCCTGGACGGCCTGGGTGTGGTCGACGCCAAGGCGCGCATCACGGAGTGGCTGGAGCGCCGGGGCATCGGCGAGGGCACCGTCAACTTCCGGCTGCGCGACTGGCTGTTCAGCCGTCAGCGCTACTGGGGCGAGCCCTTCCCGATCGTCTACGACGAGGACGGCGTCGCCCACCCGCTGCCCGAGTCGATGCTGCCCCTGGAGCTGCCGGAGGTCGAGGACTACTCGCCGCGCACCTTCGACCCGGACGACGCGAACACGTCCCCGGAGACCCCGCTGTCCCGCAACGAGGACTGGGTCGCCGTCACCCTGGACCTGGGCGACGGCCGTGGCCCGCAGAAGTACCGCCGAGAGACCAACACCATGCCCAACTGGGCCGGTTCCTGCTGGTACGAGCTGCGCTACCTGGACCCGCACAACGACCAGAAGCTGGTCGACCCGGCCATCGAGCAGTACTGGATGGGCCCCCGCGAGGGTCGGCCGACCGGTGGCGTCGACCTGTACGTCGGTGGCGCCGAGCACGCCGTGCTGCACCTGCTGTACGCCCGCTTCTGGTCGAAGGTCCTGTTCGACCTGGGTCACATCTCGTCGGCCGAGCCGTTCCACAAGCTGTTCAACCAGGGCATGATCCAGGCCTACGTGTACCGCGACAGCCGCGGTATCGCGGTACCGGCGGCCGAGGTGGAGGAGCGCGACGGCGCCTACTTCTACCAGGGCGAGAAGGTCTCCCGGCTGCTGGGCAAGATGGGCAAGTCCCTGAAGAACGCGGTCACCCCCGACGAGATCTGCGCCGAGTACGGAGCGGACACCCTGCGCCTGTACGAGATGGCGATGGGTCCCCTGGACGTGTCCCGGCCGTGGGACACGCGCGCGGTGGTGGGCCAGTACCGGCTGCTGCAGCGGCTGTGGCGCAATGTCGTCGACGAGGCGACCGGCGAGGTCACGGTCGTCGCCGCCGAGCCGGACGAGGACACGCTGCGTGCCCTGCACAAGGCCATCGACGGCGTACGCCAGGACCTGGAGGGCATGCGCTTCAACACCGCCATCGCCAAGGTCACCGAGCTGAACAACCACCTGACCAAGGTGGGCGGCCCGGTCGCGCGCCCGATCGCCGAGGCGCTGGTGCTGATGGTGGCGCCGCTGGCCCCGCACATCGCCGAGGAACTGTGGCGCAAGCTGGGCCACAGCGACTCGGTCGTCCACCAGGACTTCCCCGTCGCCGACCCCGCGTACGTCGTCGACGAGGCCGTGACCTGCGTCGTACAGATCAAGGGCAAGGTCAAGGCGCGCCTGGAGGTCTCCCCGTCGATCTCGGACGAGGAGCTGGAGAAGGTGGCGATGGCCGACGAGAAGGTCGTCGCGGCGCTGGACGGCGCGGGCATCCGCAAGGTGATCGTGCGCGCGCCGAAGCTGGTGAACATCGTTACGACGTAGTCGTCACGGCGTGAGAGGCACCGGGCCTCGGTCCGGTGCCCGTGCAGGTCCGGGCCGTGCGACGGCTCGGGGTAGTCCCCTACGGGCAGGTTCGGGGTTCTTCTGGAACTCCGAACCTGCCCGCAGCGTTTACCGTTGAGAGCGCGGCGACAGTTGCCGCGACCGGTCGGAGGAGGAGTGTGATGGGTACCGTGATCACCGTAATCGCCTTGCTCTTCCTGCTTTTCGTGGTGTTCGGCGCGTACGCGACGGTCAAGGTGATCGGCGCCGCCAAACGCGGCGTGGACCGCACGATCTCGCAGGCCCGCCGCACGGTCGAGGACACCACCCTGCGCGCGAAGACCTTCGCCCAGCCCGGCCCACAGGGCGAGCTCGCGCAGCTCAGGCTGTCGCTGCGCACATCGATGCGGGCCACCCAGGACGCGCTGCAGGCGAGCGTGGCGGAGGACGAGTCCCTCAAGGAGTCCCTGAGCCTCTTCGAGCGGCTCAGCGCGCACGGGCGAGAGCTGGACGCCGAGCTGAAGCGCCTGGAGGCCGAGCCCGACCGAAGCACGCTCGCCACCCGGCTGCCGGGCCTGCGCGAGCGCACCCGGCGGATCACGCAGTCGGCGGACTCGCTGCGCTGGGCCGCCCGCGACCGGGCCCACCGCTTCGCTGGGGACGACCTCGACACCCTGAGCGCGCAGATCGACGTGGAGGCCGGCGCGCTGCGTCACTGGACCAAGGAGGCGGGGCCCGCCACCTCCTGGCCCGATGCTCCGACGGCGGACGCGGGCACCTCCGGCGGACAGACCCGGCCCCAGGGTCCGGACTCCCGTCCGGCGGACCAGCCGGGGCGTTCCGCCATCACACCGCCCGGCCAACGGCCCACCTACCCTTGGCAGAAGAAGCCCCGCCCCGAGAGCACGACATGATCCGGCCGCCCCGACCGCAGGTGGAAGGGGCCGGGCTGCCGCCCACCCGCCCCGCCAGGTAACCTCCAGCTCATGTCCCGCCATGTCGCGATCGTCACCGATTCAACGGCCTACCTGCCGCCGCGGACGATGGAGCGCCACAGCATCACGGCGGTTCCCCTGACCGTGGTCCTCGGGGACCAGGCACTCGAAGAGGGCACCGAGATCTCGGCCCGCTCCCTGGCCCAGGCCCTGCAGAAGCGGCGCCCCGTCACGACGTCCCGGCCCAGTCCCGAGACGTTCGCCGCGGCCTACCGCAAGGTCGCCGAGTCCGGCGCAACCGGCATCGTCTCCCTGCACCTGTCCTCCGAGTTCTCGGGCACCTACGACGCCGCGGTGCTCGCGGCGCGCGACGCTTCGCTGCCGGTGCGAGTCGTCGACACCGGGATGGTCGCGATGGCCCTCGGGTTCTGCGCGCTGGCCGCCGCCGAGTCCGCCGAGGCGGGCGGGACCATCGACGATGCGGTCACGGCCGCGGAGAAGAGGGCCGCGGGCACGTCCGCGTACTTCTACGTCGACACCCTCGACTACCTCCGCCGTGGCGGCAGGATCGGGGCCGCACAGGCTCTGCTGGGTTCCGCGCTCGCGGTGAAGCCGCTGTTGCAGCTGAACGACGGCCGCATCGAACTTCTCGAAAAGGTCCGGACGGCGTCCAAGGCGATCGCCCGCCTGGAGGAGATCGTCGCCGACCGGGCGGGCAGCGCACAGGTCGACATCGCCGTTCACCATCTGGCGTCCCCCGAGCGGGCGTCGGCTCTCGCGGACCGTTTGCGGGCACGGGTGCCCGGGCTCGCCGCACTGCATGTGAGCGAGGTGGGTGCGGTGATCGGAGCCCACACCGGACCAGGACTGCTCGGGGCGGTTGTCTCGCCTCGGTGAAATCGCCTCGGTTTGAGGCCGGCCCCTGTGTTGCCCGTGCGCCTCGCTCGTGCGGGTGACGGAGTTATCCACAACTGGGCCGCTTTCCACCGGAATTGAGCAAGATCATCGCGAGGGCGCCGGGATGCCGGATCCTCGTCGCATGGCAATTCGATCAAGCTCACGCACCGCCACACCGACCAGCGGCCCGGGCCGCGGCCCCCTCTCCGACAGCCGCAGTCGCCATCGCCGCCGCGATCAGCGAGGCCGGGCCCGCCGCCACGAGGCATCGGCCGCGGCCCTCCGCCTGCGTGCCGACGCGCTCTTCACCGAACGCACCCAGGGACGGCGGGAGTTGGGGAACGCACCACCGGGTGCGGACCACGATGTCGGGGTTGGCCCCAGGGCGAACACGGCTGTGGGTACGGGCGTTGTGACCGATGTCAGGGGACCTTGGAACCACCAGGCCGGGTCCTACGGCCTCGGGACCGGACCGGACACCGACCGAACCCCGCGGGCAGACCGCTCGACGGCCGGTGGGTCGGCGACCGCGAGTGCGCCGACTGCGCGTGGGCCGGCCGCGAGTGGGCCGGCCGTTGAGCCGGGCACGTGGCGGGACCGGGCCGGGCTTGCCGTGCGGGAGCGGCTGCCGTTGTGGCTGCAGTCGAGATGCGGTCTGGAGCGCAGGAGCGTGGCCGCGCTGACCGTGCTGCTGGTGGTGGCCGCGGTCTTCGCCGTGCAGCACTTCTGGTCCGGCAGGACGCAGCCGGTCCGGGCTCCCGAGGTGATGGGCGCTGCGGCACCGTACGGCGAGAAGCGCGGACCGGACGAGCGGCCGGGCGTGCGATCCGGTACCCCGGCCGGAGCTTCGGGTCCCGCCGGTGCCGCAGGGCCCGCCGGCGTCGCCGGGAGCGTGATCGTCGTGGACGTGGGCGGAAAGGTGCGCACCCCCGGACTCCAGCGGTTGCCGGCCGGTTCCCGCGTCGAAGACGCCCTGCGAGCCGCCGGCGGCGTGCGGCCCGGTACGCACACCGACGACCTCAACCGCGCGCGTCTCCTCGTGGACGGCGAACAGATCGTGGTCGGCGCATCCGCGCCCCCGACAGGAGCCGGCTCGGGCGGTCCGGGGCCGGTCGGCACCGGCGGCTCCCCGGCGGATGCGGCGCCCTCCGCGCCGATTCCCCTCAACACGGCCACCGCCGACCAGCTCGACGGCCTGCCCGGCGTCGGTCCCGTCCTGGCCCGGCACATCATCGACTACCGCACGGCGCACGGCGGTTTCCGCTCGGTCGACGAACTCCACGAAGTGACCGGAATCGGAGACCGCCGCTTCGCCGATCTCCGGAACCTGGTGCGGCCATGAGCCGCTCCGGGAGGAGGGCTGGCCGGGCCCGACCGGTGATGAGCCTGCGGAGTGGCGGGCCGGTGATGAGCACGCGGCGGGGCGGGCCTCTGACCAGGAATGGACCCGACGGGTCTGCCGGGCCTGCAAGGACGGTCCGACCGGGAGGACCGGTAGCCGCGCGAGGGCTGCGAGGGCCCGATGGGGTGCGAGGCCCGCGACGGCCGGTGAGGACGCGAGAGGAGTGCGAGCCCGAGGGGACGGAGGAGCTCGGTGAGCCGGAGGGTTCCCTGACGCAGCCGGCAGGTCTCCCCGGCGCTGTAGGCCGGAGGTCCGTGCACGCCGCCTCCGGGAGTCGGCTCGGGGCCTCGCACCCCAGGGTGGAGGGGGCGACCGATCTCCGGCTCGTGGCGCCCGCCGCGGCGGTCTGGCTCACGGCGGCCGTGACGGTCGGGGTGTCGCCGGGCTGGGCCACGGGCGTCGTGACCGTGTCGCTGGTCGCGGGTGGCGTACTGCTGACGGCGGGGCGGAGAGGCGCGCATACGCGGCGGAGAGGGGCGGGCACGGGGCGGAGAGGCGCGCGCACGGGGCAGGGGCGAGAGGCGGCGCGGCCGGGGTCGTGGCCGTGGGTGTCCGTCGCCGCGGTGCTGCTCTGTGTCGGCGCGGCCGCGGCCTCCGCGGGGCTGCACGGGGCGGACCTGCGACGCGGACCGGTTCCCGCGCTCGCGGAGCGGTTCGCCAACGTTACCGCCGAGGTGGAGATCACCTCCGATCCCCGGCTCACCCGGCCCCGGACCAACGGGGACCGCATCGCTCCGACTGCCGCTCCGACGGCTCTGCTGTTCGACGCCGAAGTCACGCGGGTCACACAGGCGGACGGCACGATGCTGGCCACCCGGACGCCGGTGCTGGTGATCGTCGACTCGCGCTCTCGACGAGGCTCGTCCAGGGAGACCGGTGGGCGCTCGCTCTGGTTGTCACTGCTGCCGTCCACCCGGCTGCGGGTGGCGGCCCGGGTCGTGCCCGCCCTGTCGGACGGGGACGACATCGGGGCGGTGTTGCGGGTGCGGGGGAGCGCGCCGCCTGAGGTGGTGGGAGAGCCGTCCGGTCCGCAGCGGTTCGCAGGCCGGCTGCGCGATGGGCTGCGTCAGGCGACCGACGGCCTGGACGCGGACGCGCGGGCGCTGCTGCCGGGGCTGGTGGTGGGGGACACCTCACGCGTGACGCCGGAGCTGGACGACGCCTTCAGGGCCACAGATCTCACCCACCTCCTCGCTGTCAGCGGAGGCAACCTCGTCATCATCCTCGCGTTGTTCATCGGGCCACCGGGTCTCGCCCAGAGAGCCGAGCGCAGGGGCCTCGCACCCCGGCTCGGTGTCCCGCTCCGGGCGACCGCCCTGCTCGGCGGAGCACTCACCCTCGTCTTCGTGATCGTGTGCCGACCGGACCCGAGCGTGCTGCGGGCGGCGGCCTGCGGATCGATCTCGCTGCTAGCCATCGCGACCGGGCGCCGCAGATCTCTGATTCCGGCGCTGGCCGCCGCGGTTCTGCTCCTCGTGCTGTACGACCCCTGGCTCTCGCGCAGTTTCGGATTCCTGCTCTCCGTCCTCGCGACCGGAGCCCTGCTCACGCTCGCCCCGCGTTGGAGCGCGGCCCTCCAGCGACGTCGTGTGCCTCCGCGTCTGGCCGAGGCGCTCGCCGCGGCCGCCGCGGCACAGGCCCTGTGCGCGCCGGTGGTCGCCCTGCTGTCGGCCCGGGTGAGTCTGGTGGCGGTGCCGTGCAATCTGCTCGCGGAGTTCGCGGTCACGCCGGCCACGGTGCTGGGGTTCGCGACCCTGGCGACGGCCTCCCCGGCGATGCCCGTGGCCAAAGCCCTTGCATGGTCCGCGAGTTGGCCCGCCCGGTGGATCGCGGGCATTGCGCGCACAGGGGCGGCTCAGCCCGGTGGGGGAGTGGACTGGCCGGGCAGTTGGACGGGCGCCCTTCTGCTGGGCCTCGTCACGGTGGTCGTCGTGGCCGTCGGTCGACGGCTGCTGAGGCATCCGGTGCTGAGTGCTGTCTGCGCGGTGCTGTTCCTGCTGGTCGTGGTGCAGCCGCCGCCGCTCACCAGAGTGATCACGGGATGGCCGCCGCCCGGCTGGCGGTTCGCGATGTGTGATGTGGGGCAGGGCGACGCGACCGTGCTCGCGGTGGGTGACGGCAGCGCGGTGGTGGTGGACGCGGGGCCCGACCCGGTGTTGGCCGACCGCTGCCTGAGCATGCTCGGTGTCACCAGAATCCCGCTCGTCGTTCTGACGCACTTCCACGCAGACCATGTCGCGGGGCTGGCGGGCGTGCTCCATGGGCGTTCGGTGGGCGCGATCGAGACGACCGGCTTCGAAGAGCCTTTGGAGCAGGCCGAGTTCGTACGAACGGAGGCGGCCGCACGGCACATTCCCGTGACCCGGGCCGTGGCGGGGGAGCGACGGTGCGCGGGAAGCCTCGACTGGCGGGTGCTGTGGCCGCCGCCGGATCCGGCTCCGCCTCCGGACGGTCCGAACGACGCCAGTGTCACCCTGCTCGTACGGTCCGCGGGGCTGCGGCTGCTGTTGCTCGGCGACCTGGAGCCGCCCGCGCAGCAGGCCTTGTCGAGATCGCCGGTGGCTGCGGAACTGGACGGCGTGGACGTGCTCAAGGTCGCTCATCACGGTTCGGCGTACCAGGATCCGGAACTCATACGCAGGGTGGCTCCGCGGCTCGCGCTCATCTCGGTCGGCAGCGACAACCCCTACGGTCATCCTGCCCCGAGTACGGTCGCGGCACTGCGGGCCGGGGGCGCGGTGGTGCTGCGTACCGACGAGGACGGTGATCTCGCTGTCACCGGTGCGGGCCAGGGGCTGAGTGTGGCGCGACACTGAAGGCATGAAATCCGCACAGGCCGACGCCTACCTTCGCCGTATCGGGGCCCAGCACCCGGCATGGCCCACGTCCGATGTGCTTCGCGAGCTTCAACTGCGCCATCTGCAGACAGTGCCGTTCGAGAACCTGTCGATCCATCTCGGTGAGCAGATCGTGCTGGAGGAGAAGAGGCTGCTGGAGAAGGTGGTGGGCGCTCACAGAGGGGGTTTCTGCTACGAACTGAACGGCGCGTTCGGGGCGTTGCTGGCGTCGCTGGGCTTCGATGTGACCTATCTCGCGGCGCGGGTGTACGGGGACGAGGGAAAGCTCGGGATTCCCTACGACCATCTCGCGCTGCGGGTGCGGACGGTGGACGGGGGTGACTGGCTGACCGACGTCGGTTTCGGGGCGCACAGCCACTACCCGTTGTCGTTCATGGAGCGAGGCGAACAGCGGGACCCTGGCGGGACGTTCCGGGTCGTGGAGTCGGGGCCGGACGCGGCGGGAGTGCGGGGTGCCGGCGGATCGCGGGAACGCGAGGACCTCGATGTCTTCCTGGGAGACAAACGCCAGTACCGCCTGGAGGTACGGCCGCGGGTGCTCGGGGACTTCGTCGTCGGGGCCTGGTGGCACGGCACCTCGCCGCTGTCCCACTTCACTCGGTCACTGGTCTGTTCGCGGGTCACCGAGGACGGAGGGCGGATCACGCTCAGCGGCCGCAAGTTCACCGTGTCGACGGCGGACGGCATCAAGGAGGTGTCGGAACTGGCCACCGACGAGGAGGTGCTCGCCACTTATCGGGAGCGCTTCGGAATCGAACTGGACCGGGTGCCGGAGGTCGAGGGGGCTCAGTAGCCCGGTCGGACAGGTCGCACAGGTAACACCGCTCACACAGGTGCCACCATTCGTTCTGGTCGCACGGGTCGCACAGGTCGCACAGGCCGACCCCGGCGTCGGACGCGTCGCGCGTAGTCGGAAAATGTTCAGGTGAGCGATGTGAGACATGTACTGGTGCTGCCCGACCGTGATGCCGCGGAAGAGGCGGCGGAGGCCGTCGGCGACCGGTTCGGGCTCCTGGAGGAGCCGCAACTCGTCCGGGACGCGCTGGCGGGCGAGGACGATGCCGAGGACGCGCAGTGGCTGGTGGTTCTGACGGACCCCGAGGCGCGGCTGGACCCGAAGGAGCTGGACGAGTTCGCGGCCGCGTGGGACGGCTGGCACGAGGAGCCATAGCCCAAGCTCGGCGAGGGCGAGGGCGAGGGCAAGGCAAGGCAGGGCAGGGCAGGGGAGGGGCAGGGCCAGGGGGCGGGGGCTCACCGGAGATCGTGGCTCGCGGCACGTGTTGTCAGTGGCGCGTGGGATGCTTTCGGTGATGGCCAAGAAGACCGCACAAGACGACCCTCTCGCTCCTGTCACGCTGGCAGTGGGCCAGGAGGATCTCCTGCTCGACCGTGCCGTGCAGGAGGTGGTGGCCGCCGCCAGGGCCGCCGACGCCGACACGGATGTCCGGGACCTCACCCCGGACCAGTTGCAGCCGGGCACGCTCGCAGAACTGACGAGTCCCTCGCTCTTCTCCGAGCGCAAGGTCGTGGTCGTACGCAACGCGCAGGATCTGTCGGCCGACACGATCAAGGACGTCAAGGCGTATCTCGGGGCGCCCGCCGAGGAGATCACCCTTGTGCTGCTGCACGCGGGTGGGGCCAAGGGCAAGGGGCTGCTCGACGCCGCGCGCAAGGTGGGGGCGCGGGAGGTCGCGTGTCCCAAGATGACGAAGCCGGCGGACCGGCTGGCGTTCGTGCGGAGCGAGTTCCGGGCGCTGGGCCGGGCGGCCACTCCGGAGGCCTGCCAGGCGCTGGTGGACTCCATCGGGAGCGATCTGCGGGAGCTGGCGTCCGCCGTGTCGCAGCTGACCGCGGATGTCGAGGGGACGATCGACGAGGCCGTCGTCGGGCGGTACTACACCGGGCGGGCCGAGGCATCCAGCTTCACCGTGGCCGACCGGGCCGTGGAGGGGCGGGCCGCGGAGGCGCTGGAGGCGTTGCGATGGTCGTTGTCGACCGGCGTGGCTCCCGTCCTGATCACCAGTGCGCTCGCACAAGGGGTACGGGCGATCGGAAAGCTGTCCTCGGCGCGGGGCGGCAGGCCTGCCGACCTGGCCCGTGAGCTGGGGATGCCGCCGTGGAAGATCGATCGCGTACGGCAGCAGATGCGGGGATGGACACCGGACGGGGTCGCCATGGCGCTCACGGCGGTCGCGGCGGCGGATGCCGGGGTCAAGGGCGGCGGGGACGATCCCGAGTACGCCCTGGAGAAGGCGGTCGTGGCCGTCGCGCGGGCAGCTCGCTCCGGCCGGCGCTAGCCGCACACAGGATCGGCCCGACCGAACTGCCGCGCACGCAGGGTCGGCCCACCCGGACTTCCGCGGGCGAGGGTCGGCCTGACCGAACGGCCGAACGGCCGAGGGCCCCGCGCGGCACGCGGCCGGCGTTCTGGTCCTGCCCTGGGTCGTGTTCCCGCCTTCGGCCCTGTTCCGTCCCTGGTCCTGGACACATCCCTGCCCCGAGCCCTGCCCGGACGACACCAGCACCGTCGGCTTCACCGCACACCGAAGGCCCCGCTCGTTCTCCCGGGGAAGGGAGGGGCGGGGCCTTCGGTTCAAGCTGTTGGATTCACGCCCGCGTGGCGAACGCAGATCGTGCGTGAATCCGGGGGTGTCGGTCGGGAGCGGGAGAGAGGGCCTGCTCGGGTCCGGCCGACGGTCAAGTCAGGGGTCGAGCTCCGGAGAGCTCAGCCGACTCAGCCCTTGAGGGCGGCGACCTTCGAAGCAAGCGCCGACTTCTTGTTGGCGGCCTGGTTCTTGTGGATGACGCCCTTCGAGACGGCCTTGTCGAGAGCGCGCGACGCGGCGCGCGTGTACTCGGTGGCCTTCTCGACGTCACCCGCGGCAGACGCCTCGCGGGCCTTGCGGATCGCGGTCTTCAGAGAGGACTTGACGGCCTTGTTGCGCAGCCGGGCCTTCTCGTTGGTCTTGATCCGCTTGATCTGGGACTTGATGTTCGCCACGAATGAGCCTTTACAGGTTCAGGCGCGCGAGACAGCACGTCTCGCTCGCCGTTTGATTTTCTTGGGTGCGTCTCCTGCTGAGAGGGCACGAGACACAGCTACCCAGGCTACCAGTCCCCGTACGACCGGCCCAAACCGGTCGCCCGCCCCGGTCGAGAGGCCCCCGAACCGGTCGCGGACGGCCCCGCTCACACAGCCCAAACCGGGCGCAGCTCCCCGCGCGTGGGACCATGGAACCTACGTATCGATCCGACCCGAGGCGACAGGCGCCTCAAGAGACAGGACCCTGCGTGCCCGCGACCCCTAACAATGTGCCCGAGCCGAGCCGTACCGCCCCGGCTCTGATCCGCAATTTCTGCATCATCGCGCACATCGACCACGGCAAGTCCACGCTCGCCGACCGCATGCTCCAGCTGACCGGGGTGGTCGACCAGCGGCAGATGCGTGCTCAGTACCTCGACCGTATGGACATCGAGCGCGAGCGCGGCATCACGATCAAGTCCCAGGCGGTCCGGCTGCCCTGGGCGCCGACCGAGGATCCGGGCAAGACCCACATCCTCAACATGATCGACACCCCCGGGCACGTCGACTTCACGTACGAGGTGTCCCGGTCCCTCGCGGCCTGTGAGGGCACGGTCCTGCTCGTCGACGCGGCCCAGGGCATCGAGGCGCAGACTCTCGCCAACCTCTACCTGGCGATGGAGAACGACCTCAAGATCATCCCCGTACTGAACAAGATCGACCTGCCGGCCGCCCAGCCGGAGAAGTTCTCCGAGGAGCTCGCCAACCTCATCGGCTGCGACCCCGAGGACGTTCTCAAGGTCTCCGCCAAGACGGGTCTGGGTGTCGAGGCGCTGCTCGACAAGGTCGTCGCCGAGGTCCCCGCTCCGGTCGGCGTCCAGGACGCCCCCGCCCGCGCGATGATCTTCGACTCGGTCTACGACTCCTACCGCGGTGTCGTGACGTACGTGCGTGTCATCGACGGGCAGCTCAACAAGCGTGAGCGCATCCGGATGATGTCCACCGGCGCCACGCACGAGCTGCTGGAGATCGGGGTCTCGGCCCCGGAGATGAAGGCGGCCGACGGGCTCGGTGTCGGTGAGGTGGGTTACATCATCACCGGTGTGAAGGACGTCCGTCAGTCCAAGGTCGGTGACACGATCACCACCCTGCACAAGGGCGCGACCGAGGCGCTCGGCGGGTACAAGGACCCCAAGCCCATGGTCTTCTCGGGTCTGTATCCGCTGGACGGGTCCGACTACCCCGAGCTCCGCGACGCCCTGGACAAGCTCCAGCTCAACGACGCCGCGCTGGTGTACGAGCCGGAGACGTCGGCGGCGCTGGGCTTCGGCTTCCGCGTCGGTTTCCTCGGGCTGCTGCACCTCGACGTGATCCGTGAGCGGCTCGAGCGCGAGTTCGGGCTCGACCTGATCGCGACGGCGCCGAACGTGGTCTACCGCGTCGAGATGGAGGACCGCAGCGAGCACATCGTCACCAACCCGAGCGAGTTCCCCGAGGGCAAGATCGACAAGGTGTACGAGCCCGTCGTGCGGGCGACCGTCCTCGCGCCCTCCGAGTTCATCGGCGCGATCATGGAACTGTGCCAGACCCGGCGCGGCACCCTGCTCGGCATGGACTACCTCTCCGAGGACCGGGTCGAGATCCGCTACACCCTGCCGCTCGCGGAGATCGTCTTCGACTTCTTCGACCAGCTGAAGTCCAAGACCCGCGGCTACGCCTCGCTGGACTACGAGCCCACCGGCGAGCAGACCTCCAGCCTGGTCAAGGTCGACATCCTGCTGCACGGCGACAAGGTCGACGCCTTCTCGGCGGTCACGCACAAGGACGCGGCGTACGCGTACGGGGTCCGGCTGGTCGCCAAGCTGCGCGAGCTGATCCCGCGGCAGGCCTTCGAGGTGCCCATCCAGGCTGCCATCGGCTCCCGGGTCATCGCCCGCGAGACCATCCGCGCCATCCGCAAGGACGTCCTCGCCAAGTGCTACGGCGGTGACATCTCCCGTAAGCGGAAGCTGCTGGAGAAGCAGAAGGAAGGCAAGAAGCGCATGAAGATGGTGGGCTCTGTGGAGGTTCCGCAAGAGGCCTTCATCGCCGTGCTGTCCAGCGACGACAGCGGTCCGGCGGCCAAGGGCAAGAAGTAGGCACGCCTAATCCCGGTTTTCAGGGCCCGTCGCGCTTCGGCGCGGCGGGCCCTGTGCTTGTCTCATGGGTGTGTCCTGGAGGAAGAGACGGACCGTCGCCTCTTACGCACCGGCCGGACGCGCTCTAGTCTGATCTCTGCTCGGTAGTTACTCGCGAGTTAAACAACAGCCGCAATTGAGCCAGCCGCACTGCCGCGGGCCCCGGAGGATGTCGTGAGCGACACACAGACCCTGATCGAGAACCGTCCGCCGTCCGTCGCGGCCCTCTTCCTGGAGCGCGTGGCGGCCACACCCGACGCCGAGGCATACCGCTACCCGGTACCGGCCTCGGGCGGCCGGGACGAGTGGAAGTCGCTGACCTGGGCGCAGTCCGCCGAGCGGGTCTACGCCATCGCGGCCGGTCTGATCGAACTCGGCGTAGAGCCGGAGCAGCGCGTCGCGCTCGCCTCCTCGACCCGGGTCGAGTGGATCCTGGCCGACCTCGGCATCCTCTGCGCGGGCGCGGCCACCACGACCGTGTACCCGCAGACCAACGCCGAGGAGTCGGCGTTCATCCTCTCCGACTCCGCGAGCAGGGTCCTCATCGCGGAGGACGCGGCCCAGCTAGCCAAGGCCCGGGAGAAGCGCGCGGAGCTTCCCGAGCTCACGCGGGTCGTCGTCATCGACCCGGAGGGCGTGGAGACCGACGACTGGGTCCTCACGCTCGCCGAGCTGGAGGCGCGCGGTACCGCGTACCTGGAGAAGCACCCTGAGCTGATCAAGGAGCGCGTCGGCGCGATCACCGCCGATCAGCTCGCTACCCTCATCTACACCTCCGGCACCACGGGCCGTCCCAAGGGCGTCCGGCTGCCGCAGGACAACTGGTCGTACATGGCGAAGGCGATCGCCGCGACCGGCCTGGTCGGCCAGGACGACGTCCAGTACCTGTGGCTGCCGCTCGCGCACGTCTTCGGCAAGGTCCTCACCTCCGGCCAGATCCAGGTCGGGCACGTCACCGCCGTCGACGGCCGCGTGGACAAGATCATCGAGAATCTGCCGGTGGTGCGGCCGACATACATGGCCGCCGTGCCGCGCATCTTCGAGAAGGTCTACAACGGGGTCGCGGCCAAGGCACGGGCCGGCGGCGGCGCCAAGTACAAGATCTTCCAGTGGGCCGCCGGGGTCTCCCGCGAGTACGCGAAGGCCAGCCAGGACAACTTCCGTCGTACCGGCTCGGCCTCCGTGCCCTTCGCGCTCGGCGCCAAGCACAAGGTCGCCGACGCGCTCGTCTTCGCCAAGATCCGCGAGGCCTTCGGCGGCAACCTGCGCGCCTGTGTCTCCGGCTCGGCCGCGCTCGCGCCGGAGATCGGCTACTTCTTCGCCGGCGCCGGCATCCACATCCTGGAGGGCTACGGGCTCACCGAGTCCTCCGCCGCCTCCTTCGTGAACCCGGGCGAGGCCTACCGCACCGGTACGGTCGGCAAGCCGCTGCCCGGCACCGAGGTGCGCATCGCGGACGACGGCGAGATCCTGCTGCGCGGCCCCGGCATCATGGAGGGCTACCACGGGCTGCCCGAGAAGACCGCCGAGGTCCTCGAGGCGGACGGCTGGTTCCACACCGGCGACATCGGTGAGCTGTCCCCGGACGGCTATCTGCGGATCACCGACCGCAAGAAGGACCTCATCAAGACCTCGGGCGGCAAGTACATCGCGCCCGCCGAGGTCGAGGGCCAGTTCAAGGCCGTCTGCCCGTACGTCTCCAACATCCTCGTGCACGGCGCCGACCGGAACTTCTGCACGGCGCTCATCGCCCTGGACGAGCCGTCCATCCTGGAGTGGGCGAAGGACAACGGCCTGGCGGGCAGGTCGTACGCCGAGGTCGTCGCGGCGCCCGTCACGGTCGCCCTCGTCGAGGGCTATGTGAAGGAGCTCAACGCGGGCCTCCAGCGCTGGCAGACCATCAAGAAGTTCCGCTTGCTGCCCCGCGACCTGGACGTCGAACACGGCGAGATCACTCCGAGCCTCAAGCTGAAGCGCCCGGTCGTCGAGCGGGAGTACAAGCACCTGATCGACGAGATGTACGCGGGCAGCCGCGAGGCATAGCCCTCGGCCCCGGTCCGTACGGGGGCGGTGGCGCGCAGGACTTCTCCGCGACCGAGCGGTGGAACCCCTCGCGTCCCTGCCCCCGGCGCTGCTCCTGTGCGCTCCGTGTACGCAGGTGGAGCACTGGCCGGGCTTGCTCGCCAGGGCGACGTCCCGCGCCCGGCCGTCGGTCCGGACGCCGTCGTGTGGACCGCCTCGGCCATGCCTCGCCAACTCCCGGACAGCCGCGTCACCTTGGCCCGGCCGCCGGATGCTCGTCGCGCCGCCCGTGCCGGGCCGGCTCCGTGCGGACCCTCTCCAGCCCGGAGCCGAAGCGGGAGCTCCGGTCCATGATCTGGTCGAACAATGCGCCGAGTTCGGCGACCGGTCCGTGGTCTGGTCGAACGTCGTGCTGAGTTCGGCGACCGGTCCGTGGTCTGGTCGAACGTCGTGCTGAGTTCGGCGACCGGTCCGTGGTCTGGTTGAACACCGCGCCGAGTTCGGCGACCGGTCCATGACCCGCCTCGGACGCCCTGCCGAAGTCGCCGTCCCTCGCCGCGGTCGTCGCGGCGAGCGGCGGACGCAGGTCGGATGCTCGAATCTGTCCGTCTTCGAGTACATCCATACCACTGTTCTCACTCATGGCGGCCCACTTCGGTGACTCGGTGCTTATAAGTGCCGCCGGTCTGTCACCCTGGCCGCATCGTCCGAGGTGTATTTCGTCCGAACTGCCCAGGGAGCCGCACAGTGGGGGCCATTCCGACGCAACGGGAGTCCATGGCGTGCGCCCCGGACGCGCCCGCGCACCACCGCGCCGGCCGGGACGTCGTGTCACGTACATCACTGCCGGGCACTCCGCTCGCCCCCGGAGCCGCCCGCCGTTTCCTCCGTGACACGCTCGTGAGCTGGGCCGAACTGGCGCTGCCCGGCGCCGAGATCATCGACGACCGGCTCACCGAGGACGCCGCCGTGGTGGTCAGCGAACTCGTCACCAACGCCGTCGTGCACGCGGGCACCGACGTCGAGCTGCTGTGCCGCCTGGAGTGCGCGGCCGACGGCCCGCCGGGCCCGCTGGTCGTCGAGGTGTCCGACCACCACCCCTCGCGTGCGATACGGGAGGACGGCACCGAACACCCCTACGGAACACCGGAGTACGGGCGTGGCCTGCGCCTCGTCTCCGCACTCTCCGAGGCCTGGGGGATCACCTACCGTCCCGGCGTGAAGACGGTGTGGTCGAGGCTGCTGGTCGACGGGAGCGCCGGCGCGCCGTCCGGTGCGGATGTCTTCGCGGACGCGGGCGACCTGCACCGGTCGGGCGGATCGGCGGAAGCCGAACGTCTCCCCGGAACCGCCGCGTTCGCGGATGCCGAAGACCTTCCCGGATCGGGTGGGTTCATGGACGGCGGCGGTCTCCGGGGACCGGGTGCGTCGGGGGACGGCGACGGGCTCATGGGCGCGGTGGGCGGGACGGAGGGGGCCTGGGCCGACGCGTACGCCGAGGGGCCGGCCACGGGGTACTGGCGACCGAGGGCCGGCGGCGAGTCGTATCCCGCGATATCCGCCTCCGGGGCGCCCCGGGGCACGGCGCGGAGTCACGACTGGCTGGACCGGGGAGCCCTCTCCTTTCTCGCCGAGGCCTCCGACCTGCTCGCCGGGCAGCTCGACGAGGACCTGGTCGCCGCGCTGGCCGGGCAGCTCCTCGTCCCGCGCCTCGCCGACTGGTGCGCTGTGTGGCTCGAGGACGAGGCCACCGACCGGGCGGGTGGTCTCGGCCTCGCGCTCGGCCCCCGCCTCGCCCGCGTCTGGCACGGCAGCGAGAGCCTCATCGAGGGGCTGCGCGGCACCCTGGAGAAGGACCCGCCGCGGCTGCCCGACGCGGTGCGGTCCCGTGCCGTCCCTGTGCCCTGGCCGGGCGAGGCGCTGGGCGCCCGCGGGGCGAGCGGGGCGGCGCTGGCGTACCGGCTGATCGCGGGCGGCCGCCCGCTGGGCACGCTCGTCATCGGGCGGGCCGGACTGCCCGACTTCCCCGACGAGGTCACCGGGCTCGTCGAGGATCTCAGTCGCCGGATCGCCCTCGCCATCGGCGCGGCCCGCCAGTACGCGCGCCAGGCCACCATCAGCCGGGTCCTGCAACGGGGACTGCTGCCGGGCGCGGTCGCCGAGATTCCCGGGGTGCGCAGCGCCCTCGTCTACGAGCCGCTCGACAAGGGCGGGCCGAGCGGCGACTTCTACGACGTGTTCCCGGCCGGCGACGGACGCTGGTGCTTCGCCGTCGGCGATGTCCAGGGAAAGGGCCCCGAGGCCGCCGTCGTGATCGGTCTGGCCCGGCCCTGGCTGCGGCTGCTGGCCCGCGAGGGCTACGACGTCGCGGACGTCCTCGACCGCCTCAACCAGCTCCTCCTCGACGACGCGACAGAGGCGGCGGACGCGGCGGCCCGTGCGCTCGTGGCCGCGGGCGGACCAGGGCTCGGCACCGACCTCGGCCCGCAGACACGTTTCCTTTCCATGCTCTACGGCGAGCTGGTCCCCTTCGACGGCGGAGTGCGCTGCACCCTGGCCTCGGCGGGACATCCGCTGCCGCTGCTGCTGGGCCCCGACGGCGACGTACGGGAGATGGCCCGGCCGCAGACCCTGCTCGGTGTCTTCGAGGACCCCGAGTACACCGCCGAGTCCTTCGAGCTGTACCCCGGCGACACCCTGCTGTGCGTCACCGACGGCGTGACGGAGCGGCGCGACGGGTCCCGCCAGTTCGACGACGACGACGGTCTCGCGCATGCCCTCGCGGGCTGCGTCGGCCTGAACGCCGAGCTGATCGCGGAACGGATCCGCGGGCTGGTCCACGAGTTCGGCACGCGCCCGCCTGAGGACGACATGGCCCTGCTGGTGCTGCAGGCGGAGTAGCCATTGCGTGCCCGCACCTCGGCGTCCCCGCGTGCCCGCACCCCGCTGTCCCGGGCGCTCCGCAGCCGTCCCTTGACTGCCCTGCGCCACGCGCCGGTCCGGGGCCGGTGGCCGGTGCGGCGTGCTGCCCGATCGGTCCGACGGGGCAGCGGCATGGTCGGTCAGGCATAGGACGGCCCGGTCCGGGCAAGGGTCGGCCCGGCCCGCTCCGGGCGGGGGTCGGTCCGGTCCGGGCGGGGTCGGTCCGGTCCGGGCACGGGACGGATAGGTCCGAGCGCGGGACGGAGGGGTCCGAGCGCGGGACGGAGAGGTCCGAGCGCAGGACGGAGAGGTCCGAGCGCGGGGCGGAATCGTGCACCGCGCCCGTACTGGACAATGGATGGCATGCCTTCCGCACTTCCCGACGGTGAGCCCGTCCCCGATGACGGGGCGCTGCCCGCGCACGCCCTGGCCGGGGCGGCCGAGCGGCCCCTCGGGTTCTACCTCCATGTGCCGTACTGCGCGACCCGCTGCGGCTACTGCGACTTCAACACCTACACGGCGACCGAGCTGCGGGGCAGCGGCGGTGTGCTCGCCTCCCGCGACAACTACGCGGACACCCTGACCGACGAGGTCCGCCTCGCCCGCAAGGTCCTCGGCGACGACCCCCGCCCCGTCCGCACGGTCTTCGTCGGAGGCGGTACGCCCACCCTGCTGGCCGCCGACGATCTCGTACGGATGCTGGGGGCGATCCGTGACGAGTTCGGGCTCGCGGACGACGCGGAGATCACGACGGAGGCGAACCCCGAGTCGGTCGACCCGGAGTACCTCGCGACGCTGCGCGCCGGCGGCTTCAACCGGATCTCCTTCGGCATGCAGAGCGCCCGGCAGCACGTCCTGAAGGTGCTCGACCGTACGCACACCCCGGGCCGCCCCGAGGCCTGTGTCGCCGAGGCCCGCGCGGCCGGCTTCACACATGTGAACCTGGATCTGATCTACGGCACCCCGGGGGAGTCGGACGACGACTGGCGGGCATCGCTCGAAGCGGCCCTCGGCGCAGGCCCCGACCACATCTCCGCGTACGCGCTCATCGTCGAGGAGGGCACGCAGCTCGCGCGCCGCATCCGCCGCGGCGAGGTCCCCATGACGGACGACGACGTGCACGCGGACCGCTATCTCATCGCGGACGAGGTGATGTCGGCGGCGGGCTTCGACTGGTACGAGGTGTCGAACTGGGCCACCTCCGAGGCCGGCCGCTGTCTGCACAACGAGCTCTACTGGCGGGGCGCCGACTGGTGGGGCGCGGGCCCCGGCGCCCACAGCCACGTGGGCGGTGTTCGCTGGTGGAACGTGAAACATCCGGGGGCGTACGCGGCCGCGCTGGCCTCGGGCCGCTCGCCGGGCGCGGGGCGTGAGCTCCTCTCCGACGAGGACCGCCGGGTCGAGCGGATCCTCCTCGAACTGCGGTTGCGCGAGGGCTGCCCGCTCTCCCTGCTCCGCCCCGACGGGCTGGCGGCCTCCCGCCGCGCCCTGTCCGAAGGGCTCCTCGAAGCCGGTCCGTACGACGCCGGTCGCGCCGTTCTCACCCTGCGCGGGCGACTGCTGGCGGACGCGGTCGTCCGGGATCTGGTGGACTGAACACCGTCGGCCCGCCCGGTCCCGGCACACCATCGCTCCGGGCTCCGGGCTCCGGGCTCCGGGCTGCCGACGGTCGGCGCCGGAACGCCGGCCCGGCGGTGAGCGCATACCGTCCGTGCGGCGGCACCCCCCCCGGCTCCAGCGCCCCAGTTCCGGCTTCCGGTTCCGGTACCTCCGGCTCTGGACTTCCACGGTCCCGGCGCCCCGGTTCCGGCACCCCCGGTTCCGGTACCTCCACCTCCGTGGTCCGGCGCCTCCGTGGTCCGGCACCCTCACGCTCCGGCACCCCCGCGCTCCGGCTCCCCGGCTCTGGCGGCTCCCGCAGCCCTGGCGGCTCCGGAGCCCCCGTCACTCCGGCGCGGTGACGAAGTCGATCAGTTCCTCCACCCGGCCCAGGAGTTCCGGCTCCAGGTCCTTGTAGGAGTGGACCCGGGACAGGATGTGCTGCCAGGCCGCGCCGGTGTTCTCCGGCCAGCCCAGGGCACGGCACACGCCCGTCTTCCAGTCCTGGCCGCGCGGGACCCGGGGCCAGTCCGGGATGCCCACGGAGGACGGCTTCACGGCCTCCCAGACGTCGATGTACGGGTGGCCGAGCACCAGGGCGTGCGCGCTCGTGACCGCCTCGGCGATGCGGGACTCCTTCGAACCCTGGACCAGGTGGTCGACGAGTACGCCGAGCCGGGCGTCCGGGCCCGGGTCGAACGCGGCGACGATCGCCGGGAGGTCGTCGACGCCCTCCAGGTACTCCACGACGACGCCCTCGATGCGCAGATCGTCGCCCCAGACCCGCTCGACCAGTTCGGCGTCGTGGCGGCCCTCGACGTAGATGCGTCCGGCCCGCGCCACCCGGGCGCGGGCGCCGGGCACCGCCACCGAGCCGGATGCCGTACGGCTGGGGTGTACGGGCGCCGAGGCCGTCGGGCGCACCAGCGTCACCACCCTGCCCTCCAGGAGGAAGCCGCGCGGCTCCAGCGGGAACACCCGGTGCTTGCCGAAGCGGTCCTCCAGGGTCACCGTGCCCGCCTCGCAGCGGATCACCGCGCCGCAGAAGCCGGTGCCGGGCTCCTCGACCACCAGACCGGGGTCCGCCGGGACCTCGGGCACGGGCTTGGGCTTCTTCCACGGCGGGGTCAGGTCCGGAGAGTACTGGCGCATTCGGATGACGATAGGAGAAGCCCGGCGGTGATCACCGCGACACGCCGGAACCCGCCGTGCCGGAACCCGCCGTGCCGGAACCCGCCGTGCCGGAACCCGCCGTGCCGGAACCCGCCGTGCCGGAACCCGCCGTGCCGGAACCTGTCGTGCCGGAACCCGCCGACCCGAAACGCGCGGCCAGGGCATCCCGCTGGGACCGTACGAACCCGGCGTCCACGACCGCCCCGTGACCGGGCACGTACAGCGCGTCCTCGCCGCCGAGGCCGAGCAGCCGGTCGAGGGCCGCGGGCCAGCGCGCCGGTACGGCGTCGGGGCCCGCCTGCGGCTCGCCGGACTCCTCGACCAGGTCGCCGCAGAACACCACCGTCGGGTCGCCCGGCACGACGACCACGAGGTCGTGGGCGGTGTGGCCCTCACCCGTCCGTACCAGCCGCACCTCGATGCCGCCGCCGAGGTCCAGGTTCGTGGTGCCCCACACGGACCGCCGGGGACGCACGAGGGTGTCGGCCGCCTCCTCCGCCGCCCGCGGGTCGAGACCGTTGCGCACCGCGTCCGCGCACAGCTCCCCGCGACCGTTCTCGTACACCTCGGACGAGCCGCCCGCGACGAGGATCTCCGCGCCCGCGAACGCCGCGGCGCCGAAGACATGGTCGAAATGAGGGTGGGTGAGCGCGAGAAGGGTCACACGGTGCCCGACGAGAACCTGCGCCTCCCGGCGCAACCACGCGCCCTCCGCGAGACTCGATCCCGCGTCGATCATCAGCGCCGCGCCCTCGCCGACGACGAGCCCGACCGTGCAGTCCCAGTCCGGAAGTCGCCGCCGCCCGACCCGGGGCGCCACCCTTTCCCACCCCAGCTCTTCCCAAGTCAGCCTCATGCGGCGACGCTAACGGTGACCGGGTGCCGTGCACGACATCGCAGGCCCGCCCTTGCCGGGGTCGTGCCTCACCGCCGTACACTGGGCCGGGGAACGCTGGCACTCCCGTGTGCTGAGTGCCAGACGAAAGCCACGAAGGCCACGAAGACCACCGAGTCGACTTCTGGAGGTGTGCGCGATGCTCAGTGAACGCAGGCTCGAGGTGCTCCGCGCCATCGTCCAGGACTATGTCGGCACCGAGGAACCGGTCGGTTCCAAGGCGCTCACCGAGCGGCACCGGCTGGGCGTCTCGCCCGCCACCGTCCGCAACGACATGGCCGCCCTGGAGGACGAGGGCTACATCGCCCAGCCGCACACCAGCGCCGGGCGCATCCCTACGGACAAGGGATACCGGCTCTTCGTCGACAAGCTCGCGGGCGTCAAGCCGATGACCGCGCCCGAGCGACGGGCCATCCAGAACTTCCTGGACGGCGCCGTCGACCTCGACGACGTCGTCGGGCGGACCGTGCGGCTGCTCGCGCAGCTCACCCGGCAGGTCGCCGTCGTGCAGTACCCCTCGCTGACGCGCTCGACCGTGCGCCATGTGGAGCTGCTGTCACTCGCCCCCGCGCGGGTGATGCTCGTACTGATCACGGACACCGGCCGGGTCGAGCAGCGCATGATCAACTGTCCTGTGCCGTTCGGTGAGACGTCGCTGGCGGATCTGCGGGCCCGGCTCAACAGCCGGGTCGCAGGGCGCCCCTTCGCGGACGTCCCGCAGCTCGTCCAGGACCTCCCGGACGCCTTCGAGTCGGAGGACCGGGGTACGGTCTCGACGGTGCTCTCCACACTGCTGGAGACACTCGTCGAGGAGACCGAGGAGCGGCTGATGATCGGCGGTACCGCCAATCTCACGCGATTCGGACATGACTTCCCTCTCACCATCCGGCCGGTGCTCGAAGCGCTGGAGGAGCAGGTAGTGCTCCTCAAGTTGCTTGGAGAGGCCGGGGATTCGAGCATGACCGTGCGAATCGGGCACGAGAACGCGTACGAGGGACTCAACTCCACGTCCGTGGTCTCGGTCGGCTACGGTTCGGGCGGCGAGGCAGTAGCCAAACTCGGCGTGGTCGGCCCGACCCGCATGGATTACCCGGGAACGATGGGAGCGGTACGAGCGGTGGCACGGTACGTCGGACAGATCCTGGCGGAGTCTTAAGTGGCCACGGACTACTACGCCGTACTCGGCGTGCGCCGCGACGCGTCCCAGGACGAGATCAAGAAGGCGTTCCGGAGGCTCGCTCGCGAGCTGCACCCGGACGTCAATCCCGATCCGAAGACGCAGGAGCGGTTCAAAGAGATCAACGCCGCGTACGAGGTGTTGTCGGACCCGCAGAAGAAGCAGGTCTACGACCTCGGTGGCGACCCGCTGTCCCAGCAGGGCGGCGGTGGCGCCGGCGGCTTCGGCGCGGGCGGCTTCGGGAACTTCTCCGACATCATGGACGCCTTCTTCGGCACGGCGTCGCAGCGCGGACCGCGCTCGCGCACCCGCCGGGGACAGGACGCCATGATCCGGCTGGAGATCGAGCTCGACGAGGCGGCCTTCGGCACCACGAAGGACATCCAGGTCGACACGGCCGTCGTCTGCGCCACCTGCAACGGCGAAGGCGCCGCGCCCGGGACCTCCGCGCAGACCTGTGACATGTGCCGCGGTCGCGGCGAGGTGTCCCAGGTGACGCGGTCGTTCCTCGGCCAGGTCATGACCTCACGGCCGTGTCCGCAGTGCCAGGGCTTCGGCACCGTGGTCCCGACCCCGTGCCACGACTGCGCGGGCGACGGCCGGGTCCGGTCCCGTCGCACCCTCACGGTCAAGATCCCGGCCGGTGTGGACAACGGCACGCGGATCCAGCTCGCGGGCGAGGGCGAGGTCGGCCCCGGCGGCGGCCCCGCCGGCGACCTGTACGTCGAGATCCACGAGCTGCCGCACTCGACCTTCCAGCGGCGCGGCGACGACCTGCACTGCACGGTCACCCTCCCGATGACGGCGGCGTCCCTCGGCACCAAGGTGCCGCTGGAGACGCTCGACGGCATGGAGGAGGTCGACATCCGTCCGGGCACACAGTCCGGCCAGTCGATCCCGCTGCACGGCAGGGGTGTCACGCACCTGCGCGGCGGCGGCCGAGGCGACCTCGTCGTGCACGTCGAGGTCACCACGCCGACCAAGCTCGACGCGGAGCAGGAGCGGGTGCTGCGCGAGCTCGCCATACTGCGCGGCGAGGAGCGCCCCACCGGTCAGTTCCAGCCCGGTCAGCAGGGGCTCTTCTCCCGGCTGAAGGACGCCTTCAACGGCCGCTGACCCAGGCCGGACGCGGGGTGGCCGTGCCACCCCGCGTCCGACCGTCCCGGCGGCCCGTCCCGGGCGGACGACCGGATTCGGACTTGTCCTGGGGACGTGACAACATGCCGTCATGTCCTCCGCGCTGACCGATCTCTTCCCTCACCCGATCGTGCAGGCCCCCATGGCGGGCGGCGTCTCCGTCCCGCAGCTCGCGGCCGCCGTGTCCGAGGCCGGCGGGCTCGGATTCCTCGCCGCCGGGTACAAGACCGCCGACGGGATGTACCAGGAGATCAAGCAGCTGCGCGGGCTGACCGGCCGTCCCTTCGGCGTCAACCTGTTCATGCCGCAGCCGGAGTACGCGGACGCCGGCGCGGTCGAGGTGTACGCCAACCAGCTCGCGGGTGAGGCCGCCTGGTACGAGACCGAGCTCGGTGATCCGGACAGCGGCCGCGACGACGGCTACGACGCCAAGCTCGCCGTCCTCCTCGACAACCCGGTGGCCGTGGTCTCCTTCCACTTCGGCGTCCCGAGCAAGGACGTGCTGGACTCCCTGCGCCGTGCCGGCACCTTCACCCTGGTCACCGCCACCACCGCCGAGGAAGCCCTCAACGTGCAGCGGGCCGGCGCAGACGCGGTCATCGCGCAGGGCATCGAGGCCGGCGGACACCAGGGCACCCACCGCGACAACCCGGAGACGGACGGCGCGGGCGTCGGTCTGCTCTCCCTGGTCGCCCAGGTCCGCGAGACCGTGCGGATCCCGGTCGTCGCGGCCGGCGGCATCATGCGCGGCAGCCAGATCGCCGCCGTCCTCGCCGAGGGCGCGGACGCGGCCCAGCTGGGCACCGCCTTCCTCGCCACCCCCGAGTCCGGCGCGAGCGCCGTGCACAAGCACGCGCTGACCGACCCCCTCTTCGTCCGCACGGAGCTGACGCGCGCCTTCTCCGGGCGCCCGGCGCGCGGGCTGGCCAACCGCTTCATGCGCGAGCACGGCCCGTACGCCCCAGCCGCCTATCCCGAGATCCATCACCTCACCCTGCCGCTGCGCAAGGCGGCCGCCAGGGCGGGCGACGCGCAGGGCATGGCGCTGTGGGCGGGACAGGGCCACCGCATGGCGCGCGACCTGCCCGCCGGACAGCTGGTAGAGGTACTGAACGCCGAAACAGCGGCCGCCAAGACAGCGTTGTCGGCCGCCGACGAGATCCCGGAAGAGGGTGCGGCCCGATGACGGCACCGGTGTTCCTGGTCGAGCACTTCAAGGCGGCCGGCGGAGGACGCTATGTCCTCGACGGCCCCGAGGGACGGCACGCCGTCTCCGTGAAGCGGCTGCGGGCCGGCGAGGACGTCGTGCTCACCGACGGGGCCGGTCGCTGGGCGGACTGCGTGGTCCTCGACACCGAGGGCAAGGACCGGCTGATCGTCCAGATGGACTCGGTGTCCGAGGAAGAGGCGGAGGAACCGCGCATCACGGTCGTCCAGGCCCTGCCCAAGGGCGACCGGGGCGAGCTGGCCGTCGAGACCATGACCGAGACCGGCGTGGACGCGATCGTCCCCTGGGCCGCCTCCCGCTGCATCACGCAGTGGAAGGGCGACCGGGGTCTGAAGGCGCTCGCCAAGTGGCGCGCCACCGCCCGGGAGGCCGGCAAGCAGTCCCGCCGGGTGCGCTTCCCGGAGGTCGCGGACGCGATGACGACCAAGCAGGTTGCCGCACTTCTGGCCAAAGCCGATCTCGCCGCCGTACTCCACGAGGACACCGAACTCGGCACCGAGCCCTTCGCGACCGCCGCGCTGCCCGGCTCCGGGGAGATCGTCCTGGTGGTCGGCCCCGAGGGCGGCATCTCCCCCGAAGAGGTCGCACTCTTCACCGAGGCCGGCGCGAAGACCTTCCACCTGGGGCGCACGGTGCTGCGCACCTCGACGGCCGGGACCGTGGCCACGGCACTGCTGCTGGCCCGCACCGGCCGCTGGTCCTGACCCCACCACCCGCCGGTCCCGACCCGTCACCCGCACATCCACCGGGGAATTCATGGAACTCGCTCAGGTACGGCTGCTCGTCTCCGACTTCGCCGCCTGCTATCGCTTCTACTCCGAAGTCCTCGGCCTCAGGCCCCAGTCGGGCGCGGCCGAGGGCCCGTACGAGAAGTTCAGTCCCGTCGCCGGATCGGCGGGCATCGCCCTCCAGGACCGCGCGATGATGGCCGAGATCCTGGGGGAGCTCGGTGACGTGGTGACCGGACACCGGTCGCTGGTGGTGCTGCGGGTGGACGACCTCGACACCTACTGCGAGCAGGTCGTCTCGCGCGGCGCGACCCTGCTGCACGGCCCGGCGCCCATGACGGACCGCATGCGCGTCGCCCATCTCAAGGACCCCGAGGGCAACCTGGTGGAACTCCAGGAGTGGCAGCTGCTGCTCGGCTGACGAGCGGCCCGGGGCCCGCCCGAGCGGGGGACGAGGAACTCCTTCGTCGCCCGACCCTCGCGGGCGGGCAACTCCTTCGGGTGGTTGTGCCCGCGATGGCCGCATGCGGTCTACCGCGCCGCGCCGTGCGGTGGCACGCTGCCGTCCATGGGGGCTTCGAGGCATATCAGGCGCCGGACGGGGCGCAGGCGGGCACTGATGGCCGTCGGGCTGGGCGCGGCCGGAGTGTTCGGAGTGACCGCGTGCCAGCCGGTGGACGGACTCAGCACCGCCACCGTGGCCTACACGACCGACCAGACGGCGACCAGGCAACTCGAACGACAACACGTGGACGTGCGCTGGCTCACCTGCACCGCCCACTACGGCAATGCCAACAAGGCCTACACGCCCGGGAAGTCGCCCTCGCCGACCGAGAACACCGTGGCGACCGTCGACTGCCGGGGCCAGACCGGCGACGGCCGGGCCATCGTCGTCAAGGGCAAGGTCACCCGGGCCGTCAACGGCGCCTGCGTACGCGGCGACCTGCGCGCCACCGTCGGCGGCAAGCAGTGGTTCCACGTGAACGGCCTGGGCGACTGCAACGCCGCGGGCGGGCCCACCCCGCCGGTCACCTACCACCCCACGAACGGGCAGCCCAACCCCACCGTCACCGTCACCGTGACGAAGACCATGTGGTGCAAGGGCGACCCCACCTGTTGGCCCTCGCAGGGCAAGTGACCTGCCGGACCGTACACGGATCAAGTGATCCAAACCCCTGTCGGGGCGCGCGTCCGCTGCATAGGGTGATCGGGTGACTGAGTCCGCACCCTCCGCGTATCTCCGGTTTCCGCATCTGCACGGCGAGTTGGTCGTCTTCACGGCCGAGGACGACATCTGGGCCGCCTCCCTCGAGGGTGGCGGCCGCGCCTGGCGGGTCAGCGCCGACAACGTACCGGTCAACCATCCGCGCATCTCCCCGGACGGCACGACCGTCGCCTGGACGTCGACGCGTGACGGAGCCCCCGAGGTCCACACCGCCTCCCTGTCCGGCGGGCCCGCCAAACGGCTGACGTACTGGGGCAGTTCGAAGACCCAGGTACGCGGCTGGACCCCCGACGGACAGGTACTCGCCCTCAGTACCCAGGGCCAGGCCAGCCTGCGCCGCACCTGGGCACGGTCCGTCCCGCTCGACGGCGGCCCCGCGACGACCCTGCCGTACGGCCCCGTCGGCGATGTCGCCCACGGCGCGCCCGGCGTCGTCCTGCTGTCCGCCCCGATGGGGCGCGAGGCCGCCTGGTGGAAGCGCTACCGGGGCGGCACGGCGGGCAAGCTGTGGATCGACCGGGACGGCGACGGCGAGTTCGTCCGGCTGCTCGAGGACATCGGCGGGAACCTCGAATACCCCTTCTGGGTGGGCGAACGGATCGCCTTTCTGTCGGACCACGAGGACGTCGGGGCCCTGTACTCCTCCCTCGCCGACGGAACCGACCTGCGGCGCCACACCCCCCATGGGGGCACCTCCCGCTCGAGCGAAGCCGAGAGTGGGGGATCCTTCTACGCCCGCCACGCGGCCACCGACGGCACCCGCGTCGTGTACTCCTCCGCCGGCGAACTGTGGCTCCTGGACGACCTCGACGGCGCCGAGCCCCGCCGGCTGGACATCCGGCTCGGCGGCCAGCGCGTCGACCAGCAGCCGCACCCGGTGAGCGCCTCGCGCTGGTTCTCCGCCGCCGCGCCCGACCACACCGGACGCGGCAGCGCGATCTCCGTGCGCGGCGCCGTCCACTGGGTCACGCACCGCTCCGGACCGGCCCGCGCGCTCGCCGCCGAGCAGGGCGTCCGCGCCCGGCTGCCCCGCACCTTCCGCGCCGAGGGCGAGGAGCACGTGGTCTGGGTGACCGACGCGGAGGGCGACGACGCCCTCGAATTCGCCCCCGCCACCGGCGTCGCCCCCGGAGCCACCCCGCGACGGCTCGCCGCCGGCGCGCTCGGCCGGGTCCTCGGCCTCGCCATGGCGCCCGACGGAAGCCGCGCCGCCGTCGCCTCGCACGACGGGCGCGTGCTGCTCGTCGAGCGCGAGAGCGGCGAGGTCCGCGAGGTCGACCGGAGCGAGGACGGCGACGTCACCGGCCTCGTCTTCTCGCCCGACTCGGCGTGGCTCGCCTGGTCGCACCCTGGGCCGCGCCCGCTGCGCCAGCTCAAGCTCGCCAACACCACCGACCTGTCGGTGACCGAGGCGACCCCGCTGCGCTTCCGGGACTACGCACCGGCGTTCACCCTCGACGGCAAGCACCTCGCCTTCCTGTCGGCACGCGCCTTCGACCCCGTCTACGACGAGCACGTCTTCGACCTGGCCTTCGTCGGCGGCTCCCGGCCGTATCTGATCACCCTGGCCGCGACGACCCCGTCCCCCTTCGGACCGCAGCGCCACGGCAGGCCCTTCGAGGCCCCCGACAAGGACGAGACACCCGACAGCGAGGGCACCCCCAGCACCCGTATCGACCTGGACGGACTCGCCGACCGGATCGTGCCCTTCCCCGTCGAGGCCGCCCGCTACTCGACGCTGCGCGCCGCCAAGGACGGCCTCCTGTGGCTGCGCCATCCGGTACGGGGCGTGCTCGGCTCCTCCCGCGCCACCCCGGACGACCCGGACCCGAAGACCGAACTGGAGCGGTACGACCTCGCCCAGCAGCGCATCGAGCATCTCGCCGCCGACGCCGACCACTTCACCGTCACCGGCGACGGCAAGCGGGTCCTGCTGTGGACCGACGGCAAGCTCAAGGTCGTCCCCAGCGACCGGCGCGCCTCGAACGACGACGAGAGCGACACGAACATCACCGTCGACCTGTCGCGGGTGCGCCAGACCGTCGACCCGCCCGCCGAATGGCGCCAGATGTACGACGAGATGGGCCGCCTCATGCGGGACAACTTCTGGCGGCCGGACCTGGGCGGCGTCGACTGGGACGCGGTCCTCGACCGGTACCGGCCGGTCCTGGAACGGGTCGCCACCCACGACGACCTCGTCGACCTGCTGTGGGAGGTGCAGGGCGAACTCGGCACCTCGCACGCGTACGTCACCCCGCGCGGCGGACACCGCGGCGGCGACCTCGCCCAGGGGCTCCTCGGGGCGGACATCTCCCGCCACGAGGACGGCAGTTGGCGCATCGACCGGATCCTCCCCTCGGAGACCTCGGACCCGGACGCGCGGGCCCCGCTCGCAGCGCCCGGCGTCGCGGTGCGCGCCGGGGACGCGGTCGTCGCCGTCGGCGGCCGGCCGGTGGACCCGGTGGCCGGGCCCGCACCCCTGCTCGTCGGCACGGCGGGCAAACCGGTCGAGCTGACCGTCTCGCCCTCCGGCGGCGGAGATCCGCGCCACGCGGTCGTCGTACCGCTCGCCGACGAGGAGCCGCTGCGCTACCACGCGTGGGTGGCCGACCGGCGCGCCTACGTCCACGAGCTGTCCGGCGGACGCCTCGGCTATCTGCACGTGCCGGACATGGTCGGCTCCGGGTGGGCGCAGCTCCACCGCGACCTGCGGATCGAGGTGGCCCGCGAGGGCCTTGTCGTGGACGTCCGTGAGAACCGCGGCGGCCACACCTCCCAGCTCGTGGTGGAGAAGCTCGCCCGGCGGATCGTCGGCTGGGACCTGCCCCGCGGCCTGCGCCCCTACAGCTACCCGGAGGACGCGCCGCGCGGCCCCGTGGTCGCCGTCGCCAACGAGTTCTCCGGATCCGACGGCGACATCGTCAACGCGGCGATCAAGGCGCTGGGCATCGGACCCGTGGTCGGCACCCGCACCTGGGGCGGCGTCATCGGGATCGACAGCCGCTACCGCCTCGTCGACGGCACCTCCGTCACCCAGCCCAAGTACGCCTTCTGGCTGGAGGGTTACGAGTGGAGCGTCGAGAACCACGGTGTCGATCCCGACGTCGAGGTCGTCCAGGCACCGCAGGACCACGCGGCCGGCCGCGACACCCAGCTCGACGAGGCGGTCAGGATCGCGCTGGCCGCGCTGGAGGAGAACCCGGCGAAGACCGCGCCCACGCTGCCGCCGCTGTGACCTTCGCCCGGTGGGGCGGACGGCGGCGGCGCGAGCCACACGCGAGCCGTCCGCACCGCCGGGCCGCTAGCATGCGGAGGTAATGATCGGCTGGCGTGAGGAGGCACACGCATGGCGCAGGAGCCGAGGCGGGACGAGGGCGGGGAACCGCAGGACGACTGCCTGTTCTGCAAGATCGTGGCGGGGCACATTCCGGCGACGCTGGTGCGCGAGAGCGACACGACCGTGGCGTTCCGCGACATCAACCCGCAGGCACCGACCCACATCCTGGTCATTCCCAGGGTGCACTACACGGACGCGGCCGCCCTGGCCGCCGCCGAACCCGCCGTCGCCGCGGACCTGTTGCGCGAGGCGGGCGAGATCGCGGGCGAGGAGAAGCTGGAGAGCTACCGCATCGTGTTCAACACGGGCAGCGGTGCCGGACAGACCGTCTTCCACGCGCACGCCCACCTCCTGGGCGGCCGTGGCATGCAGTGGCCGCCGGGATAACCCGCCTTGTCCGCACGTGAACTGGTGGTCCTCGGCACCGCCAGCCAGGTTCCGACCCGGCACCGCAACCACAACGGCTACCTGCTCCGCTGGGACGGCGAGGGTCTCCTCTTCGACCCCGGCGAGGGCACCCAGCGGCAGATGCTGCGTGCCGGGGTCGCCGCGCACGACCTGCACCGCATCTGCGTCACCCATTTCCACGGCGACCACGCGCTCGGGCTCGGCGGGGTGATCCAGCGCATCAACCTCGACCGCGTACCGCACGAGGTGACCGCGCACTACCCGCTCTCCGGACAGCACTTCTTCGAGCGGCTGCGGTACGCCACCGCCTACCGTGAGACCGCCCGGCTGACCGAGGCGCCGGTCGCGGACGACGGCGTCGTCGCGACGACCCCCGCGTACACCCTGGAGGCCCGCAGGCTCTCCCACCCCGTCGAGTCCTTCGGATACCGGCTGGTCGAACCGGACGGGCGGCGGATGCTGCCGGAGCGGCTCGCCGAGCACGGGATCAAGGGATCCGACGTCGGGGTGCTGCAACGGGAGGGTTCGCTGCGGGGCGTCACGCTGGACGACGTCAGCGAGGTGCGGCGCGGACAGCGGTTCGCGTTCGTCATGGACACCCGGCTGTGCGAGGGCGTGGACGCGCTCGCCGAGGGCTGCGACCTGCTGGTCATCGAGTCGACCTTCCTCGACGGTGACCATCAACTCGCCACGGACCACGGCCATCTGACGGCAGGTCAGGCGGGCCGGGCGGCCAAGGAGGCGGGCGTGCGGCATCTTGTGCTCACCCACTTCAGCCAGCGCTACTCCGATCCCGCGGAGTTCGAGCGCGAGGCCCGCGCGGCGGGGTTCGACGGGGAACTGACAGTGGCGCACGACCTGGTGAGAGTGCCGGTTCCGAAGCGACGGTGAGGGCGCCGGGACCCGGGGTCGGCTTCGGGTCCGGCGCAGGGTCCGTGACACCGGCGCCGGTGCCGGGGGCGTCCGGGTATCGGCGCCGCGGTGCCGGGGTGTCCCGGTGTCGGGAAGTTGCCGGTGTCGGGGTCCCGGTGTCGGGAAGGTGCTGGTTTCGGTGGGCCCGGGAATCGACCGTACGATGCTGCGATGTCCCTCCCCAAGGCTGAACTGCACCTCCACATCGAAGGCACCCTCGAACCCGAGCTGGCCTTCGCGCTCGCCGCGCGCAACGGCGTCACGCTGCCGTACGCGGACACCGAAGAGCTGCGCAAGGCGTATCTCTTCGACGACCTCCAGACCTTCCTGAACCTGTACTACGAGCTCATGGCTGTCCTCCTGACGGAAGCGGACTTCGCCGACCTGGCCGACGCCTATCTCGCGCGTGCCGCCGCGCAGGGCGTACGGCACGCGGAGATCTTCTTCGACCCGCAGGCGCACATCGCCCGGGGCGTGCCGATGGGGACGGTCGTCGAGGGGCTGTGGCGCGCGCTCGGGCGGAGCGAGGGGACCCACGGCGTCTCCACCCAGCTGATCATGTGCTTCCTGCGGGACGAGTCCGCCGAGTCCGCCATGGACACGCTTCAGGCCGCGAAGCCCTACCTCGACCGGATCGTCGGCATCGGCCTCGACTCCGCCGAGGTCGGCCACCCGCCGGTCAAGTTCCGCGCGGTGTACGAGGCCGCCGCCGAACTGGGTCTGCGCCGTGTCGCGCACGCCGGCGAAGAAGGGCCGCCCGCGTACATCACCGAGGCCCTCGACATCCTCGGCGTCGAGCGCATCGACCACGGGCTGCGCTGCATGGAGGACCCCGAGCTCGTCGAACGGCTCGTCCGGGAGCGCGTACCGCTCACCCTGTGCCCGCTGTCGAACGTACGGCTGCGCGCCGTCGACGTCCTGGCGGACCACCCGCTGCCCGCCATGATGGACGCCGGACTGCTGTGCACGGTCAACTCCGACGACCCCGCCTACTTCGGCGGTTACGTCGGCGACAACTTCCACGGGGTGCGCGAGGCCCTCGGTCTCGGCGAGGAGCGGCTGCGGGAGCTGGCGCGCAACTCGTTCGAGGCGTCCTTCCTGGAGCACGACGAGGAGCGCCGGGCGCGCTACATCGCCGAGGTCGAGGCGTACGAGTTCGGGTAGCCGAGCGAGCGACTGCCCGTCCGCCCGCCCGTCCGCCCGGTTGGACGGTTGGAAGGTTGGAAGGGCGGTCAGGGGACGGGCGTCAGACGGTCACGGCACCCGGCGCGGACATGGTGGCCGCCGTGTGCCGGGGCCCCGCCGTGCCGTAGGCCTCCCGCTGGGCGGGCACGCCCTCCAGGGGGATCTCCACGACGGCGCTGTCCACGTCCGGGATCGGCGCCACGGAGATTTCCACGAGGGGGATCTCCACGACAGGGATCTCCACGAGGGGGATCTCGACGACGGGGATCTCGACGATCTGGGTGGTGCGCCGTGGCCGCAGGGCCACGAGGGTCATCGGGACGCCGATGAGCAACAGGCCGACCGCCAGGACCGTTCCCATCGCCGGGTAGCCCGCCCGCGCGGACAGCAGACTGCCGGTGAGCGGGCCGCACGCCGTGCCGAGCGAGGAGGCGGAACCGACGAGGACCGCCCATCGGCCGCGCGGGTCCATGGACGCGGCGAGGCCGATCACATACGAGAGTACGACCGGGTACAGCGCGTTCCAGGCGATCTCGCCCGCCGCGAAGGACGTCAGATCGGTGGCCGCCGCGCTCAGCGCGATACAGCCCGCGATCAGCGCCGTGCCCACGCCGATCGGCAGCGCCCGGCCGAGCCGCGGGCCGAGGGCGCCCGCGCCGATGGTCCCGAGCAGTCCGGCGCCGAGCGCCACCGCGAAGACCGCGCCGACCTCGACCTCGGTGAGGCCCGCCTGGGTCAGACCGATCCGGCCGCTCACGCCCCACAGGGAGTTCTGCGCGAGGGACCAGAAGAGCATCGCGCCGGCGAGGAGCAGGCCGGAGCGGCGGTGCGGGAGCGGGGTGGCGGCGCGCGGGGTGTGCGCGGCCGGGGTGCGCGCGGGGAGCCGTCCCGTCAGGGTCAGCGCGAGCAGCGCCGTGCAGGCGATCGCGGCGAGCGGGACACCGTGCGCCGGTCCCAGATGGGGGATCGTCAGATACAGGGCGCCCGCCAGGCCGGAGACGCCGAGCAGACCCAGGGTGGTGACCCGGTGCGGATCGTGCCGGCCGGCGATTCCGGTCGCGGCGACCGCGGTGGCCGTACCGGAACCGAAGCCGCCGACGATCGCGCCGGCGACGACGAGCGGGACGGCCGCCGAGAGCGCGGCGGTGCCGTAGCCGACGGCCGCGAGGAGCAGGCCTGCGCGGGCCAGCCTGCGCGGGCCGAAACGGTCGACGCGGGAGGCGAGCAGGAAGCCGGCCGAGGCCGAACCCAGCAGCAGGACACTGCCGACGGCACCGGCCTGGGTGGCCGACAGCGGGAGTCCCGCGTCGAGGCGGCCGACGGTGGTGGGGAGCAGATACGCGGCGAGGTAACCGGCCGTGAAAAGGGCGACGAGGGGCCAGGGCGTGGGGGTGCGGGCGGACACGGGCGTTCCCAGGGCAGGCGAGAGCGGCTCAAGAAGAGGGGGGATTGGGGCGGCTGTCGACGGACAGGAACGCGCGGGCAATTTGTATCAAGGTGGGGGGTCCGCGAAGAAGGCGTAGCGGTGTGATCTGGGGCACTCTTCGTTTGCCGTGGGGGTCTCGGGGTAGGAGCGCGCACCTTTCGAGCGCCGGGCGGAGCCGGGTGCCCGACCGGTGCCGGTGCCGCGCGTGCGGGCGAGGGTGTTCGGGCAGGTGGGGGGACCGGGGATCGCACCCGGACGCGGGCGCTGGGCGGGCGAGTGGCGGTGGGGAAGGCCTGCCCCGCCACGGGACAGGTGGGGGTCGGTTTCCGTACACGGCGCGGGCGCGGGGCGGACGAGTGGCGGTGAGGGAAGGCCTCCCCCGCCACGAACGGACACGGGGGATCGGTCTCCGGACACAGCGCGGACGCTGGGCGGACGTGCGGCGGACGTGCGGCGGGCGTCGCGAGGCGGGCAAGTGGCGGACGCCGGGAGGGCGCGGGGCCTCACCGCACCGCGAGGCCCGCCCCGCGCCTGCGGAGAAGGCCTTTCCCGCCACGGACGGACACGAGGGGGTCGGTTTCCGGACACGGCGCGGGCGCGGTCGCGGGCGGGGAAGGACGTGCTCCACCCGCACCACGGACTGCGGCCGCCCCGGCGTGACCCACGGCCCCGCGCGGCCCGTGTGGTGCACACTGGCCAGATCCGGACCACCCCAGGGAGCGCACCGTGATCGACGGCGAGGGACCGTTCCGCCAGGCCCATGTCGACCCGCTCGCCGGGCTGCGCACGGCCGATGACCCGCCCTGGGACGTCTACCTCACGGGCACCGTCTTCCTGGACATCATCTT
Organism: Streptomyces sp. NPDC026500; assembly: GCF_055567635.1. Taxonomy (NCBI): domain Bacteria; kingdom Bacillati; phylum Actinomycetota; class Actinomycetes; order Kitasatosporales; family Streptomycetaceae; genus Streptomyces; species Streptomyces sp. NPDC026500. The sequence goes on along the minus strand of NZ_JBVHQB010000005.1, from coordinate 465,416 downwards.
CACCGGGCTCGACTCCGCCCCCGTGCGCGGCACCGAGTCCTGGGCGCGCGGCATGGGTTCGAGCCCCGGCGGCGTCGCGAACATGGCGACCGCCCTCGCCCGGCTGGGCCTGAAGACCTCCCTCGCCGCCGCCTTCGGGGACGACCACTACGGGGAGTACTGCTGGGACGCCCTGGAACAGGGCGAGGGCATCGATCTGGCGCCCTCGCGGACCGTGCCCGGTTGGCACTCGCCGGTCACCGTGTCGATGGCGTACGAGGGCGAGCGGACCATGGTCAGCCACGGGCACGAGCCGCCGCACGAGGAGCCCGCCCCGGACTGCCCGCCGCGCGCGCGTGCCGCCGTCGCCTCGCTGACCCCGGGAATCCGCGCGCCCTGGATCGCCCAGGCCGCGAGCCGGGGCACCCGGATCTTCGCGGACGTCGGCTGGGACGACACAGGCCGCTGGGACCTGGCGGGGCTCGCCGATCTGGCGCACTGCGAGGCGTTCCTGCCGAACGCCGAGGAGGCCATGCGGTACACCGGCGCCGACTGTCCCCGCGCGGCGGCGCACGCGCTGGCCGAGCACGTACCGCTGGCGGTCGTCACCCTCGGCTCCGAAGGCGCCTACGCCGTGGACGGCCGTTCCGGGGAGAGCGCCGAGGTCCCGGCGATCGCCGTCGAGGCGCTGGACCCCACGGGGGCGGGTGACGTCTTCGTCGCCGGGTTCGTCATGGGGACGCTGGCCGACTGGCCGCTGGCCGACCGGCTGGCCTTCGCCGGGCTGACCGCCGCGCTCTCCGTCCAGGAGTTCGGCGGTTCGCTGTCGGCGCCCGGCTGGTCGGAGATCGCCGCATGGTGGCGCCGGGTCCAGTCGGTCGACGACCAGGATCCGGCGGCGCTCAGCCGGTACGCCTTCCTGGAGGGCCTGCTCCCGGAGGTCACCCGCCCCTGGCCGCTGCGCCGGGCGGTACCGACGATCGGTTTCGGCCGCTCGGCATGAGACCACCTGGTCATGAGGTCGGTTCGTCCTGGGGTCCCGGCGTGGCCTGAGGTCACGACCTGGTGACCTGAGGAAAAGCCCTACGGCTCCGTGAGTGCCGCGACGTACGCTGGGGAGCGCAAGGCTGCCCGTGTGGCAAGCGTGCCGACCGAGGAGGATACGCAGGCCTACAGAGCCGGCCCATGACTCAGACACCCACAGCTCACGGCCCCGCTCAGGGGCAGGCGCGCGCGCACTTCACCGTCCCGGCCAAGCACCCCATGGTGACTGTTCTGGGTTCCGGAGACGCCTTGTTGCGCGTGATCGAGAAGGCCTTCCCGGCGGCCGACATCCACGTCCGGGGAAACGAGATCAGTGCGGTCGGCGACGCCGGTGAAGTCGCTCTCGTCCAGCGCCTGTTCGACGAGATGATGCTGGTGCTCCGCACGGGGCAGCCCATGACGGAGGACGCAGTGGAACGCTCGATCGCCATGCTCAGGGCGAGCGAGAACGGGGAGGGCGACGGCCAGGAGACTCCGGCCGAAGTGCTCACGCAGAACATCCTGTCCTCGCGAGGCCGCACCATCCGCCCCAAGACGCTCAACCAGAAGCGCTACGTCGACGCCATCGACAAGCACACGATCGTGTTCGGCATCGGTCCCGCCGGTACCGGCAAGACGTACCTCGCCATGGCGAAGGCCGTTCAGGCGCTCCAGCTCAAGCAGGTCAACCGGATCATCCTGACCCGCCCGGCGGTCGAGGCCGGCGAGCGTCTCGGCTTCCTGCCCGGCACGCTCTACGAGAAGATCGACCCCTATCTGCGCCCGCTCTACGACGCGCTGCACGACATGCTCGACCCGGACTCGATCCCGCGCCTGATGGCGGCGGGGACGATCGAGGTCGCGCCGCTGGCTTACATGCGCGGCCGAACCCTCAATGACGCGTTCATCATCCTGGACGAGGCCCAGAACACGAGCGCCGAGCAGATGAAGATGTTCCTCACCCGGCTCGGCTTCGACTCGAAGATCGTGGTCACCGGTGACGTGACGCAGGTCGACCTCCCGAGCGGCACGAAGTCGGGTCTGCGGCAGGTCCAGGACATCCTGGAGGGCCTCGACGACGTCCACTTCTCGCGGCTCACGTCCCACGATGTCGTACGGCACAAGCTGGTCGGCCGTATCGTCGACGCGTACGAGAAGTACGACAGCGAGAACGGCACCGAGAACGGCTCCCACAAGAGCCGGGGCCACAAGGGGAAGTAGACCAGCACCGCCATGTCGATCGACGTCAACAACGAATCCGGAACCGAGGTCGACGAGCAGGCGATCCTCGACATCGCCCGCTACGCGCTCGCGCGGATGCGCATCCACCCGCTCTCCGAGCTCTCGGTGATCGTCGTGGACACCGACGCCATGGAGCAGTTGCACATCCAGTGGATGGACCTGCCGGGACCGACGGACGTCATGTCCTTCCCGATGGACGAGCTGCGTCCGCCGTCGAAGGACGACGACGAGCCGCCGCAGGGACTGCTCGGCGACATCGTGCTCTGTCCCGAGGTCGCCGAGCAGCAGGGCAAGGACGCCCCGACGCAGCACTCCATGGACGAGGAGCTCCAACTGCTCACCGTCCACGGTGTGCTGCACCTGCTCGGTTACGACCACGAGGAAGCCGACGAGAAGGCCGAGATGTTCGGCCTGCAGGCCGCCATCGTGGACGGCTGGCGCGCGGAGAAGGGCATCACGGGTCCGTCTCCGGCCCCGACCGTGTCATGAGCCCTCAGCTGGTCATCGGTGCCATCACCCTGGTCGTGGTCGCCTGGCTCGCCGCCTGCGCGGAGGCGGGCCTGGCGCGCGTCTCCAGCTTCCGCGCCGAGGAGGCGGTCCGCAGCGGCCGACGCGGCAGCGCCAAGCTCGCGCAGGTCACCGCGGACCCGACGCGCTATCTGAACGTGGCGCTGCTGGTCCGTGTGGCCTGCGAGATGGCGGCCGCCGCGCTCGTCGTCTTCGCCTGCCTGAAGGAGTTCGACCGGACCTGGCAGGCCCTCGCCGTCGCCATCGCGCTGATGGTCCTCGTGTCGTATGTCGCGGTCGGTGTCTCGCCGCGCACCATCGGCCGCCAGCACCCGCTGAACACCGCGACGGCGGCGGCGTACGTCCTGCTGCCGCTGGCCCGGATCATGGGCCCGATCCCGCCGCTGCTGATCCTGATCGGCAACGCGCTGACACCCGGCAAGGGGTTCAGGCGCGGCCCGTTCGCCTCCGAGGCGGAGCTGCGGGCGATGGTCGACCTCGCCGAGAAGGAGTCCCTCATCGAGGACGACGAGCGCCGCATGGTGCACTCCGTCTTCGAGCTCGGCGACACCCTCGTGCGCGAGGTCATGGTGCCCCGCACGGACCTCGTCGTCATCGAGCGTTACAAGACCATCCGGCAGGCACTCACCCTGGCCCTGCGCTCGGGCTTCTCCCGCATACCCGTCACCGGGGAGAACGAGGACGACATCGTCGGGATCGTCTACCTCAAGGACCTGGCCCGCAAGACGCACATCAGCCGGGACGCCGAGTCGGAGCTGGTGTCCACGGCCATGCGGCCCGCCAGTTTCGTACCCGACACCAAGAACGCCGGAGATCTGCTGCGCGAGATGCAGCAGGAGCGCAATCACGTCGCCGTCGTCATCGACGAGTACGGCGGCACGGCCGGCATCGTCACCATCGAGGACATCCTCGAGGAGATCGTCGGCGAGATCACCGACGAGTACGACCGCGAACTGCCGCCCGTCCAGGAGCTCGGCGGCGACAGCTTCCGGGTGACCGCCCGCCTCGACATCGGCGACCTCGGCGAGCTGTACGGCTTCGAGGCCTACGACGACGAGGACGTGGAGACCGTCGGCGGACTGCTCGCGAAGGCACTGGGACGGGTCCCCATCGCCGGTGCCTCCGCGGTGGTCGAACTGCCCGACGGGCGCGAGCTGCGGCTGACCGCGGAGGCCGCGGCCGGGCGCCGGAACAAGATCGTCACGGTCCTCGTCGAGCCGGTCGAGACGGCCGGCCCGGCCGGGCCGGCCGAGGAGGAGAAGCCGGAGTGACCCCGCAGCGGCTGCGCGCGTTCTGCCTGTCCTTCAACGCGACCGTCGAGGACTTCCCCTTCAACCCCGAGACCTCGGTCTTCAAGGTGCTGGGCAAGGTCTTCGCCCTGACGAACCTGGACGCGCGCCCCCTCACGGTCAACCTGAAGTGCGACCCGCAGGACGCGATCCGGCTGCGCGAGCAGCACCCCGGGCTGATCATCCCGGGCTACCACATGAACAAGCGGCATTGGAACACGGTGACCGTCGACGGCGAGCTCCCGGACCGCCTGGTCCGGGAGCTCATCGAGGATTCGTACGATCTCGTCGTGGCCGGTCTGCCGCGAGCCGAGCGACTGCGCCTCGACCGTCCCTGACCCGGGGCCGACCGCTGTGGGAGCTGCGGGACATCGAGGACGCCGGGCAGATCCGCAAGGAGCTCGACCATCCGCTGGTGGGTCTGCTCGCCGTGGAGTCCACCGCGATGAAGGTGCCGGTCCGGCCGGACCTCACGATCGTGCTCCACACGCCACTGCCGGAGGCGAACACGGCCTCGAAGCTGGAGTGGCTCGCCTCGCCGGAGGGGCGCCGCGGGTCGATGTATCCGGTGGCCGGGTGACCCTTCGGCGGGGGCTCGCGCCGGGACTTCGTATGCTCTGGTCATGACCGACAGCAGCGCGCTCGACCCCGAGGACCGCAAGATCGTCACCCTGGCCCGTTCCACGCGGGCCCGCAACGGTGTGCCAGAGGGCGCGGCCGTACGCGACGAGACGGGGCGTACGTACGTCGCCGGGACCGTGGAGCTGGAGTCGCTGCGGCTGAGCGCCCTGCAGACGGCCGTGGCGATGGCCGTGGCGTCCGGTGCGAAGTCCCTGGAGTCGGCGGCCGTGGTGTCCGAGGCGGAGGCCGTCACGGACGCGGACCGTGCGGCCGTACGGGATCTGGGCGGGCCGGGGACTCCGGTGCTGCTGGCCGGACTCGACGGCGTCGTACGCGTGACGGTGACGGCGGGCTGAGACCGACGTGACGGGCGGCCGGGGCCGACGGTGACGGTGGGCTGGGGCCGGCGGTGACGGTGGGCTCCGGCTCACGGTGACCGCGGGCTGAGAAGGCTTCCTCCGCCCTTGCACGAACTTCTCCCGCCCCTGGACGAACGGACGGCCCGGAGTCCGGGCCGTCCGCCCGTTGACCGGGCCGTCTTCAGTGCGCGCCTTCAGGGGCGCCGAGGTTCCTCAGAAACCGAGCTTGCGCAGCTGCCGGGGGTCGCGCTGCCAGTCCTTGGCGACCTTCACATGGAGGTCGAGGAAGACCGGCGTGCCGAGCAGCGCCTCGATCTGCTTGCGGGACTTGATGCCGACGTCCTTCAGGCGCTTGCCCTTGGGGCCGATGATGATGCCCTTCTGGCTGGGGCGCTCGATGTAGACGAAGGCGTGGATGTCGAGGAGCGGCTTGTCGGCGGGGCGGTCCTCGCGCGGCAGCATCTCCTCGACCACGACGGCGATGGAGTGCGGAAGCTCGTCGCGGACGCCCTCCAGGGCGGCCTCGCGGATCAGCTCCGCGATCATGACCTGCTCCGGCTCGTCCGTCAGGTCACCCTCGGGGTAGAGGGCGGGCCCCTCCGGCAGCAGCGGGACGATCAGGTCGGCCAGCAGACCCACCTGCGAGTCGCCCACCGCCGACACCGGAACGATCTCGGCCCACTCGAACCCGAGCTCCCGGCCGAGCTGGTCGATCGCGATGAGCTGCTCGGCGAGCGTCTTGCTGTCGACGAGGTCGGTCTTCGTGACGATCGCGATCTTCGGCGTCTTCTTGATCGATGCCAGTTCCTTCGCGATGAAACGGTCACCCGGGCCGAGCTTCTCGTTCGCGGGCAGGCAGAAGCCGATCACGTCGACCTCGGCCCAGGTGGTGCGGACGATGTCGTTGAGCCGCTCGCCCAGCAGGGTGCGCGGTTTGTGCAGGCCAGGGGTGTCGACGAGGATCAGCTGCGCGTCGGGCCGGTGCACGATGCCCCGCACGGTGTGCCGCGTGGTCTGCGGCTGGTTCGCGGTGATCGCCACCTTCTGGCCGACCAGAGCGTTCGTGAGGGTGGACTTGCCCGCGTTGGGGCGGCCCACGAAACAGGCGAAGCCGGCGCGGTGGTTCCCCACTGCCTCGGACGGCTCGGATGACTGGTTGCGAACGCTCATGGCGCCCATTCTCCCTGATCGTCGGGCGCCTGCCGTACCAAGCTGTTCGATACCCCGGAGGCGGGCATTCCGATACCTGTGCACGGGGCGTCGAGGACTCGCCCGCCGGGCGTTCACACGCCGGGCCGCGGACACCTCATCTGTGAGGATTCGGAAATCGCGGCGCAATGAAACACATCGGAAACGCGGGTGTGCGCAACCGGAAATGCGCGCCCGTGACGCTCTGACGACGCCCCCACCCCGTTGGAGAGACCGTGACTCTGGCCGCTGCCCGGATCGACACCGGCGACACAGCCTGGCTGCTCGCCGCCACCGCGCTCGTCCTCCTGATGACGCCCGGCCTCGCCCTGTTCTACGGCGGCATGGTCCGCGCGAAGAGCGTGCTCAACATGCTCATGATGAGCTTCGTGTCGATCGCCCTGGTCACGGTGGTCTGGCTGATGGCCGGATACTCCCTCGTGTTCGGGCAGGACGCGTTCGGCGGGCTCATCGGCGGGCTGCGGCACGCGGGGATGGCCGGGCTCGGGCCGGACAGCGTGCAGGGCACCGTCCCCACTCTGCTCTTCGCCACCTTCCAGCTCACCTTCGCGATCATCACCGCCGCGCTGATCAGCGGGGCGGTCGCCGACCGGGCGAAATTCGGGGCCTGGCTCGTCTTCGTGCCCGTCTGGGCGCTCCTCGTATACGTTCCCGTCGCGCACTGGGTGTGGGGTCCCGGCGGCTGGATCCGCGACGGTCTCGGCGCGCTCGACTTCGCGGGCGGTATGCCGGTCGAGATCACCTCGGGTGCCTCCGGGCTCGCGCTGTGCCTGGTCCTCGGGCCGCGGCTCGGCTTCAAGAAGGACGCCATGCGCCCGCACAACCTGCCCATGGTGATGCTCGGCGCCGGTCTCCTCTGGTTCGGCTGGTTCGGCTTCAACGCCGGGTCCGCCCTAGGCGCCAACGGTCTGGCCGCCGCCGCCTTCCTCAACACCCTCACCGCCGGCTGCACGGGCCTGCTCGGCTGGCTCCTCGTCGAGCAGCGGCGCGACGGCCACCCGACCACGCTGGGCGCCGCCTCGGGCGCGGTCGCCGGTCTGGTGGCCATCACCCCGTCGTGCGGGTCGGTGTCCCTGCTGGGCGCGCTCGCCGTCGGGCTCGCCGCCGGCGTCGTCTGCTCGTACGCCGTGAGCTGGAAGTTCAAGCTCAACTACGACGACTCGCTGGACGTCGTCGGCGTCCACCTGGTCGGCGGTGTCATCGGCACGCTGCTCATCGGGGTCTTCGCCGTCCACGGGATGACGGGCGGGATCGACGGGCTGCTGTACGGGGGCGGGCTCGGCCAGCTCGGCCGGCAGCTGGTCGGTGTGCTGGCCGTCGGGGGGTACGCGTTCGCCGCCACGTACGGCATCGGCAAGGTGCTCGACCGGCTCATCGGCCTGCGCGCGGACGAGGAGCACGAGCAGACCGGCCTGGACCTTACGGTGCACGCCGAGAGCGCCTACGATCACGGGGTCCTGGGCCACGGGGCCCCGGTGTCGTCGTCCCTTCCCACCGCGCAGAAGGTCAAGCACCAGGCATGAAGCTCATCACCGCCGTCGTCAAGCCGCACCGCCTCGACGAGGTCAAGACCGCCCTGCAGGAGCTCGGTGTGCACGGGCTGACCGTCACCGAGGCCAGCGGCTACGGGCGTCAGCGCGGGCACACCGAGGTGTACCGCGGCGCCGAGTACCGGGTCGACCTGGTCCCCAAGGTCCGGATCGAGGTCGTCGTCGGGGACGCGGAGGCCGACGCGGTCATCGACGCGGTGGTGAAGGCCGCGCAGACGGGGAAGATCGGGGACGGAAAGGTGTGGTCCGTACCCGTGGAGACGGTCGTACGGGTACGGACGGGCGAACGCGGGCCCGACGCACTCTGATCGTCACCACCGCCGCGGCGAACGCGGCTCCCACCAGCACGGCCACCAGCCACGGCAGCGCCAGGAAGGACACGCTCGCCGACTCCGTGGTCCCGGGCGCGCTGGCCGTCAACGTCACATCGCCCCAGTCGAGCTGGGGCGCCCCGTGCCAGGGCGCGGTGAGCCGGACCCGCTGGCCCGGGAGCAGTTCCGAGGGGATGCCCGTGAGGCCGCGGGACAGCAGGGTCCGCCCGAAGAGGCCCTCGGCCCTCAGCCGCACCTTCGGGTTCAGTGTCACGTTGCCCGTGTTGTGGAGGGTGTACGAGACGGTGGCCGTGCCGGTGCGCGTGCCGGGGATCAGCGGCTGGTGGTGGGTGAGGCGGACCTTCTCCACGGCGAGGGCGGGGACCGTCGGACCGCCGACCCTGAGGTAGACCCGGGCGGCCACGGCTCGTTGCACCCCGACCGAGAGGGAGCCCGAGCCCGTCTCGATCCGTTCGTCGAGTGCCACCAGCGCGCCCGGATGGTCGCCGGGTTCGGCCCGCTCCGGGACCCGGAGCGTGAACGGCACGGTGACCTCGCCGTGCGCGGGCACGGTGACCCGGGAGCGGTCGGGCCGCGCCCATGCCCCCACCCCGTGCTGCCTCTCCCTCAGCGTGCGCACGGCGAAACCGCCGTCGCGCGCGGTGTTGTAGGCGTCGGCCGCGTACAGCCGGAACGTCAGGGGGCCGCCGGTCTTGTTGGCGACGGTGACCTTGTCCCGGAGGGTCTGGCCGGGGTCGGCGGAGAGATAGAAGTACGGCCGTGCGGCGATGCGCGAGGACACGGGGTAGACCGACCAACTGCCGTTGTCGGCCGCGTACGAGGGCGTCGCCAGGAAGGCCGAGACGGCCGTGAGGACGGAAAGCAGGGTCAGGAGGAGGGCGTACGGCTTGCGCATGGGTGCGGACCCCCGCGGACGGCATGGGCGACGTGGGCGGACGAGGTGGACGGGCGGGTGCGCGCCCGGCCACCGGGGTGCGGATGGACCGGTCGAGTGGCTGACCGGTCAGCTGAGCGTCAGCGTGAGCACACCGGAGTAGGAGCCGGGGGGCGTGAACTCCGGTACGTTCAGCGACAGTCCGGCGTCGACGGTGAACTCACCACCGGTGAGCGTCCCGTTGGGGGTGGACGCCAGTGTCGCTCCCGAGGTGCCCACCGCGCCGGACGATCCGGCCCGGCAGGTGCTCGGGCTGCCGGCCTTGGTGGCGCAGGCCGGGGTCCAGCTCAGCGCACCGGCATCGATCTTCGCGCCGGGGCCGGTGAAGTCGGTGACCTTGCCCGTCAGGGACCAGCCCGCGGGTCCGCCGCGGAAGTCCTTGACCGTCACCGTCTGCAGGGCGCCCGTGGAGGCACCGCCCCTGCCGTAGTCGACCGCCGACAGCGCGACGGCGTCCCCGGCCTGGGTCATCGACAGCGTTCCCGCCTTCACCGTGGTGGTGAGCCTCTGACTGCCGTCCGGGACGGGCGTGTTGTCGTTGACGACATACGCGGCGGGACCCGCGCCGGTGTCCGCGTTCCAGCTTCCTCCCTCGTACGCGACCACGCCGGTCGTCGTCTTGTCGTTGACGACGAGCGAGCCGCTGAAGGAGCCCTGGGCGTTCGCGGTCACGGTCGCCGTGTCGGCGGTCTGGGTGGCCCCGGACCGTCCGGCGAGGGTGACGGTGGCGCCCGGGGTGAAGTCGCTGCCGGTGACGGTCACGCTGTCACCGGGGTTCCCGGAGGCCGAACCGAGCTGGATGGCCCGTGTGTTGGTCTGTCCGCCGCCCGTCGCGGTGACCGTCTCCGACACCGGGGCGGGCGGGTTGGTGACCGTGCACGGGGTGTCCAGCTCCATGATGTAGCTGGTGTGGATGTTGTAGTCACCGGGCGACAGGGTGATCGCGCCGGGCGCGGTCACGGTGAACGTGCCGGTCATGCTGAACGACGGGAAGGCGCCCTTGCCGGGCACCGGGTCGTTCTTCTTGGGGCCGGCGACGGTGACGCTTCCGGTCTGCGCGCCGCCCAGCGCGACCTTCCCGGTGGGCGTCATGATGTCCGCCGGAAGCGCGATGTCGACGGGGTTGCTTGCGGCGGGCTTGACCACCGTGTAGGTCACGGTGACCGTGTCGCCGACCTTGGGACTCGCGTTGTCCACCGCGATCTTCGCGGTGGTGGTGCCGTCGATCGGCGGGATGCCCGCGATCGCCGGCGGGATGCAGTGCGTGGCGAAGTCCACGTTCGTGGACGCGGCTCCGGCCGGGGCGGCCAGCGCACCTCCCGCGGTGAGCGCGAGTACGGTCGCCCCGAGCAGTGCCGCGAGGCGGCGTCTTCGGGTTGTCGGACCCGTGGTTGACATGGTTGTTGCCCCCTCCTGAGGGATGCGGGCGCAGCGGCTCGTCTGCGCCGACAGGGGGCCATTGATGTGCGGGTTGTGTGAGAAGTCAATGGAGTCCCGGCGCAGCGACTGATGGGCCATCAGTTTCTGTCATGGTCATCAACCGTCGCCAAACCGCTCTGTTCGCAAGGGAGTTGGGGGAGTTGTGGAGAGCCGGTGCCGCTGCGCGCGGGCGGCACCGGCCCTCGTCACGTCAGGGCGCGGCGGGTCAGTCGAAGACGAACGGGCCCGGGGACTGCGGCGCGTCCGCCGTGCAGGTGATGGTGATGCCGAAGACCACCATCGTCAGGGAGCCACCATAGGTCTCCAGGCTGTCGCCGGAGGCGACGGTGCCGTCCAGGGGGCCCACCGAGACTCCGCCGCCCGCGGCGATCGCGGGGTTCTTCGTGCCGCTGAAGGCGGTGGTCCCGCCGTTCGCGTTCACCAGGGTCAGGGTGGAGGCGACCGAGTTCTCGGCGATGGGGAGCGGGGACGTGATGGCGGTGGAGCTGAGGGTGATGGTCGCGGCCGTGCCGTCCTGCGTGGCCGTGAGGGTGGCCGCACCGCCGCCACCGAGGGTGCAGGTCGCGTTGATGGTGGCCGTCTGGGGAGTGACGGCCGCGGCGGTCGGCGCGAAGGCCAGACCGGTCGCGGCGAGGGTGCCGGCGGCTAACGCCGCGGCGGTACAGAGTCGCTTGCCTCTCATCGGATTCCCTTCCCTTGTGGGGGAATTGCCATGTGGGGATGGTCGGGACGGGGCCGTCCGCCCTGGTCCGGGCACACGGGCTCCTCACCTCCGTGCTCGGTGAGGGTGCGGGGAGACGTGTACGCGGACCGTCCGCGCGTGGGGTGCGGGACGCCGTGCGGAGGCGTATCTGACGGTCCGTCGGAATGTGCGGTTCCATTGAGGCGCGGGTGCCTCACGATTGCAAGGGAAGCGGACCCTTTCCTTCAACGGTTGTGGAAAGTGGCCGAAGTTGGACCAGGGTCCGGGAGATCACCGCTGTCCGGGCCATGGGAACGGTGCAGGAACCGCTTCGTTGCGGCGTGCCGCACCGCGACCTCGTGGGACTTCCAGAGTGTGCAAACTCCTCGCTCTTGAAGCGGAGTTCGGCCATCAGGGCGGCGGTGGAACGGCCCGCCCCGCCCGGCCGGCTCAGTCCACCCCCTTGATCCGCCCGACCAGCACCGCCCCCGCGAGCCCGATCACCGCCGCGACCAGGTAGAGCACCCGGTAGCCGCCCAGGTACGTCACGATCGGGGCCGCCAGCACGGGGGCCGCGACCTGGGGGAGGGCGTTGGCGATGTTGATGACGCCGAGGTCCTTGCCGCGGTCGAGGGCCTTCGGCAGGACGTCGGTCATCAGGGCGAAGTCGACGGAGGTGAAGACGCCGAAGCCGATGCCGAGGACGGCCGCGGCGACGACCGCGCCGGGCCAGGTCTGCCAGCCGGCCAGCGCCGCCGTGGCCACCGCCATCAGGACGCCGGACCAGATCACGAACGGCTTGCGGCGGCCCAGCCGGTCCGACCACACCCCGCCCACCACGACCGTGGCGAGCAGCGTGACCCCGTTCACCGCCGTGAGGATCAGAACACCCTGCTCGGGGTCGCCGTAGTGCAGCCGGTCCCGCAGGTAATAGAGCAGGTACAGCAGAACGAGGGCGTTGCTGAGGTTGATCAGGAAGCGGGTCAGCCAGGCCCACGCCAGATCGGGGTGCTCTCGGGGGCTCAGCCGGAACGAGGCGACGAACGCGCGCCCGGACCAGGGCGGGCGGGCGGACACCGGCAGCCGCAGGTCCGGGTAACGCAGCACGTAGGGCAGGACGCCCACCAGCGTGAACACCGCGCACGCCGCGTACCCGCCGCCGGTGCCCCCGGCCACCGTCGCGAGTCCCGTGCCGCCGACCACGCCGAGGATCTGCGCGGCGCCCAGCCAGCCGCCCACGGAACCGCGCTGGAGCCGCGGCACCCGGTCGGGGACGGCCGCGGTGACCGCGGCGAACGCGGCGTTCAGGGTCAGCTGGACCAGACACCAGCCCGCCGCCATCGTCCACACGCCGCCCGCTCCCGCGAGGAGCAGCAGGGACAGCGCTCCGCCGGCCGCCCCGGCCACGATCCATGGCGTACGGCGGCCCCGGCGCGCGGTCGTACGGTCGGACAGCGCGCCGAAGAGGGGGTTGGCGATCAGTGAGACGACCGCGCCCGCACCCGTCACCCAGGCCAGCATCGCCTCCTTGGACATGCCGGTGCCGGGCGCGAAGTCCTCCGCCTGGGAGGCGAGAAGGATCTGCAGCGGGCCGTACCAGCCCACCCAGATCGCCCCGTTGGCGAGCGACAGCGCCGAGGTCCAGCCCCGGCCCACCCGCAGGGCGGGCTCGGCGAGGGCGGCCACGGGTATGACCGGCTGGTCGGCCGCGGTCATCTCTGCGCCCGCAGGGCGTCCCGCAGCCAGGTGTACGAGGCTTTCGGGGTCCGCTCAAGGGTGTCGTAGTCGACGTGCACGAGGCCGAAGCGGCGCTCGTACCCCTCCGCCCACTCGAAGTTGTCCATCAGCGACCAGACGAAGTAGCCGCGTACGTCGACGCCCTGCTCCAACGCCCGGTGCAGCGCCCGGACATGACCGTCCAGGAAGGCGATCCGCTCCTGGTCGTCGATGCCGTCGTACGAGCAGCCGTTCTCGGTGATGACGACGGGCGGGAGCCGGTCGCCGTAGCGCTCGTGGAAGCCGACCAGCAGCTCGGTGAGGGCCTCGGGCACCACCGGCCAGCCGAAGTCGGTGACCGGGTAGCCCTCCAGTTCCTTGACGGTGAAGGGCAGTTCGGCGGGCAGCGTGAGTCCGCTGAACTCGATCTCCGCACCCTCGGGAGCGCCCACCTTGGTCGGCTGGTAGTAGTTGATCCCGTACCAGTCGACCGGCTCGCCGATGATCTTCAGGTCCGCCTCGACGTCGCCGGGCATCAACTCGCCGATGCCTTCGGGGTACTGGCCGAGCAGGACGGGATCGGCGAAGAGGCGGTTGAGCAGGAGGTCGTAGAAGTCGGCCGCCTCCACGTCCTCGGTACGGTCCGAGGCCGCCCACGTCGGCCCGTGCGAGTTGGCGATCCCGATGTCGCCGGCGCCGGCCGCGCGCAGGGCCCGTACGGCGAGCCCGTGGGCGAGGAGCTGGTGGTGGGCCACCGGCAGCGCGTCGAACAGGAGCTGCTTGCCGGGGGCGTGCGCGCCGAGCGCGTGGCCCAACAGGGTGTGTTCGGCGGGCTCGTTGAGAGTGATCCACTTCTTGACACGGTCGCCGAGGCGTTCGGCGACGACCGAGGTGTACTCGGCGAACCGCTCGGCGGTGTCCCTGTTCAGCCAGTCGAGCTCCGCCGGCAGGTCCCAGTGGAAGAGGGTCGGCACGGGCCGTATGCCCGCCGCGCACAGGGCGTCGACCAGGCGGTCGTAGAAGTCGAGGCCGCCCGGGGAGTTCACCCGGGGCCAGGAGACCGAGAAGCGGTACGCGTCCACGCCGAGGCCGGCGAGGAGGGCCACGTCCTGCGGGTAGCGGTGGAAGTGGTCGCAGGCCACCGCCGCAGTGGAGCCGTCCTTGATGTGTCCGGGCCCGGCGCTGAACGCGTCCCACACCGAGGGTGCGCGTTCGTCCACGGCCCCCTCGATCTGGTGGGCCGAGGTGGACACGCCCCAGAGGAAGCCGGACGGGAACTGCGGGAGCGGGTTCGTCGCCATGCGCGCGATCATCTGTACCGGCGGTAACGGAAGTCAACGGGTCGGCGCGAACTCGCGGGCTTCCCGTGATTGTCGTTCCCTGTGCCGGCGTTCTCGGGCGCCCTCTCCCGGCGCCCGTCAGGCATCTTGCGTCGGACCGTGAGGTGTCCTCCGTCAGGCGCCCTCCTTCAGTACCCGTGAGATCAGCTCGCGCTGCTCCTCCGTCAGTGCGGGGTCGGCGGCGTAGACCGTCTTCCCGTCCACCGTGATCCGATAGCTGAAGCCGTCGGGGACGCCGACCGGGGGCGTGCCCCGGCCAGCGTCGAGTGCCCGCTCGGCCAGGGCCTGCCACTCGGGGGCGTCGGGCCGTCCCGAGGTGTCCACCTCGGCACGGCGCTCGATGCCCGCGAATCCGCCCGTGCGCCGCACTTCAATACGCATGGGTCCTGTCTAGTACGAGTCGGGCGCCCGGAGCCATGCCTTCGGGTGACGCGTCCGGATCGATGCCTCCTGGGCACGGGTCCGGGCCGCCGGGGCCACGGGCCAGGGACCCCAGGTCCGGGGCTACGCGGACGGGACTCCGACCTGCTCCCAGGCCTTCGTCACGGCCAGCAGTTCCTCCCCGTCGTTGTAACGGGTCCGCGCCGCGGCGAGCGTGAGCCGCGCGAAGTCCGAGAAGAGGGCCTGCTGGGGCAGCTCCCCGCCGGTGAGGACGTCGTACCAGATCTGTCCGGCCCGATCCCACGCGTGGCCGCCGAGTGCCTGGGCGACGAGGTAGAAGGCGTGGTTGGGGATGCCGGAGTTGATGTGGACGCCGCCGTTGTCGCGGCCGGTGTTGACGTAGCCGTCCATCGTCCCGGGCTGCGGGTCCTTGCCGAGGACGTGGTCGTCGTACGCGGTGCCCGGCTCCTTCATGGAGCGCAGGGCCGTGCCGGTGATCCGCGGGGCGAGGAGACCGGCGCCGATCAGCCAGTCGGCCTCGGCGGCGGTCTGGCCGAGCGTGTACTGCTTGATCAGCGAGCCGAAGACGTCCGACATGGACTCGTTCAGGGCGCCCGGCTGGCCGAAGTAGGTGAGGTTCGCCGTGTACTGGGTGACGCCGTGGGTCAGTTCGTGGCCGATGACGTCGACCGGGATGGTGAAGTCGAGGAAGATCTCGCCGTCGCCGTCGCCGAACACCATCTGCTCGCCGTTCCAGAAGGCGTTGTTGTAGTCCGTGTCGAAGTGCACGGTGGCGTCGAGCGGCAGGCCCTCGCCGTTGATCGAGGTGCGCTGGTAGGCGTTCAGGTAGAGCTCGAAGGTCGCGCCGAGGCCGGCGTACGCGCGGTTGACCGTGGCGTCCTTGCCGGGCTTGTCGCCCTCGCCGCGGACCTTCTTGCCGGGGAGGTCCTGGCGATGGCGGGCGTCGTAGATCGTGCGGTGCGGTGTGTGCTCGTCGGGCCCCGCGGGCGCGGGCACGGCCGGCGCGCCGAGGACGGTCGTCAGCCGCCGGTGGGTGCGCTCGTAGGCGTCGCGCTCCAGGGTCTGGCGCGCGGGACCGGAGAGCGCCGGGTCCTCGTGCTGGGCGAGCTTGTCGAGGACGTGGGGCGGCACGATGGTGCAGTGGACGGGCTCGAAGCCCCCGTTGGTCGTCATGCCCGGCACCCTTGCACTGGGTGACCTCTATGTCACTACGTGCAACCATGATTGGTGAAATGCGGCGATAAGGAGCCTGGGATTCCGCCTGGAAGTGGTATAGCGCACTTTTTGTCCCTTTTGGGGGGTGCGATCCCGCATACTGATACAGCCCTCCGTACGGAGCGCCGGCTCCGCTAGGCTGCGGAGCATCATGCGTTTCGGGCTGCTTCTCCTTAGCTGCCGCGGCGAGGGCCTGTAGTCGAGGCCGACCCCCTCCCCGCGGAGTCTGGCGTTGCGCCGTCGGCCGTCCTTTCGGACATCCTGAGGAGCCTACGCATCATGGCGAACAGCCAGAGCAGCCAGCACACCCGCACGAACCGTCAGCGTCCCACGTCGATGCCGGTCCACAAGTACGGGCAGTACGAGCAGGTCGACATCGCCGACCGCGACTGGCCGAACAACCGGATCACCGTCGCCCCCCGCTGGCTCTCCACGGATCTGCGCGACGGCAACCAGGCCCTGATCGACCCCATGTCGCCCGCGCGCAAGCGCGAGATGTTCGACCTGCTGGTGAAGATGGGCTACAAGGAGATCGAGGTCGGCTTCCCGGCGTCGGGCCAGACGGACTTCGACTTCGTCCGCTCGATCGTCGAGGACGAGACCGCGATCCCGGACGACGTCACGATCTCCGTACTGACCCAGGCCCGTGAGGACCTGATCGAGCGGACCGTCGAGTCGCTGAAGGGCGCCAAGCGCGCCAACGTGCACCTGTACAACGCCACCGCGCCGGTCTTCCGCCGTGTCGTCTTCCGCGGCTCCAAGGACGACATCAAGCAGATCGCCGTCGACGGCACGCGCCTGGTCGTCGAGTACGCGGAGAAACTGCTGGGCCCCGAGACCGAGTTCGGGTACCAGTACAGCCCCGAGATCTTCACCGACACCGAGCTGGACTTCGCGCTGGAGGTCTGCGAGGCGGTCATGGACGTCTGGCAGCCCGGTCCGGGCCGCGAGATCATCCTCAACCTGCCCGCCACGGTGGAGCGTTCGACCCCCTCCACGCACGCGGACCGCTTCGAGTGGATGGGCCGTCACCTGTCCCGCCGCGAGTACGTCTGTCTGTCGATCCACCCCCACAACGACCGCGGTACGGCCGTCGCCGCCGCCGAGCTGGCGCTGATGGCCGGCGCCGACCGCGTCGAGGGCTGCCTGTTCGGCCAGGGTGAGCGCACCGGCAACGTCGACCTGGTCACCCTGGGTATGAACCTGTTCTCGCAGGGCGTCGACCCGCAGATCGACTTCTCCGACATCGACGAGATCCGTCGTACGTGGGAGTACTGCAACCAGATGGAGGTCCACGCGCGCCACCCGTACGTGGGCGACCTGGTCTACACGTCCTTCTCCGGCTCCCACCAGGACGCCATCAAGAAGGGCTTCGACGCGATGGAGGCCGACGCGGCCGCCAGGGGCGTCACCGTCGACGACATCGAGTGGGCCGTCCCGTACCTGCCCATCGACCCGAAGGACGTCGGCCGCTCCTACGAGGCCGTCATCCGCGTCAACTCGCAGTCGGGCAAGGGCGGTATCGCGTACGTCCTGAAGAACGACCACAAGCTGGACCTGCCGCGCCGGATGCAGATCGAGTTCTCGAAGATCATCCAGGCGAAGACGGACGCCGAGGGCGGCGAGGTCACGCCGAAGGACATCTGGGCGACCTTCCAGGACGAGTACCTGCCCAACCCCGGGAACCCGTGGGGCCGTATCCAGGTCAGGACCGGCCAGTCCACCACGGACAAGGACGGCGTGGACGCGCTGACCGTCGAAGCCACGGTCGACGGCGTCGACACCGTCCTGAGCGGCACCGGCAACGGTCCGATCTCCGCCTTCTTCGACGCCCTGCAGTCCATCGGCGTCGACGTGCGCCTGCTGGACTACCAGGAGCACACGATGAGCGAGGGCGCCTCCGCGCAGGCCGCGTCGTACATCGAGTGCGCGATCGGCGACAAGGTCCTGTGGGGAATCGGCATCGACGCGAATACGACACGTGCCTCGCTGAAGGCCGTCGTCTCCGCCGTCAACCGAGCGGCCCGCTGACCTCGTCCACCTGGTTCTTTCCGGCCCCGTCCGCCTTTCGAGGCGGGCGGGGCCGGGTCGTATCCCGGCCAATCCATGTGCAGGTCACGAGCAGGTCTCGTCCTAGGTACTGACTACACCTCGACAATGTGGCTAACATCACGCCAGCACGGCGATGTTGCCGTGGGGGTACCTCCCACGCCTTTAAGGCTGTGGGGGAGTTACGGAGGTGTGCGACGTGCTGCCAGGATGGGGACGAAACGGTCGTGCAGTTCAGGTTCCCCGCATCCTGGGCACCCGTACCGCGTGGAGCACCGTGGGCGACGGGGAGTTCTTCTGCCCCGGCTGCGGTGGCGACCGCAACTACCAGCGGCTCGCCGGCCGACGGCGCTTCACTCTTCTGGGTGTTCCGGTTCTCCCGCGCGGCGAGACGGGGCCCGTCGTCGAATGCGCCGCCTGCCGGCACCACTACGGCGCCGACGTCCTCGACCACCCCACCACCACCCGCTTCTCCGCGATGCTCCGCGACGCCGTACACACCGTCGCCCTCGCGGTCCTCGCGGCGGGCGGCGGCTGCGCCCGTTCGTCCCTGGAGACCGCCGCCACGGCCGTCCGCTCGGCCGGCTTCGACGACTGCACGGAGGACCAGCTCAGCGCCCTCGTCGAGGCCCTCGCCGCCGACACGGGCCGCTTCTTCGGCGAGCCCTGCGGAGCGAGCCTGGCCATAGAACTCCACGAGGCCCTGGACCCGCTGGCCCCGCACCTCGCCCCGACGGGCCGCGAGGCGATCCTTCTCCAGGGCGCCCGCATCGCTCTCGCCGACGGGCCGTACACCCCCGCCGAACGGGACGTCCTCGCCACCGTGGGCGCGGCCCTGACGATCTGCTCGGACGACGTGACCCGCCTCCTGGCGACGGCACGGACGCCGTCGTAGTCCCGCCCCGCCTCCTGGCGACGGCACGGACGCCGTCGTAGTCCCGCCCCGCCCCGCCGTTACTCCCCAGGGAGTAGTCCGGCCCCCGCGTCACCCCTCGCAGTACCCCCGAACTCGCCCTTCCGCGCGACGTATCGCGTCCGCCGCGCCGGGAGTCTGGAGCTTGTCCAGACATTCCGCGAGAAGGGGAGGACCCCGCCATGGGGCCCGAGAAGGCCGGAAAGACGAGCACAGGCCCACGGCGGCGGGCTGCCGTGCCCTGGCTGCTGCTCGGGCTGTGGGTGGCCGTGCTGGCCGCCGTCGGGCCGTTCGCGGCGAAGCTCTCGGACGTGCAGCACGACCGTGCCGTCGACTATCTGCCGTCGAGCGCGGACTCCACGCAGGTCGCGAAGATCGAGGACCGGCTGCCCGGCGGGGAGGCCACCGAGCTCGTGCTCGTCTACCACCGCGACGGGGGCCTCCGCTCCGCCGACCGGGACACGGCGGCCCGTCAGGTCGCCGCGATCACCCGGGCGAACCCGCTCACCGGCACCCCCGAGGCGGTGCCGTCCCCCGACGGCAGCACGCTGATGTACGCGGTCGCCAGTACCGCGCCCGGCACCGACGAGAAGAAGCGCGACGCGTTCGTGAACGACGTACGCGATGTCGCCCGGGGAACGGACGGGATGAGCGTCGACGTCGGCGGGCCCGGCGCACTGGCCACCGACGCCGCGGAGGTCTACAACTCGCTCGGCGGACCGCTGCTCTACACCACCGTCGCCGTCGTGGCCATCCTGCTGATCCTCATCTACCGCAGCCCGCTGCTGTGGCTCGTGCCGCTCGCCGTCGCGGGCGTCGCCGACTACCTGTCCATGGGCGTCGCCTACGGACTCCACCAGGCGTTCGGCACGAGCGTCTCCGGCCAGAGCTCGGGCGTGATGACGATCCTCGTCTTCGGCGCCGGCACCGACTACGCCCTGCTGATCATCTCCCGCTACCGGGAGGAACTGCGGCGCGTGGAACGGCCCTACGACGCCATGAGGGAGGCCCTGCGCGGCTGCGGGCCCGCCGTGCTCGCCTCCTCCGGCACCGTCGCCGCCGGACTGCTGTGCCTGCTCGCCGCCGACCTCAACAGCAGCCGGGGCATGGGCCCGACGGGCACCGTAGGCGTGCTCTGCGCCCTCGTCGCCATGCTGACCCTGCTGCCCGCCGTACTCGTCCTTCTCGGGCGGCGGGTGTTCTGGCCGCTCGTCCCCGCCTTCGGCACCGAGCCCAAGCAGCGGCGGAGCCTGTTCTCCGCGATGGGGTCCTCCGCAGGCCGCCGGCCGCTCGTCGTGCTCGCCGGTGGAGCCGTCCTGCTCGGGGCGCTCGCCCTCGGCACGCTGAACCTGCCCGGCCCGCTGAAGCAGCAGGACGCCTTCGCCCACCGGCCCGACTCGGTCGCCGCGATGGAGACCCTCGCCGGCGCCTACCCGGGGCGGGGCACCCAGCCGATCACCGTGATCACCCCAACCGGGCGGGCGGACACGACGCTGGCCTCGGTGCGCGGCCACGCCGGTGTCGCGAGCGCCGAGCGCGGACGCAGCGGCGGCGGCTGGACGGAGATCTCCGTCATCGCGCGCGGCGCTCCCCAGTCGGCGGCCGAGACCGCCACGATCAAGGCCCTGCGGGCGGACCTCGGCGGATCGTACGTCGGTGGCCCGAGCGCCCAGCAGATCGACCTCCAGGACACCAATGCCCGCGACCGGCTCGTCGTCGTACCGATCGTCCTCGTCTCGGTGCTGCTGATCCTGGTCCTGCTGCTGCGGTCGCTCGTCGCCCCGCTGCTGCTCGTCGCCGCCGTCATCGCGGTGTGGGGAGCGGCGCTCGGTATCGGCGGCCTCGTCTTCGGCCCGCTGCTCGGGTTCGAGGGGACCGATCCCGGTCTCGGCCTGCTGTCCTTCGTGTTCCTGGTCGCTCTCGGCGTCGACTACGGGATCTTCCTCATGCACCGGATGCGGGAGGAATCCCTCTCCGGTGCCGAGCCGGCCGCCGCCGCGCTCACCGCGCTGCGCACCACGGGAGGCGTGATCGCCTCGGCAGGCCTCGTCCTCGCGGCCACCTTCGCGGTGCTCACGAACATGGGGCTCCTCCAGCTCGTCGAGCTCGGCTTCGTGATCTCGGTCGGTGTGCTGCTCGACACCTTCCTCGTCCGTACGTACCTGGTGACCAGCGCGAGCGTGGCGCTGGGACGCATGGTGTGGTGGCCGGGCGGCCTCTCGCGCAAGCCGGACACCGAGGCGGCGGGGAAGCAGGAGCCCGTCGCCGTAGGCTGAGCGGCCCGGCAGCTCCCTGCGCACACAACGGACATCGGGCGCCCCTCTCTCCCCGAGGGGCGCCCCCTCACGGAGGATGAAGCGGTGGACGTCAAACGCATGCTGCACCGCACCGGCTTCGGACGCCGGGGGAACGCCGGCCCGGCGCGGATCCTGCGCCAGGACGCGCTGCTCGCCGGCGTGCTGCTGATTCTCGACATCACCGTGGCCTTCACCGTGCAGGCCGACGGCCGGCGCCTGGACGCGCTCGGCTGGACCCTGCTGATCGCCGCGCACATCCCGGTGATCTGGCGGCGACGCGCCCCGCTCGCCGCGTTCCTCGCGCTCGTCGCCTGTGTCGGCCCGTACCACGCACTCGACTTCAACCACAACGCGCCGCTGCTCGTCTCGATGACCGCGCTGTTCACGGTCGCCGCCACCGGGCGCCCGCTGCGCTCCCTGGTGATCGGCAGCGGGGTCATCGGGATCATGCTCGCGGTCAAGTTCGGTCAGGGCTCCGCCGAGGGCACCCAGGCGCTGCGCGTCACCGGCTGGATCGTCGCGTTCATCGTTCTCGGCGTGTGCGCCCGGGTGCACGGGCAGTACTTCGCCTCGGTGGTCGATCGCGCCGAGCGCGCCGAACGCACCCGTGAGGAGGAGGCCCGCCGCCGGGTCGCCGAGGAACGTCTGCGCATCGCCCGTGACCTGCACGATCTGCTCGCCCACAGCATCACCCTGATCGGCGTGCAGACCTCCGTCGCCGCGCACGTGCTGGCCGCCGACCCCGACCGCCTCGACCGTACGGCCGTCGCCAAGGCCCTCGACGACATCTCCGAGACCTGCCGGAGCGCGCGCGGCGAACTGCGGTCCACGCTGGAGGTGCTGCGCGACTCCGAGCACGGCGGCAGCGACGGACGGGGGCCGCTGCCCGGCCTCGACGGGGTACCCGATCTGGTGGCGGCGGCCCGTTCGGCGGGCGCGCGGGTGGATATGCCGGCCGCGGTCCGGGCCGACGGTGTTCCCTCCGCCGTGGGCGCCGCCGCCTACCGCATCGTCCAGGAGGCGCTGACCAACGCGGTACGGCACGCGGGCCCCGGGGTGAGTGTCCGCGTCGACCTGAGCATGGACGGCTGGGCCCTGCGCGTGACGGTCACGGACGACGGCATCGGTGACGCGGGCGGCTCGCCCGGCTTCGGCCTGGTGGGGATGCGGGAGCGGGCTCGTAGTGTGGGCGGCACGGTGGAGACCGGGACGCGGGAAGGGGGCGGATTCGCGGTGGTGGCGGTACTGCCCCTGCGCGCGACGCTGCCGGAGCAGTGGACGGCGGCGGACTGCGCGGACCGTCCCGGAGCGCCGGGCGCCTCCGATGACGTACGGAACGCCGATGACGTAGGCGCGCCCGGGGCGCCGGGTGGTCCCGAGGCCGTACGCGATCCCCTGGCCGTACGTGATTCCGGGGCCGTACGCGATCCCGGGCTCGACTCCGTGGCCGTGTCCGAGCCCGGGAGGGGCGAGCTCCGATGACCATCCGTGTGGTCCTCGCCGATGACCAGAACCTCGTGCGGGCCGCGTTCGCCATGCTCGTGGAGTCGGCGCGGGACATGGAGGTCGTCGGACAGGCGGCCACCGGGCGGGAGGCCGTCGAGCTGGCCCGCACCGAGCGGGCCGACCTGATCGTCATGGACATCCGCATGCCCGACCTGGACGGCATCGAGGCGACCCGGCTCATCGCGGCCGACGAGAGCCTGACCGGGGTCAGGGTGCTCGTGCTCACCACGTACGACACCGACGAGCACATCGTTGAGGCGCTGCGCGCGGGCGCCTCCGGCTTCCTGGTGAAGGACACCCGGCCCGCCGAACTCCTCGACGCGATCCGCACGGTGGCCGCCGGGGACGCGCTGCTCTCACCGGGCCCCACCGCCCGCCTGGTCGCCCGCTTCCTGCGCACGCCATCGGTTCCCGCGCTCACGGTGGGCGGCCCCGAAGGGCTCTCCGAGCGCGAACGCGAGGTGCTCACCCTGGTCGCGCGCGGCCTCAACAACACCGAGATCGCGGCGGCGTTGGGGCTCAGCCCGCTCACCGCGAAGACCCATGTCAGCCGCATCATCGGCAAGCTGGGCGCCCGCGACCGGACCCAGCTGGTCATCGTGGCGTACGAGTCGGGCCTGGTGACTCCGGGAGAGGCGGGGCAGGCCTGACCGGCCCGGCGCCGGTCCGGCGAGACGCCGGCGTCAACTGACGTCTCGTCAACACGCCGTGAAAGCACGGGTATTGCTGTGGCACCCGGGGAACATTAGGTTCACGAGGACGTCCCACGTCCCACGTTCCATGTCCGATGCAGTCGACGTACTCCAGGGAGTGCCATGACCAGCATGAGCCGCATGGTCGCGTTCGCAGCCGCCGCCGGACTCCTCACCACCCTCTCCGCCACGGGCGGCACCGCCTCGGCCGCGCCGCTGACCGGCGGGGGCTGCACATCCTCCGTCCCGTACACAGCGGGCCAGGAGGGCTATGACACCTACCGCATCCCCGCGACCGTCATGACCCGGGCCGGCACGCTGCTCGCCTTCGCCGAGGGGCGGCACAGCGGCGCCGGTGACACCGGGAACATCGATGTCGTCCTCAGACGGTCGTCCGACGGCGGCTGCACCTGGAGCCCGCTCCGCGTCGTCGCGTCCGGCGGCGGCGACACCCGCGGCAACCCGGCGCCGGTGGTGGACCCACGGACCGGCCGGATCGTCCTGCTCACGTCCTACAACAGCGGCGCGGTGACCGAGGCGCAGATCATGCGGGGCGAGGTCACGGCGGAGCAGAGCCGGCGCGTCTTCGTCCAGACCAGCCGTGACGACGGGCGGCACTTCTCCGCCCCGCGGGACATCACGGCCCAGGCGAAACTGCCGGGCTGGCGCTGGTACGCCACCGGCCCCGGCCACGCGATCGCGCTGCGCCACGGACCGCACGCCGGGCGCCTGGTCGTGCCCGCCAACCACTCCGCCGCCCCGCCCACCGGGTCCGCCGACACCGGTCAGGAGCCGAAGTACTACGGAGCGCACGCGCTCTACAGCGACGACGGAGGGATCACCTGGCGGCTCGGCTTCGTCGACGACTCGTACGACGGGGTCGACAACGCCAATGAGAGCTCCGTGGCCGAACTCCCCGACGGACGGCTCTACTTCACCTCGCGCGACCAGAACGGCACCAGCCTTGGCAACCGCCTCGACTCCTACTCCAGCGACGGCGCCGAGACCCTGGACCGGCCCTTCGCCGTCCAGCCCACCCTGAACGACGTCCCCGTCGTCCAGGGCAGCGTCCTCCAGCTGACCGGCCGCTTCGCCCCTCTCCTCTTCTCCGGGCCGTCCGTCCCCACCGTCCGCCAGTCCATGGCCGTCTGGCGCAGCACCACCGCCGGCGCGACCTTCGTGAAGGCGAGCACCCTGTCCACCCAGCGAGCCGCCTACTCGGACCTCGTCCAGCTCGGCACCTCCCGGGTCGGCATCCTCTACGAGACCGGTGTCACGGGACCGTACGAGAGCGTCGAGTTCAGGCGGCTGCCGTCGTTGAGCGGACTGCTGGGGTAGCGGTGTCCGGCCCCGGCCGGAGCGACGCGGTGTCCGGCCCTAGAGCAGTCCCGCCGAGGCCAGGTACTTCCCGACCCGCTCGACCTCGCCCTGCGACAGCGGTACCTGGGGTTCCGCCGTCGCGGGGCAGTCGATGACGCCCCGCAGGAACAGCGCGGCCTTGAAGGCGCCGAGGGCCGAGGAGCTGCCGCCCATCCGGGCCGGGTCGCCGACGCTCACCAGGCCGAACAGCTCGCACAGCCGCTCCTGCTCCGCCCGGGCCCGCTCCCAGTCGCCCGCCGCGCACAGCTCGTACAGCCGTACGTAGCCCGCCGGATCCACATTGGCCAGGCCGGGGACCGCGCCGTCCGCGCCGAGGGCCAGGGCCGAGTCGACGACCACCTCGGAGCCGGTGAGCGCGGTGAAGCCGGTGACGCGGGGGTGGGTACGAACACCGGTGACGACCGTGCGGAAGGCGCCGAGGTCGCCGCTGGAGTCCTTGAGACCGGCCAGCACACCGTCGGCGGCGAGTTCGAGGACCAGTCCGGGGCTCAGCTTGGTGTGGACGGAGGCCGGCAGGTCGTACGCGAACACGGGGAGCGACGCGCGGGCGGCGACGACACGGAAGTGGCGGGCGATCTCCGCGGGATGGGTGCGGGTGTAGAAGGGGGCCGTGACCACGATCGCGTCCGCTCCCGCGGCGCGGGCGGTGTGCGCGTGGTCCAGGACGCGGGGCGTCGTCATGTCGATCGCACCGGCCAGGACGGGGAGTTGACCGGCGACATGCCCCGCCGCCGTCTCCACCACCAGTTTGCGCTGCGCGTCCGTCAGATAGGCCACCTCGGACGTCGAGCCGAGGACGAACAGGCCGTGCACCCCGCCGTCCACCAGATGGTCGATCAGTCTGGTGAGCGACGGGACGTCCACCTCGCGGTCCGGTGTCAGGGGCGTGCAGACGGGCGGTACGACACCGGTCAGCGGGGCGGGGAAGGTCATGAAGGCTCCCGGATGTGCTGCTGGAACGGAACGTCGGCCATGGCGGCGGACTCGGCCTGGGCGACCAGGGTGCGCGTCGACCGGCCCTCCTCGACAGGATGGTGACACCGGAAGCGGTGACCCGGGCTCGACGCGGCCGTGAACTCCGGCATCCGGGTCGCGCACTCCTCGTCCGCCTTCCAGCACCGGGTGCGGAAGGGGCAGCCGCTCGGCGGGCGCGTCGCCGAAGGGACGGGCCCGGTCAGCGGAATCGGCTCGATCGGATCCAGCAGGCCCGGGGTCGCCGAGAACAGCGCCCGGGTGTACGGGTGGCGGGAGCCGTCGGTGACCTCGTCGGCCGGGGACTCCTCCACGATCCGGCCCAGGTACATCGTGATCACCCGGTCGCTCATCCGGCGCACCGTCTGGATGTCGTGGGACACGAACACCAGGGCCAGGCCCAGGCGTTCCTTCAGATCGAGGAGCAGGTTGAGGATCTGCGCGCGGACCGACACGTCCAGCGCGCTCGTCGGCTCGTCGGCCACCACCAGCTCGGGATCCAGGGCCAGGGCGCGGGCGATCGCCACCCGCTGGCGCTGACCGCCGGAGAGCTGGCCGGGCAGCGCGTCCGCGAGGGCCCGGGGCAGGCCGACCAGGGACATCAACTCCTTCACCCGGTCGGCCCGTTCGGCCGAGGTGCCGCGTCGGTGCACATCCAGCGGGTCGCGCAGGATGCGGCGCACGGGCAGCCGGCGGTTCAGAGCCGTCGACGGGTCCTGGAAGATCATGCCCGTGCTGCCGCCGACGGCCGTGCGCCGCTCGTCCGGTTTCAGGGACCACAGGTCGCGGCCGCGGAAGGTCACGGTCCCGGAGGTCGGCCGCTGCACCCCCACGAGCACCTTCGCGAGCGTCGATTTGCCGCAGCCCGACTCGCCGACGACGCCGATCGTCTCGCCGGGCACGATGGTGAGATCGGCGCCGGTCAGGGCGTACACCCGGTCCCTGGTGAACACACCGCCGCTGCGCGCCTTGTGGACGACATGCACGTCGGTGAGCCGGACGAGCGCGTCCGTCCGGCGGGCCTCGGCCTCCCGCACCGGCGCGGTCATGTGACGGCCCCCGGCGCCGTCGGATCGGTCCTCACTTCACGGCCTCGCTCTCCGTGGTCACCAGGTCGACGGCCGGGTGGTGGCAGGCCGCCGTGTGCGTGTGCGGGCCGACCAGGTCCGGCGCCGTCGTCCGGCACACCTCGCTCGCCATCGGACACCGGTCGGCGAACCGGCAGCCGGCCGGGAAGTCGGCGGGGGAGGGGACGACCCCCCTGATCTGCGTCATGCGCTCCGCGGCCGACTCCAGGGACAGCACGCTGCCCAGCAGCCCGCGCGTGTAGTGGTGTGCCGGGGACTCCACCAGGTCCGCCGTCACCCCCGTCTCCACGATCTGGCCGCCGTACATCACGACCACCCGGTCGGTGACCGCCGAGATCAGCGCCAGGTCGTGCGAGACGAGGATCAGCGCGAAGTCCAATTCCGCCCGCAGCCGCAGCAGCAGCTCTATGACCTGCGCCTGGACCGTCACGTCCAGGGCCGTCGTCGGTTCGTCCGCGACGATCAGCTTGGGCTCGCGGGACAGGGCCATCGCGATCAGGACGCGCTGGCGCTGGCCGCCGGAGAGCTCGTGGGGGTAACTGTGCAGGGTGCGCTCGGGATCGAGGCCGACCAGAGAGAGGAGTTCGGCCGCCGTGCGCTTGCCGCCCCGCCGTATCACCTGCTTCAGCTGTGCCCTGATCGTCATCGCCGGGTTCAGGGAAGACAGCGCGTCCTGGTAGACCATCGCCATCTCGTGGCCCAGCAGTCGGCGCCGTACCCGCATCGGCTCGCCCACCAACTGCCGCTGGTCGAAACGGACATGGCCGCGCACCCGGGCGCCCTTCGGCTCCAGGCCCATCACGGTCAGGGCCGTCAGCGACTTCCCGCAGCCCGACTCGCCCACCAGGCCCAGGACTTCGCCGGGATACACCTCGAAGCTGATGCCGTCGACGATGTCCACACCGCGGTGCCGGTCGTCGAAGCCGATGGCCAGATGCTCGACGGCGAGGACGGGCTGCCGGCCCGACGGGAGCGGGCGGGCCCGTGAGCGCAGCCGGGCGGCGGCCTCCGCCAGACCCGGCAGTTCGAGGACCGTGCCGCTGCCCGGCTCGGGGGCTTCGAGGCGGTCCTCGGCGGGGGGCACGGACACCTCCCGGGCCGCGGGCGCGGCCCACGCGTCGGAGACACCCTCGGACAGGATGTTCAGGCACAGCACGGTGACCAGCATCAGCAGGCCCGGGAAGACGGTGGCCCACCAGCCGCCGGTCAGCACCATGTTCTTGCCGTCGGCGATGACGCTGCCCCAGGACGGGGCCGGGGGCCGTACGCCCGCGCCGATGAAGGACAGCGAGGCCTCGAACACGATCGCCTCGGCGACCTGCACGGTGCAGAACACCAGGATGGGGGCCGCGCAGTTGACGGCCACGTGCCGCAGGACGATGTGCGGGGTGCGGGCGCCGATCACCTGCTCTGCCGTGACGTAGTCCTCCCCGTACTGGTCGAGGACGTTCGCCCGCACGACCCGGGCGACGGGCGGGGTGAACAGGAACGCGATCGCGCAGATCAGTACGGTGATGCCGCCGCCGAACACGGCGACGAGCACGGCGGCGAGCGCGATGCCGGGGAACGCCATCACGACGTCCAGGCAGCGCATCAGCGTCTCGTCGACCGCCTTGCGCGAGGTCGCGGCGACCGCGCCGAGCAGTGCTCCCACGACCAGGGCGAGCGCGGTGGCGCCGAGACCGATCGCCAGGGACCAGCGCGCCCCGTACATCAGCCGGCTGAGGATGTCCCGGCCGAGACTGTCCTGCCCCATCCAGTGACCGGCCGACGGATGCCCGGTGCCGTCCGCCTGCGGCCGCTGGTCGAGCGGGTCGTGCGGCGCGAGCAGGGGGGCGAACAGCGCCACCACGAGGACCACGGCCAGGAAGCAGACCGCGATCCTCGACAGCGGCGGCAGCCTGCGCCAGCCGCGCAGCCGGATTCCGGGCCGGGCGAGGGCCCCCGCCAGATCCTTCCGCGTGAACATCAGGTCGCTTCCCTCAGTCGTGGGTTGACCAGCAGATACAGGATGTCGATGACGAGGTTCACGACCACGAAGCCGATGGCCGTGGTCAGGACGACGCCCTGCACGACCGCCGGGTCACCGTTCTGCACGGCGTCGATCATCAGCTTGCCCATGCCGGGCAGCGAGAAGATCGTCTCGATGACGACCGCGCCGCCCAGCAGATAGCCCACGCGCAGGCCCAGCACGGTGAGCGGGTTCATGAGGGCGTTGCGCAGGACGTTGCGGCCGACGACCACCCGGGGCGGCAGCCCGCTGCCGATCGCGGTGCGCACGTAGTCCTTGTCGAGCTCCTCGACCACGGACGTCCGGACGATCCGGGTGAGCTGGGCCGCGACCGGCAGCGAGAGCGCGAGCGCGGGCAGCGCCATGGTCTTCAGCCAGCCCGAGAGCGAGTCGGCCGGGTTGATGTAGCCGCCGGTCGGGAACCAGCCCTGGTCGACGGCGAGGTACTGGATCATGAGCAGCGCCAGCCAGAAGCCCGGTGCGGCGACCCCGGTCAGGGACACCACCCGGATGATCTGGTCGGGCAGCCGGTCGCGGTAGATCGCGGCCGTGACCCCGCCGAACAGCGCCAGCACCACCGCGATGCCGAGCCCCAGGAAGGTGAGCTGGAGCGTGAGCGGCAGCGCGGTGGTGACCTGTTCGACGACCGGCGCCCGGGTCAGCGCGCTGGTGCCCATGTCGCCGTGCACCAGGTCCGCCACGAAGTGGAAGTAGCGCACGGGCAGCGGATCGAGCAGTCCGTTCTGCTCCCGGAAGTCGTGCAGCTGCTGCGGGGTCGGGTTGGCGCCCTGGAAGAACGCGGACGCCGGATCGACGTCCGAGAACCGCATCACCAGGAACACGAACAGGACGATCCCGAGCATCAGCGGCACGAGCAGCGCGACGCGGCGCAGCAGGATCCTGACGATGGCGACCACGTACGAACTCCCTCGTCGCCTAGACCCACTTGGCTTGCAGCAGGTTGATGCCCGGGTAGGGCTGGGGCCTTATCCCCGCGAGCCGGCGCGGATTCCACGCCGTCATCAGCTCGTTGTGCACGACCGGGTAGAGCACGGCCTGCTCGGCGACGACGTCGATGTAGCCCTGGATCATCGTCTTCTTCTTGTCGGCGTCCGGTTCCTGCGTCGCCCGGTCCATGTCCTTGAAAAGCTGCTTGGCGACCGGGTCGCCGGCCCAACGGGCGTAGCCCATCCACAGGTTCTGGGGGCCGTAGTTGTAGTGCATGATCAGGTCGGCGTCGAGGCCGAACTGGTTGGGGTTCGAGGCAGCGGCCACCACCTGGTAGTCCTGCTTCTGGTCCATCTTGGTGAACACGGCCGTGGTCTCCTGCGGGGACAGCGTCGTCTGTACGCCGATCGCGTCCCAGGACGCCTTGATGGTCGGCAGGCAGTCGACGATCCAGCTGACGTTCACCGACAGGATCTCGATCTTCAGTCCCTTGACCCCGGCCGCCTTCAGGAGCTTCTTCGCCTTCTCCGGGTCGTAGGAGTAGACGGTCTTCGCGGGCCGGTAGGAGGGGTTGGCCTCGTTGAGGAAGGAACTCGACGGCTTTCCGTGCCCCCTGAGGGCGACCTCGACCATCTTGCCGGTGTCGATGGCGTAGCGCAGCGCCTGGCGGACGCGTACGTCGTCGAACGGCTTGTGCTGGGTGTTGAACATCAGGAACAGGTTGTTCATGCCCGCGCCGCCCTGGACGGTCATGCCGCCCTTGCGGAGCTGTTCGATGTTGGCGTACGGGATGTTGTCGGCGATCTGGGCAGCGGCGCTCGCCCCGGAGATCTTCGCGACGCGGGGCGCGGCGTCCACTATGGTCAGCCAGTTCATCTTCTTGAAGGCGGGCTTGCGCGGCCCGTTGTAGGCGGCGAACGCCTCGAACGTCGTGTTGGACTTCGGGTGGTGCGCGGTCTGCCGGTACGGGCCCGAGCCGATCGCCTTGCCCTTGATCGCGTCGTCCCAGGCACCCGGCTGGGAGAAGACGTGCTTGGGCATGATCTTCGCCAGGGTGAGCCGGGAGATCCCTTCGGGGAACGGGAACTTGAGGACCAGCTCGACGTTCTGCGCGTCGATCTTGCGGACTTCCTTCAGCCAACTGGCGAAGAAGCCCTTGGCGAGGGTCTGGGTCTTCGGATCGAGTATCCGGTCGAAGACGAAGACCACGTCGTCGGCGGTGACCGGCTTCCCGTCGTGGAACGTGGCACCCGCCCGCAGCGTGAACTTCCACGACGTGCCGGTGAGGTCGGCGGGCACCTGGGTGGCGAGCGCGGCGTAGGGCTCGCGGGAGATCGGGTCGGTGTCGAGCAGGCCCTCGTAGATGTGGTTGTTGGCGGCCATGCAGAAGGCGGACGCGGTCTGCGTCGGATCCCAGCTGCCGTCGTTCCCGTAGCCGATCACGGCCGTCAGTGTGGCGTTCCTGCCGCTGCCCGAACCGCCGGTGTCGTTCGTCGACTCCGGCCCGGATGTGCAGGCGGCAAGGGTCGAGGAGAGGGCGGCGGCCGCGCCCAGGGCCCCGGTGTACTTCAGGAACGACCGGCGGTGCAGCGCCGGAGTGCGGTTCACGTCGCGCACGGTTCCTCCAGCAAGGAGTGGTCCAGTTGAGCGGTCCGGTGAGGCGGTGGAGCGGTCGGTGCGATGGCCCGGGAGCAGGAGATACGACGTCCTACGTCATAGGGGGCAGCGCGACCATAAGAGGGGGCGCTCGGAGGGTCAAGGGATCGCACACGAATGGCGTATCTTCCACAGGTGCGACCAATGGCGGTATGAATCAGGGCAGTTGGCCGAACTTGGCGTTTAATCAGCCCGGAGGTGGGACGTCCGATGTCCAGCGAGCGTACGATGCGGCGCATGCCTGAGGAGACCGGGAACCGGCGTCGGCCCGAGCGCCGGGTGAGCAGTCAGATTCAGCGCGAGGTCATGCAACTGATCCTCGACCAGGGGCTTCCGGCCGGTGCGCCGCTGCCCACCGAGACCGAGCTGATGACCGATCTCGGCGTGAGCCGCAACTCGGTCCGTGAGGCACTCAAGGCCCTCCAGGCACTCGACATAGTCGAGATCCGGCACGGCTACGGCACCTATGTGGGCGAGGCGTCCATGACGCCGTTCGTCGACGGACTGACCTTCCGCACGCTCGCCCGTCCGGACGATCCGACCGGGGCGCTGGCCGAGATCCTCCAGGTCCGCGAGGTGCTGGAGGAGGGACTGATAAGCCGGGTCGCCCAGGTGCTGACCGAGGAGGAGCTGGACCGGCTCGAAGCCGTCGTCACGGAAATGGAGACGGCGGGCGACGACGGACGTTCCTTCCCCGAACTCGACAGCGAGTTCCACGAGTTGCTGTACGCCTCGCTCGGCAACCCGCTCGTGCCCCAGCTGCTCGGCGCGTTCTGGACCGTCTTCCGCCGGGTCGCCGCGGTGCGCGGCTGGACCGACGACATCACCCCGGAGGTGACGGCCCGCCGTCACCGCGACATCCTCACCGCTCTGCGGGTACGGGACGTCGAGGGCGCCCAGCGCGCGATGGCCGACCACTTCCGAGGAATCGAGACACGGGCGGCCCAGGGCTCCCGCGGCGTGAGCTGAACGGGCCGTGGCCGAAACCGACCCCGACTCGCAGCCCGGCGGGCGACCCGGCGCCGAAGCCGAGAGCAGCACTTGGGACCCGGGCGGCGCGGGTGTGCTGTCGTTGCCCTCCGGCCGGCTGATCCGGGGCCGGGCCCTGCGCCGGCCGCTTCCGGCCGACGGCGGCCCCCTGCCCACGTACGCCGTCCACCTGCTCGGCGGACAGCCGCCCCCGGTCCCCTGGGAAGCCCGCTGGCTGCGCTGGCCGGACTTCCGGCTGCCCGCCGACCGCGCCGAGGCCCGCGCGGTCCTCACCGAGGCCTGGCGGCGGGCGGCCGACGAACGCGTGGAGATCGCCTGCGGCGGCGGCCGTGGCCGCACCGGCACGGCCCTGGCCTGCGTCGCCGTCCTCGACGGCGTACCGCCCGAGGACGCGGTGGCGTACGTACGCCGGCACTACGACCGGCACGCGGTGGAGACACCCTGGCAGCGCGCGTACGTACGCCGCTTCGGCGCCCAGAGGTGATCCGGACGGCCCCCTGCGTCGCCCCGCGATGGAGGGGGCAACCGTGCGGGTGCATCCACGGACGCGTCCGGGCCGTACGCCTCACACATCCCGGCGGTCCACCGTCACGATCGCGACGACGGCCGACACCGCGGCCCAGGCGGCGAAGGTGATCCAGGCGCCCGTGACCGTCGCCTGGTGGCGGGGGACCAGGGTGAAGGGGGCGTGGGCGTAGGTGATGTCCGCCAGGCGGTTCCAGGCTTTGACGGGCTGGGCGTGTTTCACCGCGGCCGTCCAGACATAGCGGTCGGTGATGAAGCTGGGGATCAGCAGGAGCACGGCGGTGGCGGCGACCATCGTGGTGGCGCTGTGCCGGATGAGGGACCCGAGCGCCATACCGGCGAGCGCGCAGACCGGGGCGAGGAGCGCCGAGGCGCAGACGACGCGCAGCGCGCCGGGGTGGGTCAGGGAGACGCCCGCGGCACGGGTCGAGAGGATCGCCTGCGTGGAGGCGAACGAAGCGCCCGCGACGAAAGCGCCGTAGACCGTCATCACCGTGGTCACCAGGACCACCTTCGCCGCCATCAGCGCACGCCGGTCGGGAACGGCCGCGAAGGTCGTCCGCACCAGGCCGGTCGCGTACTCGCCCACGATCGTGATCGCGCCGATGCTCGCCACCGCCAGGACCAGGATCATCGCGGAGCCGTCGGTGAAGGCGTCCCGCAGGGCCAACCGGGCCATCTGCGACCGCATTTGAGCGTCGAAGCGCGGATAGTCGGCCGCGTCCACCCGCGCCGCGTTCGCGTTGAACGCGATCACCGCCAGGGCGCCCGCGCCGAGCGCCCAGTACGTCGAGCGCAGCGAGCAGAGCTTGATCCACTCGGCGCCGAGGAGATCCCGGAAACGGGGAGCGGGAGCAGGAGGGAAAGGGGGAGCGGGCGTGGAGGCGGGCGTGGCGGTGGTTGTCATCGGGAGTCTCCGGCGAGGAATTCGGCGCTGTCGGCGGTCAGTTCCATGAACGCCGCTTCCAGGGAGGCGGCCTGCGGGGTCAGCTCTTCGAGCAGGATCCGGTGCTGGAAAGCGAGTTCGCCGATACGCGCCGCGCTCAGCGCCGACACCTTCAGCGTCCGCGCGTCGTACGGAGCCACCGCCGCACCCTCGGCGGACAGCACCGCCGTCAGCCGTTCGACGTCCGGCGTGCGGACCGTCACGGCATGCCCGGTGCCGCGCGCCGCGAACCGTGCCGCGCTCTCCGCGGCGATCAGCTCACCCCGTCCGATGACGATCAACTCGTCGGCGGTGTGCTCCATCTCCGACATGAGGTGACTGGAGACGAAGACCGTGCGGCCCTCGCCCGCGAGCCTGCGGAACAGGCCGCGCACCCACAAGACACCTTCCGGGTCCAGGCCGTTGAGCGGCTCGTCGAAAAGGAGCACCGGCGGATCGCCGAGCAACGCGCTCGCGATCCCCAGGCGTTGCTTCATGCCCAGCGAGTAGCCGTCGACGCGGCGGCGGGCCGCGGAGCCCGAAAGTCCCACCTCGCGCAGCACCTCGTCGACCCGGCCCGCCGGGATCCGGTTGCTGCGCGCGAGAGCCGACAGATGGGCCCGCGCACTGCGCCCGCCGTGCACATCGCCCGCGTCCAGGAGTGCGCCGACATGCCGCAGTCCGCGCGGCCGGTCCCGGAACGGGCGCCCGTCGACGGTGGCCGTCCCGGTGGTCGGCGCGATCAGACCGAGCAGCATGCGCAGGGTCGTCGTCTTTCCCGCTCCGTTCGGGCCGAGGAACCCGGTGACGTGCCCCGGCCGCACCTGGAACGTCAGTCGCCGTACGGCCGTCGTGTCGCCGTATCTCTTCGTCAGTTCGTCGACTTCGATCACGCCGACACGGTCCCGCCGACCACCGGCCGGGCACATCGGCCCGGCGCGGACACTCTCCGGCGGGGCGTGTCGACCCCGGGTGTACGTCCACGGGCCGATGCCCGCGCCCCACCGCCTGCCTACGATCGGCGCATGCATGTCACGCCGCCGCTTCCCCCGCTCAAGCGTGTGCCGCCCGGCGCCTGGGTGGCCCTGGCCTGGTGCGCCAGCACCCTGTTCACGTTCCTCGCGCGCATCCGACTGCCCGGCGAAGAGACGGCCAATGAGGTGGCCGCCGTCCAGTTCTACCGCTGGGACGGCCTGCTGTTCCTCACCGTGGCGTGCGCCGTCGCCCTGGCCGGCAGCCTGCGCCTCGGGCACCGGCCCCTCAACGCCTTCACCCTGCTGCTCGCGGCGGCCGGCGTGCTCACCATCAACCTCGCCGCCGGCGGCATCCAGCTCGCCCAGTACCTGGCCGTCGACATCGCCCTCTACTTCATCGCGGCCGCCCGCCCCCGCCGTACCGGACTCACCGCGCTCGCCATGGCGCTCGCCCTCCTGGTCGCCTGGTTCTCGGTACGACTACTGAGGGGATGGGGCGTCGGCACACTCGTCGAACTGACCGTGGCCCTGACCGTCGTCGTCTCCTGGCTCCTCGGCGACGCCGCCCACCGCACCCGCGTCCACGCCGAGCAGCTGCGTGCGAGGGCGGCCGGTCAGGCCGTCACCGACGAACGCCTGCGCATCGCACGCGAGATGCACGACATGGTCGCCCACAGCATCGGCATCATCGCCCTCCAGGCAGGCGCGGCGGCCCGCGTCGTGCACACCCAGCCGGACGCCGCCCGCGAGGCGATGACAGCGGTCGAGACGGCCGGCCGCGAGACCCTCGCCGGGCTGCGCCGCATGCTCGTCGCGCTCCGCCAGGCCGACCACGCGGACCAGACGCACCCGAGGGACCAGGCGGAACTGACGCCGACGGACCGGGCGGCCCCGGCGGGCCAGGACGGTCCGTCCCACCCGTCCGGAACCCCGGGCTGTGGCACCGCGCACACGCCGGGCGGCCCTCGCGGACACGACGGCCCCGACGCGCCGGGCCGTCCCCCGGCGCCCGGCGAGAACCGGTCGTCCCGCACGGCGCAGGCCGTCCCGCCGCACCCCGCCGAGGGGCTCGCCGACCTCGACCGGCTGGCCGCCGCGACGACGGCGGCCGGGGTCCGCGTGGACGTCCACTGGAGCGGCGAGCGGCGTCAACTCCCGCCGGACATAGACCTGTCCGCGTTCCGGATCGTCCAGGAGTCGATCACCAACGTCGTACGGCACGCGGCGACGACCGCCTGCCGGGTGACGGTCGACCACCGTGAGACGGAGGTCGCCGTCGAGATCACCGACGACGGCCGGGGACGGGGCAGCACCACGGACACGGGGTTCGGTCTCATCGGCATGCGCGAGCGAGCCGCCCTGCTGCACGGCGAGTTCACCGCGGGCCCGCGCCCCGAGGGCGGTTTCCGCGTGAGCGCCCGCCTCCCGCTCCCGGCCACGAGCCAGGCTGGTGCCCGATGACGGTCCGCGTGGTCCTCGCCGACGACCAACAACTGATCCGTACGGCCCTGCGCATGGTCATCGCCGACATCGAGGACATCGAGGTGGTGGGCGAGGCGGAGAACGGCGAGGAAGCGGTGGCACTGGCCGGGAGACTCAGCCCCGATGTCGTCGTCATGGACATCCGGATGCCCGGCATGGACGGCATCGAGGCGACCCGCCGGATCACCGCGGACACCACGGGGCCGAGCAGTGAATCGAGGATCGTCATCCTCACCACGTTCGACGACGACGATTACGTGTACGGGGCGCTGCGCGCGGGCGCGTCGGGGTTCCTGGTGAAGGACATGGGCCTGGACGACATCATCGGGGCGGTCCGCGTGGTGGCGGCCGGGGACGCCCTCATCGCCCCCGCCGTCACCCGCCGGCTCATCCAGGACTTCACCGCCGCCCGCCCCGAACTTGCTCGTGCACAGCGTGAGTTGAAGGGCATCACCGAGCGCGAGCGCGAGGTGCTGACGCTGGTCGGCAGCGGGCTGTCCAACACGGAGATAGCCGAGCGGCTCTTCATCAGCGTGGCGACGGCGAAGACGTATCTCACCCGCCTGCTCTCCAAGCTGGACGCGCGGGACCGCGTCCAGCTCGTGATCATCGCGTACGAGGCGGGGCTGGTGTCGGTGAACCGGTGAACCGGTGAGCGCGGACCGGTCGGCTTTCTCAGGCGGTCAGGTCCGTCCGGGCCGGTGAGGGGAGGCCGGTGGCATGGAAGCGGACTCGTGGCGGATGAACCATTCCGTGGCCAGCAGCCTCTCGCGGCCGGCCCGGGGGAGGGCGGCGATCCGCCCCGGCAGCGCTCCCCGTTCCACTTCGGAGCGGTGGGCGAGCACGGCCTCGATCTTCCGGTCCAGCCAGGGACGTACATCGACCGTCACGCCGACCCATTCGTCCGGGACGCTGAACATCGGCCTGCCCTCCCGGACCAGCAGCGCGCCCAGGTTCCGGGCGGCGGAGTCCGGGTGTGTGGCCAGGTAGAGCGAGCGCGGCCGCCACGCGGCCCCGGCGTCGGGGTAGAGCCGGTCCAGTCCGGCGGCCTGGACCGCGAGCACGGTCACCCGGTGGGTGTGGACATGGTCCGGGTGGCCGGTCAGCCCGCCGTAGGCGTCATGGGTGATCACGATGTCCGGGCGGATCTCCCGGATGTGCGCGACCAGTCGTCGTACGGCGTCGTCGAGCGGCGCGTCGCAGAACCGGACGGCTCCCGGTGCCGACTGCGGCATCCGCGCGTCGGCGTAGCCGAGCATCCGCGGTGCGCCCGCGCCGAGGACGCGCAGTGCGTCGGCCAATTCCGCGGCACGGTGGGTGTCTTCCGCCCAGGTCGCCGTGACGACCGCGGTCCGGGCTCCCGAAGCCGCGTGCCGGGCGAGTACGCCGCCCGCGGACAGGGACTCGTCGTCGGGGTGCGCGAACACCGCGAGAAGGCTCGGAAAGGTCATCGCCGGGGTCGTACCCGCTCAGTCCTCGACGCCGGCGACGAACGCGGCCCAGGCGTCCGCGCCGATCAGCAGCACGGGCCCGGCGGCCACCTTGCTGTCCCGTACGGGGACGACACCGGGGACCTGGTCGGCGACCTCGACGCAGTTGCCGCCCTCCCCGTTGCTGTGACTGCTCTTGCGCCAGCGGGCGTTGCTCAGGTCGTAGGCGCGCATCGTCTGAACTCCTCCGCCGCCGCCTCGATCAGGGCAAGGGACGCCTCCGGCGACAGCGCGACGGCCCTGAGCAGATCGTATGCGTGCTGTGCACGCTTCACCATGGCCGGATCGTCGACGAGGGTTCCCGAAAAGGACGTCTCCGTGTAGGCCGTTGGCGGGGCGTCCTCGAAGTCCATGAGCCTGAGGTCCCCGGTCATGAGCGCGTGCGCTCCCGCCGCGTACGAGATCACCTGTACGGCAGCCCTGCGCTCCCGCACCGCACCCACGATGTGGTCGAGTTGCCCGGCCATCGTCACCGCCCCGCCCACAGGAATGCGCAGCACGCTCTCGTGCAGCACCACCCAATACATGGGCCTTGTAGCGTCACCGAGAACGTGGGCCCGCTCCAGCCGGGCGGACACTTTCTCCTCCACGTACTCGTCCGTCGCGAACGGATTGGCGGCCAGCGTCACAGCCCGCGCATAACCCGCCTTCTGCAACAGACCCGGCACCAGCGCGGGCGCGAACTCCGCGATCTTTGTCGCCGTCCGCTCCAGTTCGACGACCGCCGCGAAATACCCCGCGTACCGTTTGTCGTCGATCAGTTTGTGCCACATTCGCTCGAAGAAGCCGTCGCTCCGCAGGAGCGTGTCGATCCGCCGGGCCACGTCCAACTGTGGTTTACGGATGGCCTGTTCGAACTGGCCGATATAGCCCCCGGAGACAAAAACTCGCGCACCCAACTCCACCTGGGTGAAACCCGCGTCCTCCCTGCGTCGTTTCAGTTCTGAACCGAAAAACTCCCAGGCAGCCTGCCGAGAACCATTGGCCACGGCCAACCCCCTTACGCTGCGCCGCATTTGTAGCGAACCGAATCCTGTCGATTCTAGATGCGGAGCGTCACCATGAAGATGCGAAGCGTGAAACGCAAAGGGACAGGTGAGCAGAGTGGAAGAAGAACCGTCACCGGCACATGAAGTCGCCGCCCGGCTCCCGGCGGCCCGGCGATGAAGCCGCCGGAGTCGCCGGAGCCTCCGATCGGTTCCTACGCCGTCGACACGTACACGGGGAAGGTGGGCACGGTCATGGGGAGCGAGGGGCCCTACGTGCAGCTGAGACCGCTCGGCGGGGGCCGGGAGTGGGACTGCGCGCCGGAGGCCGTCCGGCAGGCCACCGCGGCGGAACGGCTCAGCGCGGGGACCGCGTACGCCAACGCGCGCAGCCGCGGCGAGGTGCCTTGAAGACGGCCTCCGGACGCAAAGCGACCCATCGGGGCCGGGGCGCGGGCGCCGTAGGCGAGAATGGGCCGTATGAGTCTGTTCCGCGACGACGGCATCGTGCTGCGCACCCAGAAGCTGGGTGAGGCGGACCGGATCATCACGCTGCTCACGCGCGGTCACGGCCGCGTACGGGCGGTGGCGCGTGGCGTCCGGCGGACCAAGTCCAAGTTCGGGGCGCGCCTCGAACCCTTCTCCCATGTGGATGTCCAGTTCTTCGCGCGGGGCAGCGAGCTGATCGGCCGCGGTCTGCCCCTGTGCACACAGAGCGAGACGATCGCTCCGTACGGTGGCGGAATCGTCACCGACTACCCGCGCTACACCGCGGGCACCGCGATGCTGGAGACCGCCGAGCGGTTCACCGACCACGAGGGGGAGCCCGCGGTGCAGCAGTATCTGCTGCTGGTCGGCGGGCTCCGCACCCTCGCCCGGGGCGAGCACGAGCCGCACCTCGTCCTCGACGCCTTCCTGCTGCGCTCCCTCGCGGTCAACGGCTACGCGCCCAGTTTCAGCGCCTGTGCCAAATGCGGCATGCCGGGTCCGAACCGGTTCTTCTCGGTCGCCGCGGGAGGTTCCGTCTGCGTCGACTGCCGGGTGCCCGGCAGCGTCGTACCCTCGCCTCAGGCCCTCGAACTTCTCGGCGCGCTGCTCACGGGAGACTGGGAGACCGCGGACGCGTGCGAGCCGCGGCACGTCCGGGAGGGCAGTGGGCTGGTGTCGGCCTATCTCCACTGGCATCTGGAGCGCGGACTGCGTTCCCTGCGGTACGTGGAGAAGTAGGCGCCGTCCGGCAGGCCGGGGCGGCGTCATCGCACAAGCGCGGCACGAGCGCGCGAGAACACACAGAACAGCAAGCAGAGCGAGACGAGCGCCCGGCGCACGCGAGCAAGCAAGAGGGAGACGAGAAGCACATGGTCGTACGCGGGTTCCTGGGCCGCCAGCGCCGCGAGTACAAGACGCCGGAACCGCACCCCTCCGGTGCCCGCGCGCCCAAACTCCCCGGTGAGCTCGTCCCGAACCATGTCGCGATCGTCATGGACGGGAACGGCCGCTGGGCCAAGGACCGCGGGCTGCCCCGCACCGAGGGCCACAAGGTCGGTGCCGAGCGCGTCCTCGACGTCCTCCAGGGCTCGATCGAGGTCGGCGTCGGGAGCATCTCCCTGTACGCCTTCTCCACCGAGAACTGGAAGCGCTCGCCCGACGAGGTGCGCTTCCTGATGAACTTCAACCGCGACTTCATCCGCAAGACCCGTGACCAGCTCGACGAGCTCGGTATCCGGGTGCGCTGGGTGGGCCGCATGCCCAAGCTGTGGAAGTCGGTCGCCAAGGAGCTCCAGGTCGCCCAGGAGCAGACCAAGGACAACGACCGGCTCACCCTGTACTTCTGCATGAACTACGGCGGCCGTGCCGAGATCGCCGACGCGGCGCAGGCGCTGGCCGAGGACGTGAAGGCCGGCCGCCTCGACCCGTCCAAGGTCAACGAGAAGACCCTCCAGAAGTACCTGTACTACCCGGACATGCCGGACGTGGACCTGTTCCTGCGCCCGAGCGGCGAGCAGCGCACCTCCAACTACCTGCTCTGGCAGAGCGCCTACGCCGAGATGGTCTTCCAGGACGTGCTGTGGCCCGACTTCGACCGGCGTGACCTGTGGCGGGCCTGCGTCGAGTACGCGCAGCGCGACCGCCGTTTCGGCGGAGCCGTCCCCAACGAGCAACTGCTCGCGATGGAGAAGGACATGAGGGGCGACGGGTCGTAGCACCAGCCGCCTGCAGCGCTGTTCGAATCCGGCGTTACGATCACGGCTCATCACCACCGAACTGGGGAGGGGCCGTGGTCGAGGACCAGGGTGCTGCGCAGCCACAGGAGTTGCCGCAGCAGGAGTTGCAGGGGCAGGGGCACGGGGCGGATGCCGTCGAGCTGGAGTACCGGCCGACCGTCGCGGACCTCGTGTCGGCGCTGAAGGCGCGCAGAGGTGTCAGCAAGGCGGGCAGAAGAACGTACTGGGTGCTGGGCTGCATGGCCTTCGTGGCCGTGCTGGAGGGTGAGCAGGCGTTGACCGGACACGGAGGGTCCCTGTTCCTGACCATCTGGCTGGCCGTCTGCGTGCCCCTCGTCCTGCTGTCGCCCCGGCTCACGGCCCGCCAGTTCCAGCGGCTCGCCGAGCGCCAGGGCACGTTCCGTGTGACCGTCACGGACGCCGGGCTGACGGTGACCACGGACAACTCCACCACGGCGCTCAACTGGGTCGCCCAGCCCCGCTACCGGGAGACGAAGGACGTCTTCGTCATGGTCAGCCCCGACAAGAACGCGGTCGGTTTCACCGTGCTGCCCAAGCGCGCCGTGCGCGCCCCCGAGGACGTGGACCGGCTGCGAGCGATCCTCGACCGCAACCTGACCCGCGTTTGAGCCCACCGGGGCTCTGCCGCGAGTCTGCCTCCGGGTGGGGGCTCAGCCCTTCGCCGCCGCGCACTCCGCGCACGTACCGAAGATCTCCACCGTGTGCGCCACGTTCACATAGCCGTGCTCCGCGGCGATGGACTCCGCCCACTTCTCGACGGCCGGCCCCTCCACCTCCACAGCCTTGCCGCAGACGCGGCACACGAGGTGGTGGTGGTGCTCGCCGGTGGAGCAGCGCCGGTAGACGGACTCGCCCTCCGACGTGCGCAGGACGTCGACCTCGCCGGCGTCGGCAAGGGACTGGAGCGTGCGGTAGACCGTGGTGAGCCCGACCGAGTCGCCCTTGTGCTTGAGCATGTCGTGGAGCTCCTGCGCGCTGCGGAACTCGGCCACCTCGTCGAGCGCGGCCGCCACGGCGGCACGCTGCCGGGTGGAACGGCCCCGGACGGGCGATCCAGCGGTTGTCACCGTTGCCTCCTCACGTCTGCCCTTGCCCGGCCATTGTGCCAGTCCGGGCTGTGCCCGGTCAGACGCCGACCGTGCTCTCCGGGCCACGCGTGGCGGGAATCGCGCACTCCGCGGGGTCCCCGGCCGTCTGCGCCGCGGCCACCGCACGGGCCCGGCGCCGGGCCAGTGGTGTCGCCAGCGCCGTCAGCGCGATGAACGCGCCGATCGTCAGGAGCACGATCGTCGAGCCGGGCGGCACATCCTGGTAGAACGACGTCACAGTGCCGCCGATCGTCACGCTCACACCGATCGCCACCGCGACGGCGAAGGTCGCCGCGAAGCTCCGGGTGAGCTGCTGGGCCGCCGCCACCGGCACGACCATGAGCGCGCTGACCAGCAGCAGGCCGACCACCCGCATCGCGACGGTCACCGTGATCGCCGCCGTGACCGCCGTCAGCAGGTTCAGGGCCCGCACCGGCAGACCGGTCACCCGCGCGAACTCCTCGTCCTGGCTGACCGCGAACAACTGGCGTCGCAGCCCCAGCGTGACGAGCAGGACGAAGGCGCCCAGCACACAGATCGCCGTCACGTCGGACACGCTCACCGTCGACAGCGAGCCGAAGAGGTACGAGGTCAGGTTGGCGTTCGAGCCGCCCGGCGCGAGGTTGATGAACATCACGCCGCCCGCCATGCCCCCGTAGAAGAGCATGGCCAGCGCGATGTCCCCGCGCGTCTTGCCGTACCAGCGGATCAGCTCCATGAGCACGGCGCCCAGCACGGACACGGCCGTCGCCATCCACACCGGTGACGTGTTCAGCAGGAAGCCGAGGCCGACGCCCGTCATCGCCACATGGCCGATCCCGTCGCCCATCAGGGCCTGACGGCGCTGGACCAGGTAGATGCCGACGGCGGGCGCGATGACGCCCACCAGGACGGCGGCGAGCAGTGCCCGCTGCATGAAGGCGTAGTCGAGGATGTCCATCAGCTCAGCAGTCCCGTCCGGATGGGTTCGGCGTCATGAGCCGCGTGCGGGTGTACATGGTCGTGGCCGGGCAGCGCGTGCTGGCCGACCGCGCGCGGCGGCGGGCCGTCGTGCAGCACACAGCCGTCCCGCAGGACGACCGCGCGGTCGATGAGCGGCTCCAGGGGGCCCAGCTCGTGCAGGACGAGCAGCACGGACGTGCCCTGGGCGACCTGGTCGCGCAGGGTCGCGGCCAGCACCTCCTGGCTGGCGAGGTCCACGCCGGCCATCGGCTCGTCCATGATCAGCAGTTCGGGCTCGCAGGCCAGGGCGCGGGCGATGAGGACACGCTGGTGCTGTCCGCCCGACAGGGCGTTCACGGAGTCCTTGGCGCGGTCCGCCATCCCGACGAGCTCCAGGGCCCGCCGGACGGCCGCGTGATCGGCCTTGCGCAGCATGCCGAAGCGGGCCCGGGACAGCCGGCCCGAGGCGACGATCTCGGTCACCGTCGCCGGCACACCGCCCGCCGCCGTGGTCCGCTGCGGGACGTACCCCACCCGGTGCCAGTCGCGGAAACGGTGGCGCGGAACGCCGAAGATCTCGATCTCGCCGCCGCTGACGGCGACCTGGCCGATGATGCTGCGCACGGCGGTCGACTTGCCGGAGCCGTTGGCGCCGAGCAGCGCGACGACCTCCCCACGGCTCACCGTGAGATCGATGCCGCGCAGGACCGGGCGCGAACCCAG
This sequence comes from Streptomyces sp. NPDC026500, assembly GCF_055567635.1. NCBI lineage: Bacteria > Bacillati > Actinomycetota > Actinomycetes > Kitasatosporales > Streptomycetaceae > Streptomyces > Streptomyces sp. NPDC026500. The sequence goes on along the minus strand of NZ_JBVHQB010000005.1, from coordinate 421,672 downwards.
CTCCGCCCGGACACCCCTCAGGGACACGACGGACTCGCTCACGACGTCCTCCACAGTTTTCACTTGGCGCCCAGCGCCGTCTGCAGTGCCTTCAGGTTCGACTCCATGACCTGCATGTAGTCGCTGCCCCTGGACTTGTCGGTGATGCCTTCGAGGGGGTCGAGGACATCCGTCCGGAGCCCCACGTCCCGGGCGATCGTGCCGGCCGTCCTGTCACTGACGAGCGTCTCGTAGAACACCGTCGTGACGCCGTCGGCCTTCGCCAGGTTCTCCAGGCCCTTCACCCGGTTCGCGCTGGGCTCCGACTCCGGGTCCAGGCCGTTGACGGCCTCCTCGGTGAGCCCGTAGCGCTCGGCCAGGTAGCCGAACGCGGCGTGGGTGGTGATGAAGGTCTTGGTCTTCGTGTCCGCGAGACCGTTACGGAAGTCGGTGTCCAGCGCGGTGAACTTCTTCCGCAGCTCCGCCATGTTCTTCTCGTAGTCCGCGGCGTGCTTCGGGTCGGCCTTCTTCAGCGCGGCCGAGACACCCTCGGCGACCTGGCCGAACCGCACCGGGTCGAGCCAGACGTGCGGGTCGGAGGCGCCGGTCTCCTCGCCCTCGCTGTGGTCGTGCGCGGCGGCGTGCCCGCCGACCTCGTTGCCGTGCTTCTCCAGCGTCGTCAGCGAGGCGGCGTCGATCTTCGTCTTGACCCCGGACTGGGCCACCGCGTCGTCGACGGCCGGCTGGAGATTCTTGAGGTAGAGGACGGCGTCCGCGTCCTGGAGCCGCGCGGTCTCGCGGGCGCTGATCTCCAGGTCGTGCGGTTCCTGGCCCGGCCGGGTCAGGTTCGTGACGTTCACATGCGTCCCGCCGATCTGCTCGGCGAGGTACTGAAGCGGGTAGAACGACGCGACCACATCGAGTTTTCCGTTGCTTTCGGCGTCGGCCGAGGCGGAACCCGAGCAGGCCGTGAGAGCGCCGAGGCCGAGGGCTGTGGCCGCCACGACCGAGGTCCCCGATATGAGGCGTCGTCGTACGTTCATGACACTCATTTTCAACAAATGTGGAAACGATTGTCAACAAGCCCTCGTCCGGACGCCCTCACACCCCCCGACAACACGCATCAAGCGGATCTAAGCGGCAGTAACCGGCCCACTCCGCGAACCGATTTGATACAGGGGTGGGCGACGCCGGTAACCTGAAGCATTCGCTGCCGTCCGTTCGTAATGAAGAGAGCACCGTGGCCGCCGACAAGATCGAGACCATCGTCAGCCTGAGCAAGCGCCGTGGCTTCGTTTTCCCCAGTAGTGAGATCTACGGTGGACAGCGTGCCGCCTGGGACTACGGCCCGCTCGGCGTCGAACTCAAGGAGAACATCAAGCGCCAGTGGTGGCGTTACATGGTCACCTCCCGCGAGGACGTCGTCGGTATCGACTCGTCGGTGATCCTGGCCACCGAGACCTGGGTCGCCTCCGGCCACGTCGCCACCTTCTCCGACCCGCTCACCGAGTGCACCTCCTGTCACAAGCGCTACCGCGCCGACCACCTGGAGGAGGCCTACGAGGCGAAGCACCACCGCCTCCCCGAGAACGGCCTCGCGGACATCAACTGCCCCAACTGCGGCAACAAGGGCATGTTCACCGAGCCCAAGCAGTTCTCCGGCCTGCTCAGCACCCACCTCGGCCCCACCCAGGACACCGGCTCCGTCGCCTACCTGCGCCCCGAGACCGCCCAGGGCATCTTCACCAACTTCGCCCAGGTGCAGACGACCTCGCGCCGTAAGCCGCCCTTCGGCATCGCGCAGATGGGCAAGTCCTTCCGCAACGAGATCACGCCCGGCAACTTCATCTTCCGCACCCGCGAGTTCGAGCAGATGGAGATGGAGTTCTTCGTCAAGCCGGGCGAGGACGAGAAGTGGCAGGAGTACTGGATGGAGCAGCGCTGGAACTGGTACACCGGTCTCGGCCTGCGCGCGGAGAACATGCGGTGGTTCGAGCACCCGCAGGAGAAGCTCTCCCACTACTCCAAGCGCACCGCCGACATCGAGTACCGCTTCCAGTTCGGCGGCAACGAGTGGGGTGAGCTGGAGGGCGTGGCCAACCGCACCGACTACGACCTCGGCGCGCACTCCAAGGCCTCCGGCCAGGACCTCTCCTACTTCGACCAGGAAGCCGGAGAGCGCTGGACCCCGTACGTCATCGAGCCCGCCGCCGGTGTCGGCCGCGCCATGCTCGCCTTCCTGCTCGACGCCTACGTCGAGGACGAGGCGCCGAACGCCAAGGGCAAGATGGAGAAGCGCACCGTGCTGCGCCTCGACCCGCGCCTCGCGCCCGTCAAGGTCGCCGTGCTGCCCCTGTCGCGCAACCCGGAGCTCTCGCCCAAGGCGAAGGGTCTGGCCACCGCGCTGCGCCAGAACTGGAACATCGACTTCGACGACGCCGGCGCCATCGGCCGCCGCTACCGTCGCCAGGACGAGATCGGCACCCCGTTCTGCGTCACCGTCGACTTCGACACCCTCGACGACAACGCCGTCACGGTGCGCGAGCGCGACTCCATGAAGCAGGAGCGTGTCTCGCTCGACCAGATCGAGGGCTACCTGGCCGGCCGCCTCATCGGCTGCTGACCCACGCGCTCACGAAGCCCCCGGTTCCCGAGCAGGGAACCGGGGGCTTCGCGTTGTCCCGGACCATGGGGTGTCCGGGCGTCGGTCGGACCGGCGGCATCGGCGCGCCGCCGGTCAGCCCTGTCGGCCTCAACGGCCCTGCAGTGCCTTCACGTTGTCGCCGAAGGTCCAGTTCTTCGAACCGTCCCAGTTGATCGACCAGGTCATCAGACCCTTGAGGCCGGTGCCGTAGTGGCGCCAGGCCTGGGAGACCAGACTCGGCGACATGTAGCCGCCACCGGCGCCGGACTGCGCCGGAAGTCCCGGCACCTGCTTGTCGTAGGGGACCTTGATGGTGGTTCCCTGCACTACAAGCCCCTTGTTGAGACAGTCGGTCTGGGCGGTGAAACCCTGGACCGTGCCCGCGGAGTACGCGTCACCCGAGCAGCCGTACATGCTCCCGTTGTAGTACTGCATGTTCAGCCACCACAGACGCCCGTTGTCCGCGTACTTCTTGACGATCGGCAGATACGCGCCCCAGATCGAGCCGTACGCGACGCTGCCACCGGTGACGTAGGCCGTCTCCGGCGCCATCGTCAGCCCGAAGCCGGCCGGCATCTGCGCCAGCACTCCGTCGATGATCCGGGTCAGGTTGGCCTGCGAGGCGGAGAGCCGGCCGATGGTCCCGCTGCCGACGAGCCCGGTCTCGATGTCGATGTCGATCCCGTCGAAGTTGTACTTCTTCAGGATGGGCACGATCGTCGCGACGAAACGGTCGGCGACCGCGGACGAGCTCAGGTCGATGCCGGCGGCCGCTCCGCCGATGGACAGCAGGATCGTCTGCCCCGACGCCTTGGCCGCGCACATCTCGGCGGGCGTCGCGACCTTCACGCCCGTGTCCATCCCGTCCTCCCACAGCGCGGTGCCGTCCGAGCGGATGACGGGGAAGGCCGCGTTGATCACGTTGTACCCGTGCGCGGCGATGCGGGAGTCGGTGATCGGCGTCCACCCGAAGGGCGGGTGCACACCGTTGGACGAGCCGTCCCAGTTCTCCCAGTACCCCTGGAGAACCTTTCCGGCGGGGCGGGACTTCACAGCGCAGGTGTCCGCGGCCGAGGCGCTGGGCGCGCCCGCGATCGACAGGGGGGTGAGAACGGCCGCGGCCAGCGCGACGGCGAGCAGACGCAGTGTCCGGCGAATCGGCTTCCGGCGAGTCATGCGAGGCCTCCCGGTGGGGGTGCGGTGAGGTGTCGTAGGCATGACAGTCGCGCGGTCCAGACCTTTCGTCAATAGGTCTGGACCAAAGTGGGCCGTGACGGCTCCGGGAGGGCTGGGCGACCTGGGGCGGCCCTCCGGAGGCGCATGTCCCCGAGCCCCGTCGGCGAGGGCCCCTCAGGCCTCTTTGGGGTCGACCGTCGCCTGGTGCTCCTCCGCCAGGTGTTCCTCCGCCTTCAACCACGGGAGGAATTGGGCGTTTTTGCGCCAGCCGCACGTGTCGCATTTGATCGTGCGCTGTACGCCCGCCCGTTGTACGCGGACGGTGTGTTCGCGGCCGTGCTGGTCCCAGCGGCTTACTTTGCTCGTGTTGATCTGAAGCATGACACCTCCTGGTTTTACCGCTTCGTCTGCGCAGCAAGGAGTGTGCAGCATGGTGAAGATCAACGGGGGTTCTTCGGCTGCGAGTTCGGTGAGGGCAAGATCACGCTCAGGAGGGTGCCAGGTGTCCTTCGGCGGCCTCGACGGCGGCGGTGGTGACGTTGACCTGGTGTTCTATCTGCCGGTCCACGGGAACCCAGGTCGCCGTGAAACTCGCCGAGTAGGCGGCGCACCAGCGCGCGACGAGGGCTTCCAGTTCGGCGCGTTGAGGCGCGGTCCCCGGGGTGGGCGCGTACTCCTCCAGGAGGCGCAGCAGCATGGCGGCGGCTCGCAGCGGCGTTCGCCGGGCGAAGCCCTCGATGCTGGCCGTGCGGGCGCGGGTGAGGCCGGGGAGCGGGGTGAACGACGGGTGCGCGGGGTCCCAGCTGTCGGCCAACGGGCCGCAGACGCGCAGTGTTTCGGCCACGGCTCTGTGCATGCTGAAGCCGGGGTCCGGGCCGGGTGCCGGGAGGTGGGGGCGGGCCCGTTCGTAGTGGCCGCGGACGGTGTGGGCATAGGCCCGCAGGCGTTCCGCCCAGTGCTGCAGACGTTGTTCCGGAGCGGGGTGGGGGGCCAGGTCGGCGAACCCGGTGGCGGCCCAGACCGGTACCTCCACCACCGCGGTGACGCCGCCGTAGGCATGCGGGGCGAGCCAGGTGGAGTGGTGGGCGTTCTCCGGGAAGGCGGTGGGGCGTTCGGGTGCTCCGGGTGGCGGCAGGACGAACACGCCGGGGGCGCTCGTGGGCCAGTGCAGGGCGTCCAGCGGGGCTCTCTCGACCGGGATGCCGAGCCGTTCGGCGGAGGCGGCGAGGGTCCGGTCGAGGCCGGGGACGTCCCGGGTGAGCTGGGCGAAGGTGCCGCCGATGTCCGTACCGTGCAGGGAGATCTGGATGTAGGGCCGCAGCCGGCGGATGACGTCGAGCAGGGCGCGGCTCTCCGGCAGGAACCGTGGCCGGGGGAGGGCGGGTGCCCATTCGGGCTGCTCGTCGGCGGTGGGACGGAAGAACGCCCGGTAGTGGCCGAAGAGGGTGTCGGCGCGGTGTCCGCCCTCGTTGAGGCGGGCTCCGTCCGGGTCGAGGCACAGCACCAGATGCCATACGGTGCCGGGTCGTTCGCCGCCCAGTGCCCGGTGGGCCAGCGCCAGAAGGGTGCCCCCGCCGACGTATTCGTTGGGGTGTGCGCCCGCGACCACGAGGGCGTGCCGTGGCCCTTTCCCGACGCTCAGCATCCGCAGCGGGACGCCGTGTCGGGAGTGGCCGATCGTACTCAGCCGGCACAGGCCGGGATGCCGGGCGGCCAGGGCTTCGGCGGTGCGGGTGACGTCGGCGGGTGTGGGATAGCTCAGTGTCCGGAACCGCTGTCGTCCCTGGTCTCTCTCCGGTCCAGTGCGCGGATCTTGATCTCGGCCACGGAGTCTCCTCGGATCGCGGATCGCGGGTCGGCCGAACGGAACGCACCGGGCCATCGCCGGTGCGTTCCGTTCGACTTCAGTACGACTCAGTACGACATGGCGCATCACCGGTGTCAACAGCCCCTGAAGAAAGGCGAGTTGGGCTCATGGCCAGTGCATATGCCGGTGGCCGCACGGGAGTTGTGCGCCCGTCGGGCCGGTCGGACGGGTTGGACGAGTTGGATCGGTCGGCCCGGTCGGCCCGGTTCGGCTCGTTCGGTGTGGTTGGCGAAGGCCGGCGCGGTCGACTGCTCGGCCGCGGGCCGGATCCTCAGCTGATCGTGCGCGGCAGCCGCAGGCTCAGTGCGGTGGTCAGGGCCACGCCCGCCAGTTGGACCAGGAGGGTCGCGACCAGGGCCTCCCGCATGCCGTGGGCCGGGACGAGGGACAGGAACAGGGTGCCGAGGGTGGCCACCCCGACGGCGAGCGCCGCCTGCTGGGTGGTGGCCATCACGCCGCTGCCGACGCCGGCCCGCACGGCCGGCACCTCGGAGAGGACGATCCGGATGAGGACGGGGAGCTGGAGCGCCTGGCCCGCGCCGGCGACGGCGGCGCCGGGCAGCAGTTCCACCACCCCGAGGTCCGGCCAGGAACGCCAGGCGGCCAGCGCGATGAGGGCCACGCCCACCGCCTGGATCAGTCCGCCCGCCGTGACGACCCGGGTGCCGTAGCGCGCGATCAGCCGGGGTCCGCACAGGGACGTGATGAAGAAGACGACCGCCATGGGAGCGAGGGCCAGCCCCGCGGGGACGGGACCGAGGCCCGCGCCGCGTTGCAGAGCCACCGCGATCACGAACATGAAGCCGCTGAATCCGATGGAGAACGGCACGATCATGATCAGGCCCCGGCGCAGCGAGGTCAGCTGGAACAGGCTCGGTGGGACCAGCGGGGTGCGGCCGCGGCGGTCCGCACGGCGTTCGACGAGGTAGAAGGCGGCGGCCGCGAGCGGGAACAGGGCGAGGGACACCCAGGTCCACAGCGGCCAGCCCGCCGCCCGGCCCTCGGTCAGCGGGGCGAGCAGGGCCAGCAGGGCTACCGCGAGCAGTACGGTGCCGGGGGCGTCGATCGGCTCCGGGCGCTGCGAGCGGGTCTCGGGGACGGCGCGGGCGGCCAGGACGAGGCCGAGCACGACGACGGGCACGTTCACGAGGAACACCGAGCGCCAGCCGGTGCCCGCGATGTCGGCCGCGACCAGGATGCCGCCGAGGATCTGCCCGGCCACCATGGACAGGCCGGCCGTGGCGCCGTACAGGCTCATCGCCCTGGCGCGGCGGGGCCCGGAGGTCGCCGACTGGATGGTGGCGAGGACCTGCGGCAGCATCGCCGCGGAGGCCGCGCCCTGGGCGACGCGCGCCGCCACCAGGGCCCACGCCGTGGGCGCCAGGCCGCAGGCGAGCGAGGTCAGGCCGAAGGCCGCCATGCCGCCGAGGAAGAACTGACGCCGCCCGAACAGGTCGCCGAGGCGTCCGCCGAGGACGAGCAGAACGGCGTACGCGACCCCGTAGCCGGCGACGACGAGTTCGAGGACGGCCTCACTCGCGTTCAGGTCATGCCCGATGGTCGGAAGGGCTACGTTGACGATGAAGAAGTCGATCAGGGGCAGTGCCGCGCCCAGCAGCACCGTGAAGAGTCCGAGGCCGCCGAGCGCGGGTGGCGCGGTGGGGGCGCGGACGGTAGTCGTGAGAGTTCCGGTTTCGGTCACGTCCTCCAGACTTCTCCCGGGCTCAGACGGGTACCAGAGTCTCCTTATCCTGGTACAAGCACTACCTGGCAACAGGCTGCGGTGCGCGGCACGCTGGAGGCATGACGACCATGGCGCGGGAAACGACCACTGGCCAGGACCGGGCGCGACCGACCACCGTCCACGACTCGGTGCGCCCGGCCGCCGACCCGGACCCGCGTCCGACCACGGGCCGGGACCTGGCGCGACCGGCCGCCGCCCCGGACCCCCGTCCGCGCACCGGCCGGGACTTGGTGCGACCGGCCGCCGGCTCGGACCCCCGTCCGCCCACCGGCCCGGACCCCGTGCGACCGGCCCCGGACGGGACACGGCCGACCGACGCCGTGGCGTCCCGCGGCAGCGAGATCCGGCGGCACGAGCTGGCCACCTTCCTGCGCAGCCGTCGCGAACGCATCACGCCCGAGCAGGTCCAGCTGCCCCGTGGCCGCCGCCGGCGCACGCCGGGCCTGCGCCGCGAGGAGGTCGCCCAACTCTCCGCCGTGGGGGTCACCTGGTACACCTGGTTGGAACAGGCACGCGACATCCAGGTCTCCGAACAGGTCCTCGACGCCCTGGCCCGCGCCCTGCTGCTGGACACCAGCGAGCGGGCCCACCTCTTCCAGCTGGCCGGAGCCGTCGACCCCTCGCCCGCCGCCCGGTGCGCGGTCATCACCCCGGAGCTGCGCCTGATGCTGACGCAGCTGGAGCCGGTTCCGGCCTGCATCCAGAACAGCCGGTACGACATCCTGGCGTACAACCGCACCTACGCGCGTCTGATGATGAGGGACCTCGACACGATCCCGCCCGCCGACCGCAACTGCATGATCCTCGCCTACACCAACGCGGAGTGGCGCGAGTCGATCGTCTTCCTCGACGAGGCCATGCGTCTGATGGCCGCGAGGCTGCGCGTCTCGATGGCCGGGCACCTCGGGGAACCCGCCTGGAAGATGCTGCTGAAGCGGCTGCGGACCGAGTCGGCCGAATTCCGTGAGATCTGGGACCGGTACGAGGTGGTCGGCACCCGCGGCAAGACCAAGCAGTTCGTGAACCCGTACGTCGGTCTGGTCACCGTCGGTCACACCGACCTGTGGCTCGCACCGGACCTGGGTGCCCGCATGGTGACGTACGCGCCCTCCGACGAGGAGAGCCGCGCACGGCTGGAGAGACTGCACGCGATCGCGCTGGAGGCCGAGGCGGAAGCGGAGGCCGAAACGGCGTCCCGGGCGGAGGCGGAGGCGGCGGGGGCGGCCTGACCCGGGGCACCGGCGCGGTCGGGATGGTCACGTGCGAGCGGACGGCCCGGCGCAGCACCTGGGTCATCCGGGCGTCGCCCTTGAGCACGGCCGTGGCCGAGTCGGCACTGCCGGCGGGACCGGCACGGCCGAGTCCGCGCTGCCGGCGGGACCGGCTCGGCCCGGGTCAGGCCCGGACGCCCGCCGCCTCCCGGATCTCCGGGGACTCCAGCAGACGGGCCGTGTGTTCGGCCGACGCGCGGGCCCGGCGTCCGCTGGTGAGCGCGCCGAGGACGAGGACGGCGACACCGCAGGCGGTGATGATCCACCAGCCGGGGCGCGACGCCGGGACGAACGTGTCCCGGTAGGCGGAGGCGCTGATGCCGGAGGCGAGAGCCGCGCCGATGACGGCGACACCGAGGGTGCCGCCGATCTGCCGGCTGGTCGAGGCGACGGCGGCGGCGACGCCCGCCTGGGCACGGGGCATCCCGGAGACGGCGGTGTTGGTGATGGGGGCGTTCACGAAGCCGAAGCCGATGCCGAAGAAGACGTAGCCGATGACGAGCGTGACGTTCGACGTCTCCGCCTCGAACGCGGCGAACAGCACACCGCTCACGGTCATCGCGACACCGGCGATCAGCAGCGACGGGCGGGGGCCGCGGCTGCCGACCAGGCGTCCGGATATGGGCGCGCAGACGAAGCACAGGGCCGCCATGGGCAGCATCCACAGCCCTGCGTGCAGGGCGTTCAGGCCGCGCACGTTCTGCAGGTACAGCGTCGACAGGAACAGGAAGCCGCTCAGCGCGGCGAACGCGCTCACCGCGATGACGGTGGCCCCGCTGAACGGCACCGAGCGGAAGAAGCGCAGGTCGATGAGGGGTTCGTCGCGCCGGGGCTCGTACCGGAGGAGGCCGAGGAGCGCGGCGAGGGCGATCGCGGAGAAGGCGAGGGTGTGGACGAGGCCGGAGGAGGGGGCCTCGATGATCGCGTACGTCAGGGAGCCGAGCAGCGCGATGACGAGGAGCTGGCCGACCGGGTCGGGGCGACGGGCCCTCGGGGCACGGGACTCCGGGACGAAGCGCAGGGTCAGCAGGAGCGCGGCGAGACCGACGGGGAGGTTGATCCAGAAGATCGACCGCCAGCCCACCGTGTCGACGAGCAGTCCGCCCACCAGCGGTCCGGCAGCCATGGAGATACCGACCACGGCGCCCCAGACGCCGATCGCGCGGGCCCGTTCGCGCGGGTCCGTGAAGGTGTTGGTGATGATCGACATCGCCACCGGGTTCAGCATCGAGCCGCCGACGGCCTGGACCATCCGGAACACGACGAGTGTGTCGAGGTTCGGGGCGAGGGAGCAGAGCACCGAGCCGATCGTGAACAGGACCAGGCCCGCCGTGAAGACCTTGCGCCGGCCGATGCGGTCGGCGGTGGAGCCCGCGAGCATCAGCAGAGAGGCCAGGACCAGGGTGTACGCGTCGAGGGTCCACTGCATGCCCGCGACGCTCGCGTGCAGTTCCTGCTGCATCGACGGCAGGGCGACGTTCAGAACCGTGACGTCGAGGCTCACGATCAGCAGACTCATGCAGCAGATCGCGAGCACCAGCATCCGGTGACGATGGCTGAGCTCAGGCATTACATCAGGGTACGTCGCTCTCGATAGTGTGTCTAACTAATGACCACTACACGATCTTCCGTGCGAGCACCCGGCGCCGTACGCCACAATGGGGGAATGCCCACGCCCCCCTCCACCGTGAACTCGACGCTGTCGATCGGTCCCCACCAGGTGCAGCCGCCCGTCGTCCTGGCCCCCATGGCCGGGATCACGAATGCGCCGTTCCGCACGCTGTGCCGAGAGTTCAGTGGCGGCAAGGGTCTGTTCGTCAGCGAGATGATCACCACGCGGGCGCTGGTCGAGCGCAACGAGAAGACCATGCAGCTGGTCCATTTCGACGCGACCGAGAAGCCGCGCTCGATCCAGCTGTACGGCGTCGACCCCGCCACCGTCGGCAAGGCCGTCCGCATGATCGCGGAAGAGGACCTCGCCGACCACATCGACCTCAACTTCGGCTGCCCGGTCCCCAAGGTCACCCGCAAGGGCGGCGGCTCCGCCCTCCCGTACAAGCGGCACCTGCTGCGCGCGATCCTGCGCGAGGCGGTCAGCGGCGCCGGGGACCTGCCCGTCACCATGAAGATGCGCAAGGGCATCGACGACGACCACATCACCTTCCTCGACGCCGGACGGATCGCGGTCGAGGAGGGCGTGACGGCCATCGCGCTGCACGGCCGCACCGCGGCCCAGCACTACGGCGGCACCGCCGACTGGGACGCCATCGCCCGGCTGAAGGAGCACGTGCCGGAGATCCCCGTCCTCGGCAACGGCGACATCTGGTCGGCGGACGACGCGCTGCGGATGGTGCGCGAGACCGGGTGCGACGGGGTCGTCGTCGGGCGCGGCTGCCTCGGCCGGCCGTGGCTGTTCGGCGACCTGGTGGCCGCCTTCGAGGGCCGTCAGGAGTACGCCCGCCCGACGCTCCGCGAGGTCGCGGCCGTCATGGTCCGCCACGCCACGCTCCTCGGCGAGTGGATCGGCGACGAGGCGCGGGGTGTCATCGACTTCCGCAAGCACGTCGCCTGGTATCTCAAGGGCTTCGCGGTCGGCTCGGAGATGCGGGGGCGTCTCGCCGTCACCTCGTCGCTCGCCGAACTCTCCGACGGGCTGGCCGAGTTGGACCTCGATCAGTCGTGGCCGACGGGCGCCGACGGACCCCGCGGGCGTACCTCGGGCAACAACAGGGTCGTCCTGCCGGACGGCTGGCTGAAGGACCCCTACGACTGCGCGGGCGTGTCCGAGGACGCCGAGCTGGACACCTCGGGCGGCTGATCCCGCCGGACGTCCGGTGCGCGCGCCGCCCGCGCGCGCACCGAACCTTCCCGGCGCCACCCGAACTCTTCAGGCGCCGCCCACCGCCGTGAGCAGGGCCAGCGGCGCCGCGGCCGAACGGGACTCCCGCACGCAGGCGTGCGGGTAGGGCACCGGCTCGGCATGCGTGTCGCGGCCGTAGCCCGCGAGGACCTCGGGGAGGCGGTGGCCGGCGGCCGTGGCGGCGTCCACGAGCCCGTGGGCCACCGTACGGGCCTCGTCGTGCAGGCCGTACCGCGCCAGCCCCAAGGTGATCAGGGCGTTGTCGTGGGGCCAGACGGAACCCCGGTGATACGACAGCGGGTGGTACGCCGACTGGCCGGAGGCGAGCGTGCGCACACCCCAGCCGGAGAAGAAGTCCGGTTCGAGGAGCCGGCGGCCGACCAGCTCGCCGTACTCCTTGTCCAGCAGGCCGGACCACAGCAGATGACCCGCGTCCGAGGCGAGCGCGTCGACATGCCGGCCGTCGCCGTCCAACGCCAGTGCGGGGAAGGAGTGTTCGCTCATCCAGAAGTCCCGCTGGAAACGGTCGCGCAGGTCGGCGGCGGCCTGTTCGAGGAGCGCCGCGTAGACCTCGTCGTCCCAGACCGTGCGGGACAGGTGCGCGGTGCGGCGCAGCGCGTCGTACGCGTAACCCTGCGCGCCCGCCGCCATCACCGGGCCGGTGGGGCGGCTGCCGTCGGCCGAGCAGATGGCCCCCGGGGAGTCCTTCCAGTTCTGGTTGGCGAGACCGCCGCCGTCCGCGCGGTAGACGAGATAGCCGCGCGAGGTCAGCCCGCCGTGGTCCAGCATCCAGCCGATCGCCGCACGGGCGTTGGGCTCCAGACGGCGGGCCAGGGCCACGTCGCCGGTCTGTTCCGTATAGGCGCCGAGCAGCACCAGGAACAGCGGCGTCGCGTCCACCGAACCGTAGTAGCGCCCGTACGGCACCTGCCCGAAGTGCGCCAGTTCGCCGTGCCGCACCTCGTGCACGATCTTGCCGGGCTGGGCGACGGCGCCCAGCCCCACCTCGACCGCCTGGGTGGCGGCCAGCGCGGGCAGGGTGGCGGCGGCCAGCTGGGGCCGGTAGGGCAGCGCGAAGAGCGAGGTGAGCAGGGCGTCGCGGCCCAACAGGGTGAGGAACCAGGGGACTCCGGCCGCGGGCACCCGCAGCTCCTCGCCGTCCAGACCCGTGGCGGGTACCTGGAGGACGGCCAGATCGGACAGGCCCCGCGCGCAGGCCGCGGCCAGCTCGGGCCAGCCGGTGGGGAAGGGCACCCCCTGAGCGAACTCGCCCTCCAGGGCGAGCAGTCGCTCATTGGCCGCGGCGGGTGAGGCGGGCACGCGCGGCTCGTGCGCGGCGCCGTGCGGACGCGCCGCGACCCGCAGTGCCAGCTCCGCGGAGCCGTGCGGTTCGAGGTCGAGGGTCCATACGAGGCGACGCGCGCCCGTGCCTGTCTCCTCCACCCCGTCCGGCGCGGGCTCGGAGGTGACCGTCGTGCGGGACCGCCACTCGCCGCGCCGATAACTGAACTCCACCCCGTCGTCGAGGACTTGGCGCTGTCGTACGACGCCCGTCTTGGCGTACGTGCGGTAGTCGGAGCGCAGTTCGAACTGATCCGTGAAGTCGGCGTCCGCGGTGACCGCGATCCGGACCGTGGTGGCCGTCGGACGGTTGCTGGTGACGCGCAGCGCCTCCACGAACGAGCCCTCGGCGACGGCCTGTTCACGGAAGAGCGTGTACGCGGGCGGCTCGTTGCGGCCGCCCCGCGGCACCAGCACACAGCGCGCCGTGTCACCGTCCGCCACCGGCGTGAGTGCCTCGGGCACCGCGCCGTCCACCGTCAGCTGCCAGCGGCTGAGGTGCCGGGCGTCCCGTACGAATAATCCGTCCGGAGAGCTGCCGCCCCGCACTCCGCTGATGTCCCCGCCGTCGCCCACGGCGGCGAACGTTCCACCGTGCACGAGCAGATGATGCCGGTCCGTCATCCCCGGTCCCCTCCCTTGGCGCCCGTCTCGAACTCGAATACGCGCTGTCCCGCAGTGCTGTGCGCCGCGTCGATCAACGCGTCGCGCCCCTTCGGGGACACGATCGGTGCCGCCCCGGAGGGCTCGTGCAGCAGGTCGAGCGTCAGTGCCGCCGTCCAGCTGAAGCCGAGCGCTCCGCAGGCCTCGCCGGTGAACGGGTCCACGTACTCCGCGAACCCGGACTCCCCGGCGGTGTCCAGCAGGGCGGCCCGCAGCGCGTCCGCCCGTCCTTGCTCCCCGTGCAGCCGCAGCCCGCGCTCCAGCAGCCAGTTGGTGTTGAACCAGGCCGGCCCCCGCCAGTACCGGTGCGGATCGAACGCCTCGCCGGTCAGGTCGTAGCTGGGAGCCAGCCGCGTCACCCCGCCCAGCCCGAAATGCGGCCCGCCCGCGGTCCGTACGAGCGTGGCGGCGATGTCACGCGGCAGCGCGGGGAGGATGAGGGGGAGGAGTCCCGCGACACTGCGCTCAGGGATCAGCGCACCGCGCCCGCCCTTCCCGTCGCTCCGCTCGTCGCGGCAGAAGAACATGCCCTCCGCCGGATCCCACAGCCGCTCCACCAGTGCCGCCGTCAGCCGCTCGGCGCGCGCGTGGCGGGCGGTCCCGGTCGCGCCCAGTTCCCGCGCGATACGGGCCAGCGCGTGTTCCGAGGCGATCAGCAGGGCGTTGAACGCCGGGTCCTCGACGGCGAACTCGCCGCCGCCGTCGGCGTACCCCCGGTCCCGGTAGTCCGTGGCCAGCCGTACGTACCGCCCGTAGTCGAGATCCGTCGGCCGGTCCTCGGGGGCGCCGTGGTCGAGGTCGGCGCGCCGGAAGGAACGGGCGGGCGCCGGGGTGACGCGGCTGAGCGGGGCGTCCCAGCAGGGGCTGTTGTCCATGCCCTGCTCCCAGGGGTGGACCACGCTGGCGAGGCCCCCGCCGCCCAGGTCCCGTCGGTGCAGGAGATAGCGGTGCCAGGCCGCCAGGCGGGGATACATCCGGGAGAGGAACGAGCGGGACCGGGACAGCCCCGGGTCCGCCCGGTGCACCAGCCACACCGCGAGCGCGTGCACCGGTGGCTGCACGATGCCCGACGTCTGTACGGTGCGCGGGGCGCCCGCCGCGCGTCCGGCGGTCGACGAGCGCCAGAAGTCGGGGCTCGGGAAGTACGCGTCGAGCGGGACGGAGGGGTTGAACACGATGTGCGGGACACGCCCGTCGGCCCACTGCGCGCCGAGCAGGGTCTCCAGCTCCGTCTGCGCCCGCAGCGGGGACAGATGGCGCAGGCCGATCGCGATGAACGCGGAGTCCCAGGACCACTGGTGCGGATACAGACCGCGCGAGGGCACCGTCGACGTTCCCGTCCAGTTGCCGTTCAGCACCCGGGACGCCCTGAGGTGCAGGGACCCCGACGGCCCCGCGGGATCGTATACGGGTGATCCGGTCCGGACGATCTCGTCCGGACCGGGCGGAGAGGGCGGGCCGGAGGCGTGCGCGGGAGTGCCGGAGGTACGCACGGGGGTGATGGGCCCCCTGCGCAGTGCGGTGAGCTGGGTTGTGCTGTCCACTCAGGTCTCCCCGAAGACGTCCGACCGACCAGTTCGGCAGTAGCTGCCGTAGGGTTACGTCTATTTAACACGCAAAACTCAATATGTAATGCAGAGTTGGGGAACGCAAGAGGGTGCGCATGACAGAAAGGCGGGGAGGGACCGTGAAGACCGGGAACCAGGCAAGCGCCGGAGAACTGCTCGAACTGGTGCGCAGTGGCCGGGCGACCACGCGCGGTGCGCTCCAGCGGGCCACCGGTCTGTCGCGGGCCACGGTCGGCCAGCGCCTGGACCGGCTGTTCCGCGCGGGCTGGCTCCGCGAGGGGGCGGGCGGGCCCGTCGACTCACCGCTCGGCGGCCGCCCCTCCATCACCCTGGAGTTCGACGACGAGCACGCCGTCGTCCTCGCCGCCGACCTCGACACCCGGCACGGCAGGGCCGCCCTCCTCACCCTGACCGGAGAGATCCTCGCGGAGCACGCGGGCGCCCTGGTGATCGACGACGGCCCCGAGGCGGTGCTCGGCGAGCTCGGACGCTGGTTCGCGGAGCTGCTGGAGAAGTCCGGGCAGCGAGCCGACGCCGTCTGCGGCATCGGGCTCGCGGTGCCGGGCCCGGTCGACAGCGACACCGGCCGCGTGGTGCAGCCGCCGATCATGCCGGGCTGGGACGGCTACGACATAAGGGGCCGGCTGGGCCGCGCCTTCGCCGAACACGCGGGCACCGGCGCCGGTGCCGTACCCGTGCTAGTCGACAACGACGCCAACCTCATGGCGTACGGGGAGCAGCGCGTCGGCTACCCGGACTGCTCGGCGTTCGCGCTGGTCAAGGTCTCCACCGGTATCGGCGCGGGCATGGTCGTCGGCGGCACCGTCTACCGGGGTATCGACGGCGGCGCCGGCGACATCGGGCACATCCGGGTGGGCGCCGACGCGCTGTGCCGGTGCGGCTCGTACGGCTGTCTGGCCGCCGTCGCCAGTGGCGGCGCGGTGGCGCGCCGGCTCGCGGAGTCCGGGGTCCCGGCCGCGTCCGGCTCGGATGTGCGGGACCTGCTGGCCGCCGGGCATCCCGAGGCGATGGCGCTCGCCCGGGAGGCGGGCCGGCAGGTCGGGGACGTGCTGGCCACCGTGGTGACGCTGCTCAACCCGGGCGTGCTGATGATCGCCGGGGATCTGGCCGGAACCCCCTTCCTCACGGGCGTCCGGGAGCTGCTGTACCAGCGGGCGCTGCCCCGCTCCACCGCTCATCTGGACGTCGTGACCTCCCGGCTCGGCGAGCGGGCCGGGCTCGTGGGCGCGGGGGCGATGGTCGTGGAGTACCTGTACGCACCGGAGCGGGCCGAGGAGCGGCTGGCGGCCCTCGGCGTGTGACAGCACGCCCGCCGTCCGGGGCCGTGCATCCCGGAGGCCGTCCTTTCCGGAGGCCAACTGTTCCGGCGCCCGCGGTCCGGGCCCCGCGCCGGGGAGCGGGGTCGTTCGTTTCGGTGCCGGGGTCGGCCGTTCCGGGGCCCGGGGCCGTGGTCATCCGTTCCGCACGGGGGCGGGGCCCTCCGTTCCGGGGCATTGGGGGTGGAGACCGTCGGATCCGGGATCACCGGCGGGGGCCGTCGGTTCCGGGGTCACCCGTGTGGGGTGTCGGTGGGTGACATCCGTGTGTCGTGTCCGGATCGTGGTCCGCATGATGAAATCTGACTTCTCCCGATGGCGTGATTCTCGCCACCCTTGATAGGGGTCACGCTCAGATGAGCGGATCTTGAGCGACTGCACTTCCCTAAGGGGTGGCACTCAGTGCCACCCTCTGATCGTTCATCGATTAAACTCAGACGTGTCGAAGCTCGCTCACCTGAGCGTGCAGAGCGATCTACGAGCGTTGATTCGTTCAAGAAGTGAAAACATCGCCGCCCGATGGCTTGCCAAGCCTTGACTTTTGATCTGGTGGCGGACGAGTGGTTACAGGCGCATGACGCGCAAGTGGACGTACCCAGACGTCTTCGATCTGGGTATGTTCCCCGTCGTCAGGGCAGCCACCGCGACGTCGAGGAGTCGAGACTCGTGTCGGAAAACAAAGATCCCCACGTAGCTGAAAGCGGCGTCGGCGGAGCGAAGTTCGTTTATGACTTCACCGAGGGCAACAGGGACCTGAAGGACCTCCTCGGGGGCAAGGGCGCCAACCTTGCCGAAATGACCAACCTGGGACTTCCCGTTCCGCCCGGCTTCACCATCACCACCGAGGCGTGCAAGACCTACCTCGACAGTGGCGAGGAGCCGGCGGCACTGCGTGACGAGGTGAGTGCGCACCTCGACGCCCTCGAGGCCAAGATGGGCAAGAAGCTCGGCCAGGCCGACGATCCTCTGCTCGTGTCCGTCCGTTCCGGGGCGAAGTTCTCCATGCCCGGCATGATGGACACCGTCCTGAACATCGGGCTCTCCGACAAGTCGGTCCTGGGCCTCTCCCGGCAGGCCGGCGACGACCGCTTCGCGTGGGACTCGTACCGCCGTCTCATCCAGATGTTCGGCAAGACGGTCCTCGGCGTGGACGGCGAGCTCTTCGAGGAGGCGCTGGAGGCGGCGAAGACCCTCAAGAAGGTCACCGTCGACACGGACCTCGAAGCGGCCGACCTGAAGAAGCTCGTCACCAAGTTCAAGAAGATCGTCAAGACCGAGGCCGGCCGGGACTTCCCGCAGGACCCGCGCGAGCAGATGGACCTCGCCATCCACGCGGTCTTCGACTCCTGGAACACCGACCGCGCCAAGCTCTACCGCCGCCAGGAGCGCATCCCGCACGACCTCGGCACGGCCGTCAACGTCTGCTCGATGGTCTTCGGCAACCTCGGCCCCGACTCCGGCACCGGCGTCGCCTTCACCCGCGACCCCGCCTCCGGCCACCAGGGCGTGTACGGCGACTACCTCCAGAACGCCCAGGGCGAGGACGTCGTCGCCGGTATCCGCAACACGGTCCCGCTCGCCGAGCTCGAGTCGATCGACAAGAAGTCGTACGACCAGCTCATGCAGATCATGGAGACCCTGGAGAACCACTACAAGGATCTCTGCGACATCGAGTTCACCATCGAGCGCGGCCAGCTGTGGATGCTCCAGACCCGCGTCGGCAAGCGCACGGCGGGCGCGGCCTTCCGTATCGCCACGCAGCTGGTGGACCAGGGCCTGATCGACGAGGCCGAGGCGCTCCAGCGGGTGACGGGCGCCCAGCTCGCACAGCTGATGTTCCCGCGCTTCGACGACGAGGCGAAGGTCGAGCAGGTCGGCCGGGGCATCGCGGCGTCGCCGGGCGCGGCCGTGGGCAAGGCGGTCTTCGACTCGTACACCGCCGTGAAGTGGTCGCGCTCCGGTGAGAAGGTCATCCTGGTCCGCCGCGAGACGAACCCCGACGACCTGGACGGCATGATCGCGGCGGAGGGCATCCTGACCTCGCGCGGCGGCAAGACCTCCCACGCGGCCGTCGTGGCGCGCGGCATGGGCAAGACCTGTGTCTGCGGCGCCGAGGAGCTGGAGGTCGACACCAAGCGGCGCCGGATGACCGTGCCCGGCGGGCACGTCGTCGAGGAGGGCGACGTGATCTCCATCGACGGCTCGACCGGCAAGGTCTACCTCGGTGAGGTCCCGGTGGTCCCCTCCCCGGTCGTCGAGTACTTCGAGGGCCGCATGCACGCGGGCGCCGACGACGCCGACGAGCTGGTCGCCGCGGTGCACCGGATCATGGCGTACGCGGACCGGGTCCGCCGGCTGCGGGTGCGCGCCAACGCCGACAACGCCGAGGACGCGCTGCGCGCCCGCCGCTTCGGAGCGCAGGGCATCGGCCTGTGCCGCACCGAGCACATGTTCCTCGGCGACCGCCGCGAGCTCGTCGAGCGGCTGATCCTCGCGGACACCGACGCGGAGCGCGAGGAGTCCCTGAAGGGGCTGCTGCCGCTGCAGAAGAAGGACTTCGTCGAGCTGTTCGAGGCGATGGACGGACTTCCGGTCACGGTCCGTCTCCTCGACCCGCCGCTGCACGAGTTCCTGCCGGACATCACCGAACTGTCGGTGCGCGTCGCGCTCGCCGAGTCCCGCAAGGACTCCAACGAGAACGACCTGCGTCTCCTTCAGGCCGTGCACCGGCTGCACGAGCAGAACCCGATGCTGGGCCTGCGCGGTGTGCGCCTCGGTCTGGTCATCCCCGGCCTGTTCACCATGCAGGTACGGGCCATCGCGGAGGCGGCCGCCGAGCGCAAGAACGCCAAGGGCGACCCGCGCGCGGAGATCATGATCCCGCTCGTCGGCACCGTCCAGGAGCTGGAGATCGTCCGCGAGGAGGCCGACCAGGTCATCGCCGAGGTCGAGGCGGCCACCGGTGTGCACCTGAAGCTGGCCATCGGCACGATGATCGAGCTGCCGCGGGCCGCGCTGACGGCCGGCCAGATCGCCGAGGCGGCGGAGTTCTTCTCCTTCGGCACCAACGACCTCACCCAGACGGTGTGGGGCTTCAGCCGCGACGACGTGGAGGCCTCCTTCTTCACGGCGTACCTGGAGAAGGGCATCTTCGGCGTCAGCCCGTTCGAGACGATCGACAAGGACGGCGTCGGCTCCCTGGTGAAGTCCGCGGTGCAGGCAGGCCGCGCGACGCGCCCCGACCTGAAGCTCGGCGTCTGCGGCGAGCACGGCGGCGACCCCGAGTCGGTCCACTTCTTCCACGAGGTGGGACTCGACTACGTCTCCTGCTCCCCCTTCCGGATCCCCGTCGCCCGCCTGGAAGCGGGCCGCGCGGCCTCCAGCTCGAAG
The DNA here is from genome assembly GCF_055567635.1 of Streptomyces sp. NPDC026500. NCBI lineage: Bacteria > Bacillati > Actinomycetota > Actinomycetes > Kitasatosporales > Streptomycetaceae > Streptomyces > Streptomyces sp. NPDC026500. Next base: position 401,832 of record NZ_JBVHQB010000005.1, on the reverse strand, counting down.
GGCAGCGACCACCGGTAGAGACCCCGGAGCCACGCCGGTCACCCCACCCTCACCGACCGGCCTCGGCCCCGGCATCCAGAACGAAGGGGCGGCACCCTGTGCGGGGGTGCCGCCCCTTCGGGTCGGGCGTGGCGTCCGGCGTGGAGGGCCCGCCTAGGCTGGGTGCCCGTAGTCATCTGGAAGGAATCGCCATGTCCGGCTGGAACGCGCAGGACGTCCCCGATCAGAGCGGGCGCACCGCTGTCGTCACGGGGGCCAACAGCGGGCTCGGGTACGTGAGCGCGCGTGAGCTGGCACGCAAGGGGGCCAAGGTCGTGCTCGCCTGCCGCAGCGAGGCGCGGGGCGCCGAGGCCGTGGAGCGGCTCGTGGCCGAAGTGCCCGGCGCGGACGTCGAGTTCATACGACTGGACCTGGGCGAACTGGACTCCGTAAGAGAGTTCGCGAGCGTCTTCGAGCGGGCGTACGACCGGCTCGATCTCCTCCTCAACAACGCCGGGGTCATGGCGCTGCCCCTCGGCCGTACCGCCGACGGCTTCGAGACCCAGTTCGGCGTCAACCACCTCGGGCACTTCGCGCTCACCGGGCTGTTGTTCCCGGTGATCGCCGAGACCCCCGGCGCGCGGATCGTCACCGTGTCGAGCATGGTCCACGCGCTCTCCGACATCGACCTCGACGACCTCAACAGCGAGAAGGGGTCTTATCGGAAGTGGATCGCCTACGGCCGGTCCAAGACCGCCAACCTTCTCTTCACGCACGAGCTCGCGCGACGGCTGTCCGTCGCCGGGTCCGATGCCGTCGCCGCCGCCGCGCACCCCGGGTACGCCTCCACCAACCTGCAGACCGCCGGGCCCCGGCTGGAGGGGCGCAGGGGGGCCGTGCGGCTGATGGAGATCGGCAACCGCGTCTTCGCGCAGAGCGCCGAGGCCGGGGCCCTGCCGACGCTGTACGCGGCCACCGCGCCCGGCGTGCGGCCCGACACCTTCGTCGGCCCGTCCTTCGCGATGTGGCGCGGCTCGCCCGCGACGTCCTGGCGGGCCCGCTGGACCCGCGACGACACCAAGGCGGAACGGCTCTGGGCCGCCTCGGAGCGGCTGACGGGCGTCACCTTCGAGGGGCTCAAGGGCTGACCGGCAGGGTCCGGTCCGGCGGTCCGGGCCGGATCAGGCGGCCCGGACCTCGTACGTCGCCACCCTTGTGTCCTCGTCGTCCAGGCATCGCCCCGACTCCAGGTCGAAGCGCTGCTTGAGCAGGGGGGAGGCCACGAACGGGCGGCCCCGGTGGGTGCCGGTCAGTCCGCGGGAGAGCACCGCCGCCCCGCTGAACGGGTCACGGTTGTCGATGGCGTACGTCCGTCCCGCGCGGTCGGTGAACAGGGCGACCTGGCGGCCGTCCGGGAGGAGGGCGGCGACACCCCGTCCCGGGGTCAGCAGGGACAGCTCGCACACCGTGAACCAGTCTTCCTCCAGCAGGAGTTGGAGTGTGAGGGCCGTTGTCGTCCGGGTCGTCTCGGGTGCCAGGTTCATCGCTGGGCACTTCCTTCCAGGGGGCGGTGTCCGATGGTCAGCAGCGGCAGGTCGGGCTTGATCTGGTCGCGCTCGGGAACGAAGCCGACGACCGGGTCCGGGGTGTCCGGGGCGTTCACGAACGACACGAACCGGCCCAGCTTCTCCGGGTCGTTGATGGTCTCGGCCCACTCGTCCCGGTAGTTCGCGACGTGCGCGGTCATCAGCGACTCCAGCTCCTCGCAGATGCCGAGGGAGTCCTCCACCACCACCTCCCGGACGTGGTCCAGGCCGCCCGGAATCCGCTCCAGCCAGGTCGAGGTGCGCTCCAGGCGGTCCGCGGTGCGGATGTAGAACATCACGAAGCGGTCGATGAGCCGGACCAGTTCGGCGTCGCTCAGATCCTGGGCCAGCAGATCCGCGTGCCGCGGGGTCGCGCCGCCGTTGCCGCCGACGTACAGGTTCCAGCCGTTCGACGTGGCGATCACGCCGAAGTCCTTGGACTGGGCCTCGGCGCACTCGCGGGCGCACCCGGAGACCGCCGACTTCAGCTTGTGCGGGGAGCGCAGACCCCGGTAGCGCAGCTCCAGGTCGATCGCCATCCGGACCGAGTCCTGCACGCCGTAGCGGCACCAGGTCTGCCCGACGCAGGACTTCACCGTCCGCAGCGACTTGCCGTACGCGTGCCCGGACTCGAAGCCGGCGTCCACCAGCCGTGCCCAGATCAGCGGGAGTTGCTCCACCCGCGCACCGAACAGGTCGATGCGCTGACCGCCCGTGATCTTCGTGTAGAGCCCGAAGTCCCGCGCCACCTCGCCGATCACGATGAGTTTCTCGGGAGTGATCTCGCCGCCGGGGATGCGCGGCACGATCGAGTACGAACCGTTCTTCTGGAGGTTGGCGAGGAAGTGGTCGTTGGTGTCCTGGAGCGCGGCCTGTTCGCCCGCCAGGACGTAGTCGTCGGCGCCGATCGTCGGGGCGAGGGAGGCGATGATCGAGCCGACGGCGGGCTTGCAGACCTCGCAGCCGTCACCGCCCCGGGCGTCCTCGCGGCCGTAGCGGTCGAGCAGCGTCCGGTACGAGGTGATCCTGAGGGCGAGGACGATCTCGTACAGCTCCTCGCGGGTCTGCCCGAAGCAGCCGCACAGACCGTGGTCGACCTCGACACCGTTCGCGGCCAGTTCCTCGTTGACGAGCTGACCGAGGACCTTCACGCAACTCCCGCAGCCCGTACCGGCCTTGGTGCACTTCTTGACCTCGGGGACGTTCGTGCAGGAGTGCTCGGTGACCGCGCCGCGGATCGTGCCCTTGGTGACGTTGTGGCAGGAGCAGATGACCGCGGAGTCGGGCAGAGCGGAGGGGCCGAGGGCCACCGGGGCGCCCGCGCCCGCCGGCAGCACCAGCTGCTCCGGGGCGATCGGCGGCACCGAGCCGGTGAAGGCGCGCAGGGTGCCGTAGGCGTCCGCGTCGCCGACCAGGATGCCGCCGAGGAGCTGCCCGTCGCGGCCGATGACCAGCTTCTTGTAGATACCTGAGCGCGCGTCCGCGTAGACGACGTCGAGGCAGTCGGCGGTGGCACCGTGCGCGTCGCCGAACGAGGCCACGTCGACGCCGAGGAGCTTCAGCTTGGTCGACAGGTCGGCGCCGGTGAAGCTCGCCTCGTCGGCGGCGATCGTGGCGGCGGCGGTCGCGGCCATCTCGTAGCCGGGCGCGACGAGTCCGTAGACCCGGCCGTCCGCGGCGAGGGCGCACTCGCCGATCGCGAAGACGACCGGGTCGGAGGTGCGGCACTGCTCGTCGACGGTGATGCCGCCGCGCTCGCCCACCGTGAGCCCCATGGCGCGGGCCAGCTGGTCGCGTGGACGCACTCCCGCCGAGAACACCACGAGATCCGTGGGGAGTTCGGACCCGTCGGACAGCTTCATGCCGGTCACGGCGCCGTCGTCGCCGGTCACGATCTCCTGGGTGCCCGTGCCGGTGTGCACGCTCAGACCCATGTCCTCGATGGTGCGCAGCAGCGCGGCGCCGCCGCCGTCGTCCACCTGCACCGGCATCAGACGCGGCGCGAACTCCACGATGTGCGTGGCCAGTCCGAGTCCCTTGAGCGCGCCGGCCGCCTCAAGTCCGAGCAGACCGCCGCCGACCACGGCTCCGGTCGTCGCCCGTGCCCTCGCGTACTCCTCGATGGCGAGCAGGTCCTCGATGGTGCGGTAGACGAAACAGCCCTCGGCGTCCTTGCCGGGGACCGGCGGGACGAAGGGGTAGGAGCCGGTGGCGAGCACGAGGGTGTCGTAGCCGACCGTCAGACCGGACCTGGCCGTCACGGTGCGCGCGCCCCGGTCGACGGACTCGGCCGGGTCGCCGAGGTGCAGCTCGATACCGTGTTCCTTGATGAACTCCGCGTCCGTGAGCGAGAGTTCGTCGGGGGTGCGGCCCGAGAAATACGAGGTGAGCCGGACCCGGTCGTAGGCCGGGCGGGGCTCCTCGCAGAACACGACCACGCGGTGGGTGGCGGTCAGTCCGCGTTCGGCGAGCGACTCCAGGAAGCGCTGGCCGACCATGCCGTGGCCGACGAGCACGATCGTGTGCGCGTTCCCGGCCGAGGCGTTCGGGGCCGTCGCCGTCCCTGTCGTCGCAGTCGTCGCCGCCGTCATCGTCGTATGCGAGGTCATGACCACACCGTGCGGTGCCGGTGTTACCCGGTGGCATCACGCCTGTTTCCCGGGAGGAACGCTGCCCTCAGCGGGGACCGGGCCGCGGTGTGAGGGCTCCGGGGAGCGGGGGAGGGGGTGGGGGTGGGGCCAGCCGTACCCCCGGTTCACGTGCGGGCACGATCGATCGGGGAGTCCTCGGGCGGAATCCTTTGAAGGGCCGGACCTCGCCCGTGAAGGGCCGGACCTCTTCAACGAAGGGCCGAACCCCACCCGCCCACGACCAGTCAGGGGACCCACCATGACCACCACCCGCACACACGGGCCGACCCCTGCCCCTGACGTCCGGCACCGGCCGACCCCCGCCCGGGACGAAGCCTCCATACGCGTCTGGCGGTTCGTCAGGGAGCCGTTCCGGGCGGACACCTGGCGGCGGGTCGCGTACGCCCTGGCGGCCCTGCCGGTGGGGGTGGCCTGCGTCCCGTTGTCCCTGCTGGGAGCTCCGACCGGACGGTGGCAGCGGGCCCTCGCCCACCGCTTCCTCGGCCTTCCCGGGAGCGCCGGGTCGCCGGGGCCCATGAAGGGGCTCGCCCACGCGCTCCTCGCGGCGCCCCTCAACCTCCTCGTCCTTGCCGTCACCGGCTACGGCTGGTCCATCGTGCCGATGAACCTCGGCTGGCCCCTGCGCGCGGGCTCCGACTACGCGGACTCCTGGGGCGGGCCCACCTTCGCCGGCGCCCGGGCCTTCCACGCTCTCGTCGGGGGCGTCGGCTTCCTGCTGATCATGCCGTGGCTCGGCCGGGCCATGGCCGCCGTCCAACTCCGCCTCGCGGCGGCACTCCTCTCCTAGGTTGGGGACCATGAACCGCCTCCGCGCCACGCTGGGCTTCCCCTTCGGGCGGCGGGCCCTCGCGGCCCTCCTCTACGCGCTGATCGCCTTCCCGCTCGCCCTGGTCGGGTTCGTCCTCACGCTCGTGGGTCTGCTGGTCGGCGGCGCGCTGTCCGTGACCACCCTCGGGCTGTGGCTGATCGCCGTCACCGTACGCGGGGCACTCGCCCTCGGCAGACTCCAACGTGCCCTGGCACGCGGTCTGTTGGGGATGAACATCGAGGAACCGGAGCGCCGCCCGGGTGCCGGGCCGCTGGGCTGGCGGCGGGCGCTGCTCGCCGACCGCGGCGGCTGGCGCGCCGTCGCCTGCGCGCTGGCGGCACCCTTCACCGCCGTATTCGGGTACGTCGCCGTCGTCATCGGCTACGTCTGGGGCGTCCTGCTCACCCTCCACCCCGTCCTCGAACACTGGAACTACGACACCCGGCGGGCCAGTGACGGCACGGAGCACCGGGTGTCGCTGGAGTTCTTCGGATTCCAGGTCGACTCCTGGCCGCGCTGGCTGATCCCGGTGGCCCTCGGACTGCTGCTCCTCGCGACCGCCGCCTGGCTGCTGCGTCAGGCGCTCGCCCCGCACCGGTCCTGGATCGCCACGCTGCTCGGCCCGGACCCCGCCGACCGCCGTATCCGCACCCTGGAGGAGACCCGCGCCCAGGCCGTGGACGACGCGGCGGCGACCCTGCGCCGCATCGAACGCGATCTGCACGACGGCACCCAGGCCCGGCTCGTCGGCCTCGCGATGCATCTCACGATGATCAGGGAGCTGATCGGTGCCGGAGCCCCCGCGGACCGGCTCCTCACCGTCGTCGACACCGCGCAGGCCAATGCCCGGCAGGCCATCGCCGAGCTGCGCCATCTCGTCAAGGGCATCCATCCGCCCGTACTGGACCAGGGCCTGGACACGGCGCTGGCCACCCTCGCCGCCGACAGCGCGCTGTCGGTCGAGGTGAGCGCCGACATCGAGGAGCGGCCGATCCCGGCGGTCGAGTCGATCGCCTACTTCTGCGCCGCCGAACTCCTCGCCAACGCCACCAAGCACAGCGGGGCCACGCGAGCCGCCGTCACGGTGACCGCCCGGGACGGCCTGCTGCGGCTGAGCGTCCGTGACGACGGGCGCGGGGGAGCGGTGATCGGCGCGGGCTCGGGCCTGACCGGACTGCTGGCCCGCGCGCGGACCGTCGACGGCACGCTGGCCTGCGACAGCCCGCCCGGAGGGCCTACCGTGGTCACCGTCGAACTGCCCTGCTGACCCTGGTGAACGGGAGCCCCATGCGCGTCGTCATCGCCGAGGACTCGGCCCTGCTGCGTGACGGGCTGGCCCAGCTGCTCCAACTGCGCGGGGTGGAGGTGGTCGCGGCCGTGGGCGACGCGGACGCCCTGCTGGCCGGTGTCGCCGAGCACCGGCCGGACGTCGCCGTCGTCGACATCCGGCTGCCGCCGACCCAGACCGACGAGGGCATCCGGGCGGCCGTGCGGCTGCGCGAGGACCACCCCGGCACCGGGGTGCTGGTCTTCTCGCAGTACGTGGAGACGAAGTACGCCACCCAACTGCTCGGCAATCCGGCGGGGTTCGGCTATCTCCTCAAGGAACGCGTCGTCGACATCGGCGAGTTCGTGGACGCGATGGAGCGGGTCGCCTCGGGCGGCACGGCCCTCGACCCCGAGGTCGTCTCCCAGTTGTTCGGCGCGAGCCGCCGGGTCCGCGCCCTCGACGCCCTCACCCCCCGCGAGCGCGAGGTCCTCGCCCTGATGGCCGAGGGCCGTACCAACCATGCGATCGCCGCCGCCCTCACCGTCTCCGAACGCGCCGTCGAGAAGCACATCGCCAACATCTTCCTCAAGCTCGACCTGCCCCCGTCGGACACCGGCCACCGGCGCGTGCTCGCGGTCCTGCGCTACCTGGACGCGGTGAACTGAGCCGCAGGGGACCGGGCCGTCCCCTGGGTCCCGTCGAGGCGAACCTCGGGAGTCGCTGAAGCTTCCCGGGGCCCGTGCACGGCACACCTATCCCGTCGCTTAGGGTCGCGATCATGCCTGACATATCGCTGACCATGATCCTTGTGCTGTGCGCCGCCGCCCTGGCGGCCGGCTGGATCGACGCCGTGGTCGGCGGGGGAGGGCTGCTTCTGCTGCCCGCCATGCTGCTCGGGCTGCCCGCCGGCACCTCGGCGGCGTACGCGCTCGGCACGAACAAGGCGGTCGCGATCGTCGGCACGACGGGGGCCGCGGTGACGTACGCGCGCAAGACACCCGTCGACGTGCGCCTCGCCGTACGGATCGGACTCGCGGCCCTCGCCGGTTCGACGGCGGGCGCGTTCGTCGCGGCCGGGCTGAGCACCGAGGTGCTCAAGCCGGTCGTCATGGTCGTCCTGCTCGGCGTCGGCACCTTCGTGATCCTGCGGCCGGCCTTCGGTACGGCGCCGCCGACCACCCCGGTCTCCCCGCGCCGCGTCCTCGCCGCGATCGGGCTGGCGGGGCTCGGCATCGGTTTCTACGACGGGCTCATCGGCCCGGGCACGGGCACGTTCCTCGTGCTCGCCCTCACCGCGCTGCTCCACCTCGACCTGGTGACCGCCTCCGCCACCGCCAAGATCGTCAACTGCTGCACCAACGCGGGCGCCCTCGCGACCTTCGCCTGGAAGGGCACGGTGTTCTGGGAGCTCGCCGCCCTGATGGCCGTGTTCAATCTGGCGGGCGGCATGGTGGGCGCGCGGACCGCGCTCAAGCAGGGCAGCGGGTTCGTCCGGGCGGTGCTGCTGACGGTGGTGTTCGCGCTGGTGGCGAACCTGGCGTACCAGCAGTGGCTGGCCTGAACCGTCGGCGGGCGCCCGTGGCGCGTCCGAACCGTCAGCGGCTGCCCATGGCTCGTCCGAACCCGCAGCGGCTGCCTGAACTCATGTGAACTCTCAGCGGCTGCCTGAGACTCGTGTGAACTCTCAGCGGCTGCCCGTCAGATGGGCGAAGACGACCACGTTTCCCTGGTAGCCGGTCGTCTCCGAGTAGCCGCCGCCGCAGGTGATCACGCGCAGCTCGGGCCGGTGCGCGGCGCCGTACACCTTCGCGTCGGGGAAGGCGCGGGAGTCGTACACCTCGACCGCGTCGACGGTGAAGACGGCCGTTCTGCCGTCGAGCCGGTCCACCTCGACCGTGCTGCCCTTGCGGAGGGAGCCGAGGTCGTAGAAGACGGCGGGACCCTCCGCGTTGTCGACGTGCCCGGCCACGATGGCCGTACCGCGCTCACCGGGGCTGGTCCCGGCCTCGTACCAGCCGGCCAGGTTCTTCTTCTCGGCGGGCGGCACGTTCAGGCTGCCCTGCGGGGTGAGGCCGAGGCCCATCAGAGGGGCGTTCACGCCGATCGCGGGGATGCGGATGCGGCTCGGCGGGGAGTGCGGCATCGCGGGGGCGACGGATCGCGCCCGGTCCCCGGCGGTGGCCGCCTGTGCCGCGGACGGCTGGGGAGGCGGGTGCGCCTCGGCGCCGCTGCGTAGCAGCCAGGCACCGGAGCAGAGGGCGACGAGGGTGACCGACGCTATGGCGACATTGCTGACCCGGCGCACGCGCGCCTCCTCACGGGTTCCTTTCCGGGGGCGGGACCGGCCGGCGCCCGACGGCTGGGGTGTGCTGACGGGGGTGTGCTGATGGGGCCGGTCCCTTCCCCCTCCGGGCCGCGAGGGGCGTCGGGCCACGGAGGGGGAGGGACGGCGGTACCGGCGGACGGACAGCGGAGGGTGTCCGTCAGATCCCGTCGCCTCTCGCCCGGCGATGCAGGAGCCAGGTACCGCCCGCGGCGGCGACGGCCAGCGCCGCCACTCCCGCCGCGGTCTGTACGGGGTCGGGGCCCAGCGCGCCGCCGACACCCGTGTTCACATGCCCGCGCGGCTGGATCTGGTCGCGCGTGGAGGCCAGGGTCACCAGCAGGTCGCCGGTGACCCGCCGGCCGTGGGAGCACGTCGCGACGATCTCGTACGTTCCCGGCTGCGCGCTCGGCGGCACCCGGAACTGACCGATCGCGTCCTGCTCGTGGGCGCTGGCGGCGAGCGTGAAGGTGCCGCCGCCCACCGCGTCGGCGTCCCCGTTCGCGGTGCCGTCCGAGCCGCACGCGGCCGTGTTGACGGTGACGTCGGCGCCCGGGACGACGGTGGAGGGGAACACCTCCAGACTTCCGGTGTCTCCGCCGTACACGGGCGCGGCACCCAGACCCGCGGCGGCGACGGCGAGCGCGGTACCGGTCAGCAGACGTGCGGTACGTCGCATCGTGCTAGCTCCTCCGAGGGGGTGCGGCCCGCGACACCCCCAAGTGCCGCAGCGTCGGTCGTACCCCTGCCCTTCCGAGGTAAGTGGCACATGACCGCCCCCGCTCTCTGATGGAGCGTCAGAAATGATGTGAACGGGTGTCAGGAAGGACGCCGGAGGAGGCGGAACTCTCGGTATTTCGGCAGGTCACCGGTGTGCACCCGGTGTACCGCACAAGAGAACCCGAAGGGGGCGGGGTGGAGGGTGTGAATGGGTGACCCGCCGTTCGGGGGCGGGCGAGCGGCGCGACCCAATCGCTGGACGGAAGACGCGCCAGGATGTGTGCCGCGTCACACCCTGGCGTCGCGCAGGCGCGATGATTTCGGAGTGGTGCGCCGGTCTTCACCGACGTAACCCGAACGCGTCGTAATCCGAAGGCGTGATGTGGCCGAGACAGCGACGAGGAGCGAGTCCGGTGCGCATCGTGATCAGTGAGTTCATCAGCGTCGCAGATGAGCTTAGGTTTTCCTGGGCGGGGCTGGGTTTTCGGCCCGGCTCCGGTCCTGGGAAGAGGATCTCGGCTGCCCGGATGTCCGTCCCGACGGTGGGGTGGGGGTGGCGTGGGCGTGCAGGTGGAAGCCTGCGCCGAGTCTGGCCCCGCGCGGCTGGTGCCGGGTAGGGGTGCTCATCGTGTGCGGTGCCTGCCGCCGTCCGCGCCACTGGGGGTGACGCCTTGGCGACTGGGGCATTCGCCCCGCCGGACGCTTTCCACCCGAACCCGCATCGGTAGATGCTGCGGAATTTCCGGGTGGGGCGGGGACCCTGCGTCGCTGCCTGGGCGCAGGGCGGTTTCTCGTCGGCCCCGGCTTCGTCCGGTCCGTCGCAGCGCGAGGCTGCGGGGGCCCGGAGGAGGAGACGGCGCCGGGGTGAAGGGGGTGCTGGACCGGCTGGTCCAGCACCTTGACCATGCGGCGGATCACATACGCGCCGCTGCTCCGGTCCAGGACAGTCGTGTGCTGGTGGGTCAGTCCTCGCGCACCGATCCGCTGCCATGCGGCCACGTCGCGGTCCGCGCTGTAGCCGCAGGCGGTGTTGGGGCAGGTGGCCCATCTCCAGCCGCGCTTCGGATTGTCGGGGGCGGTGTGGTGGCGGAAGGCGCTCAGACATTTGGGGCAGTACTTCGAGGTGCCCCGGGCCGGGACGATGACGACCGCGATTCCGTACGCAGCCGCTTGGTGGCGGGTGTGGGCCACGATCTGGCCGCGGACCGAGGAGGACAGGCGGGTGTTGAGGGTGCGGCCCTTACCGCGCGCCTCCATGTCCCGCAGATCCTCCAGGTAGATCACCGTCGCTCGGGCCGCGCGGGCGTGGTCGACCATGAAGCGGGCGGCGGCCTTGGCCAGCTGCTCGTTCAGCCGGGAGCGTCGCCTGCTGACCGCCGCGTGCTCGGCCTTGAGGACCGCCAGCTTCGCTGTGGTGGACGGCTCGGGCCACTGCCCGGCTGCGGCCCGTCCGTTGAGGAGGGCTTGGAGGCGGGCTGTCTTGGCCCACAGCTGCTCGCCGAGGATGCGCAGCCGGTCGGCCTTGGCCAGCGCCCCGTCCGGGCGGAAGAACACGGGGCGTCCGTCGGTGATGACGGTCGGCTGCTGGCCGCCGGACAGGGTCAGGGTGCCGCCGGTGAGCAGGGTGTTGAGTCCGTAGTCGAAGGCCATCGCGCGGGTGTGCCCGTCCGGTCGGGTCGTGGGGGCGGCGGTAGTGAACGCGACGTCCAACCGCAGCCGACCATTGCGCAGGCGCAGCGTGGGCGCGTGCAGAGCAGCGCCCAGAGGAACGGCCGGCGGGAGCCGGAAGCGGATCACGGTCGGGTGCCAGTCCGCGCGGGTGCGCCGATCGGGGCGCACCGGCAGCCGCACGGTCAGCACCGCGTAGTGGCCGGGATCGTCTTCGCAGCGGGTCAGGGTGCACAACTGCTTGTCGGCGGCGGCCAGCACCACCTGCCGCCCACCGCCCGGCGCCCCCTCCAGGGCACACACATCCACCGGCGGACAGCCGTCCTGTGCCGCCTGGAAAGCGGCAATCTGACGGGTGCGGGCGCGCAGCACCGAGGCCGCCACCGCATTCCCGTCCGGGCAGGCCGCCCGCAGAGCTGCCCACTCGCCCTCAGTACGCCGTAGGGGATCGGTGTCCGGCCCCGTGGGCCAGGTGGCCAGGATCGCGTCGGTGATCTCGCTGCGCCACCAGCCGACCGGAGCGCCCGCCCGGCCTGCTCTTCGGCCACCCTGCGCACCCGGTCCGGCAGATACAGCCCGTCCGGCACCACCGCACCCCATCCCAGGGTGCGCACGGCCATCCATGCGTTCGACGGCAGCCGGGCACCGCGGAAGTCGGTCCCGGAGGCGAGTTGCGCAAGGTCGGGCCGGTTCCAGTGCGCCGAGGTGACCTCGGTGCACAACGTCTCGACCAGGGACGTCAGCCAGCCCACCCGTCCCGCCAGCACCTCCGCGCCCAGCACCTCGCCGGTGACCGTGTCCAGGCCCCGGAACGCGGACGCCGAGGCACACGCGATGCGCTCCGTCTCCCCCTCACCCAACTGGATCTTCCGCCGCACCGTCCACCTCCCCACCCTGGTGTCCCACACTCCGATGCCCGGCCGGTAGCGTGGCGGCCGCCTCCAGCAGGCGCTGACGGGCCTGCCGTGAGCGAATCCCGTACATCCGGCCGGAGAACGAGGCGACCAGCATCATGAAGTCGGCCACCAGCTCCTCACTCCCGCCCGGTGTTCCGCGGCGGGAATGCAGGACCTCCAAGAGTTCCGTGCCCAGGAGGCTAGAGGGGCCCAACGCGAGCTATCCGCAGGTCAGTTCACCCGTCGCTCAATTACGTGAAAGCAGCGTGTACCAGCCCGGCCGTCGACAGATCGTGATACACAGCCAAACCCAGGAAACACGGGCAAAACCAACGACTGCAATCAACCCTGGACGGTGTCGTGCAGGCGCCCGGCGGTCCCGAGGAGGACACCGACGGCGGGTTCGCGCACGGCGGCTGGTCCCACCCGTACTTCGACCCGGAGGTCGTGGGCGGGGCGTTCGCGGCGGGACTCTCCCGCGCCGAGGCGCTGCTGTTCGGGCGCCGCACCTGGCAGACGATGGCCGGGGCGTGGCCCGAGCGAGCGGGCGACCCCTTCGCCGACCGGATGAACTCCCTGCCCAAGTACGTGGTCTCCGGCACCCTCGGCGAGGCCGAGCTGGCGGCCTGGGACAACACCACGCTCATCCCGGGCGGCGAGGCCGTCTCCCGTATCCGCGAACTCCGCGCGACCGACGGCGGCGACCTCGCGATGATGGGCAGCCCCACCCTCGTCCGCACCCTGCTGGCCGAGGGTCTGGTCGACGAGCTCCAGCTGATCCGTATGCCGGTGATCCTCGGCGGCGGCAAGACGATCTTCCCCGAGGACGGGACGAAGCGCCCGCTCGAACACGTTTCCACCACTACCGCGAAGACGGGCGTGGACGTGAGCGTGTACCGGCCGGTGAGGGAGGACTAGGACCCGCCCGGGGCGGACATGCTCCGGACAAGCCGTGGGCAGGCGAACCTGACGGCGCCTGCCCACGGCGACCGGAGAGCATTCGGTCCCGGAGAGCACCCGAGTCCGGAGAGCACCCGAGTCCGGAGAGCACCCGAGTCCGGAGAGCGTCCGAGCCCGGACAGCATCCGACCGCGCGGCCTCCTGGACCGGAGAGTATCCGAGACCCGAGGGCGTCTGGGACTGCCGAGCCTTTGGGCCGGGCGGCGCTCAGCGACCGCCCGCGGGCCGGAAGGCGTCCGGTGCCCGTCAGCCCACGGAGACCGCCGACCAGGCCGCCGCCACGGCGTTGTACTCGGTACTGCCCGCTCCGTACAGATCCTTGGCCGCGTTCAGCGTGGCGGTGCGCGCGCCCGCGTAGTTCGTCGACGAGGTCATGTAGACCGTCAGCGCGCGGTACCAGATCTTTCCGACCTTGTCGTGGCCGATGCCGGTGACCGAGGCGCCGTTGCAGGTCGGGGAGTCGTAGGCGACGCCGTTCACGGTCTTCGCCCCGCTGCCCTCCGAGAGCAGGTAGGCGAAGTGGTTGGCGACGCCGGAGGAGTAGTGGACGTCGAGGTTGCCGACCGAACTGCTCCAGCAGTCGGCCGAGTTGCCGTCCTTGGAGGGCTTGTCCATGAAGCGGAGGGCGGGCTTTCCGAACCCGGGGCGGACGATCTTCTCGCCGATCAGGTAGTCACCGGGGTCCGAGGCGTTGTTCGCGTACCACTCCACCATGGTGCCGAAGATGTCGGACGTGGCCTCGTTCAGGCCGCCGGACTCGCCCGAGTACGTCAGCGCGGCCGTCTTGGAGGTCACGCCGTGCGACATCTCGTGCCCGGCGACGTCCAGCGCGACCAGCGGCCCGAACGTCGAGCCGTCACCGTCCCCGTACGTCATGCAGAAGCAACTGTCGTCCCAGAAGGCGTTGTTGTAGTTGTTGCCGTAGTGCACGCGGTTGTACGACCCCTTGCCGTCGCCCGCGATGCCGTTCCTGCCGTGGACGTTCTTGTAGTAGTCCCAGGTCTCGTTGGTGCCGTACTGCGCGTCCACCGCTGCGGACGAGCGGTCCGAAGTCGCGCCCGTGCCCCAGTGGTTGTCCGCGTCGGTGAAGAGTGTCGCGGGCGCCCGGCTGATGCAGATCCCGAAGATGCACAGGTCCGTCTTGTTCGCCGCGTCGCCCGTGTACGTGTTCCCGCGTGTCGGGTCCTTCAGCTGGTACGTCGATCCGGCCGGCGTCGTCTCCAGCGGAACCGTGCCGCTGTAGAGCGCGTTGCCGTCGCCCGTCGCCGTCTCGACGCTGTCCCACGCGTCGATCCGCGCGCCGGTGCGGGCGTCGGTCAGGACCGTGCGGGCGACCGGGTTGCCGAGCGTGTCCTGGGCCACCGCGTCGGTGCGCCAGGCGAGCCTCGGAGCCCCGTGCAGGGCGTCGACGATCAGCCGCGGCTTCGCCGTCACGTTCCTCAGCGACGTGCCCGGGTTGGCGGCGCGCAGCGCGTTCACCGCCAGACCGGCCGCCTTCGCGCCGGACAGCTCGGGGGTGACATCGGCCAGCGAAATGGCCTTCTTCGTCGCGCGGTCGGCGCCGCGGTACGCACCGTCCGGGGCCAGGTGGACGACGAAGTCGCCGCCCAGTACGGGGAGTTCACGGTACGTCCGGTCGTAGCGCACGTGCTGGGTGCCGTCCTTGTCGACGACGACATCCCGGACGGAGGCGTGCTGCGCGGAAGTGAGGCCCAGATGCGTGGCGTGGGCCGCCAGCGCCGAGACCGCGTTCTCGATCGCGGTGGCCCGGGTCGGCCGGCTGTCGGCGTTCGCGCTGGGGGCGAGCGCGGCGGCCAGCAGGGTGGCCGCGGTCACGGCCGCGCCGGCGGTGGCGAGAGAGGAACCTCGGATGTGCCGTATTCGACTCATCGGTCTCCTTGGAAAGGTGCCTTGGGGAGGGCGCGTGGGGGGAGGGGTGCGTGAGGGAGGTGAGCGTGGGGGAGGCGCCGAAAGCTGACTCAGATTTAAAGGTGCATGACATGTCATGTCCATAGGGCCTGCCGGGTGCGTGCGGGATGCGGCGAGAATCGTTTCCGTACCCTCACGAATGGAGGCGCTCATGGAATCGCCCGCCTGTCTGGCCGTCCTGACCACGACGGATGCGGCGGAGAAGGCCGCGGCGCTGGCCCGTGGCGCGGTGACGGCGCGCGTCGCGGCCTGTGCGCAGATCTCGGGGCCGGTCACCTCCGTCTACCGCTGGGAGGGCGCCGTGGAGACCGCCTCCGAGTGGCAGATCCAGTTCAAGACGACCGCGGCGCGCTACCCGGCGCTGGAGGCGTATCTCCTGGACGCCCACGACTACGACACCCCCGAGATCATCGCGACCCCGGTCGTCGCGGGAAGCCCGGACTACCTGCGCTGGCTGGAGGAGGAAACGGCCCCTTGAGTCCTCTGGACCTCCTCGGCGAAGCGGAGCTGCCCTTCTTCGTGTACGGCACCCTGCGTCCCGGCGAGCACAATCACGACCTGTTCCTGCGCGGCCGGACCCGGTCCGAGGAGCCGGGGCGGATGCGCGGGCTCGCGCTGTACGCGGGGCCCGGATACCCGTACGCCGTGGAAGAACCCGGTGGCGTGGTGAGCGGTGAACTCGTGACCGCGCGACCCGAGGCGTACGAGCGACTCCTCGCGGCGCTCGACGAGTTGGAGGAGTACACGCCGGGCGATCCGCGCAACCTCTACGAGCGGGTCGCGCGTGACGCCGTGCGAGCGGACGGCACCACGGTCGTACGGGCCTGGGTGTACGTCGCCGCACCCGCGGTGGCGGCCCGCCTGCGGGCCGACGGCAAGCTGATCGAGAACGGGGACTGGCACGGCCACGGGGGAGACGCTCCGGCGCCCCGGCCCGGCTGAGGCGTGCCCGGGAGAGCGTGCCCGCGCGTGCCCGGCGCGGCGCGCGAGGCCGCTCCGGCGGGCCGGGGACGGGCCGGCCGAGCGGGCCGGGGTGCGGGCGGTGGGCGGTCGCGCTCGATCGCCGTGGCGCGCGCGGGTGTTCCGGTGGGCCGGGCGTGCCCGACGTGTCCGGGTGCATCCGTGCGGGTGGCCGTCCCGTGCGCCCCCGGTGCCGTGGGCGTCCCCGCCCCTAGGGTCCGGCCATGACCGACCGCGACTTGACCAGACGACGTGTCCTCGCGCTCAGCGGGGCGGCCGTCGGCGCCGCCCTGGGCATCGGGCTCAGCTCCTGTGCCGCCGACCCCGAGCCGGGCAGGCAGTCCGGCCCCGGCTCCGGCTCGACCCGGGCCCCCAGGTCCGTTGAGCAGCCCGGGCCGGAGGACCCGAGCGGGCACTGACCGGCACCGCGTCCGGCACGCCGCTCGGTACGGAGCCGCTAGGGCCTGTCCGACCATTCCCGCCGGGCCCGCGACGCCTGGCACCGCACTCCCCCAAGCTCTTCGAGCAGGGGGGACCCCCACGCCGCGTTGTCGGGCACGCCCAAGTACGCCCAGTACGAGGGCGACCCTCCGCCTTGCGATGCACGGCACCAGACGCCGCGGCCTGATCCGACGCGAATGGTCAGACAGGCCCTAGTGGGCCGCCGCCAGTGCCCGGGTCACCCCGTGCTCCTTCGGGCCCAGGAAATGCGGATCCGGCTCGAACACCACGTCCAGCGCGGCCTTGCCGGCCGCGAAGATCTCACGGGTGCCGCCGTAGTACCAGGTGGCGTCGTGCCTGGCGTCGACGCCGATGCCGTACGAGCGGACGCCCGCCGCCCGGCACAGGGCGAGAGCACGGCGGATGTGGAAGCCCTGACTGATCAGGACGGCCTCGTGGACACCGAAGATCTTGCGGGCGCGGACGCAGGAGTCCCAGGTGTCGAAGCCGGCGTAGTCGCTGACGATCCGCCGGTCGGGAACCCCGTGCGCGGTGAGGTACGAACGCATCGCGTCGGGCTCGTCGTAGTCCTTGCGGCTGTTGTCGCCGGTGACGAGGACGACCTCGATCCGGCCGGCCCGGTACAGCCTCGCGGCGGCGTCCAGGCGGTGGGCGAGATACGGGGACGGCTCGCCGTCCCACAGACCCGCGCCGAAGACGATCGCGACCTCGGTGCGCGGGGCGTCCGCCGTCGTCCGCAGCCGGTCGCCCGTCGACACGTACAGCCAGGTCACCGGGAGCAGCGCCAGCACGCACAGGACCATCAGCGCCTGCACGGCCCGCCGTTGCCCCCTGCGCGTACGCGGCAGCGGTGGCAGGCGGAGCAGACGTGGTCTGCGGAAGCTCGGGCGCTTCGGGCGCGGCAGGCGCGGCATGATCGATGTCCCCCAGGTGTCGTCACGCGCGGCGGCGCGCGGGCCGGCGGTCACGTGCGGCGGTGCTCGCGTCGGCCGTGTTCGGCCTCCGCGGCCGAATCCGCTTCGGTTCTCGGCTCGGTTCTCGTTCGGTTTCCGGTGCGGTCGTCGGTGCGGCTCCCACGCCGGATTCCGCGTTCCCGTTCGTCATATGAGGACGCATCGTAAGGCCGTTCGGTTCGCCCGGATGCGCCGACTCCGGTCACCCGGAAGGAGAGAGCCGCAGGTGGAAACCCCTCACACCGTGCCGCCGCCGCTCGGTGAACCACTGGAAAACACCCGACATACCCACGCAACGGCCCGGCAACCTCCTACCGCCAGGATCGACCCATGACGGCCTCGAACCCCGCTCGCGACGCGTCCTCCCACCGCCTCGGCGGCCCGCCGCCCCGCGGCGCCCACCTCGAAGGCCCCCTCGACAGTACGGCGCAACTCATGAACCGGATCACCAGCCAGCTCGGCAGCCAGCTCAGTCTCGTCTCGCTCGACGGCACCCGCCGGCCGGCACCGCCCGCGCTGGTCCTGGCCGCCCACGGCAGCCGTGACCCGCGCGCGCTCGCCACCGTACGGACCCTGATCGAACGCGTCCGCGAGCTGCGCCCGCACCTGTCCGTGCGCCTCGGCCACATCGAGCTGAACGAGCCCCTGCTCCGCGACACACTCGCCTCCCTGGCCGGCAAGGAGGACGCCGTCCTCGTACCGCTGCTGCTCGGCCGCGGCTACCACGTCCGGCGCGACATCCCCGAAACCGCCGCGGCGGTCCCCGGTCTGCACGCCCGTGTCGCCGCCCCGCTCGGCCCGCACCCGCTGCTCGTGGAAACCCTCTACGCCCGCCTCGTCGAGGCCGGATGGCGTACCAGGATGAGCGACCCGGCCCGTCGCGCGAGCGCCGTCGTCCTCGCGTCCGCCGGGTCCCGTGCCCCGGACTCGGCCGCCGACACCCGCCGCACCGCCCAGCTGCTCGCCGAACGCCTCGGCGTCCCGGTCGTCCCGGCGTACGCCTCCGCGGCCGCGCCCACCGTCCCCGCCGCCGTGCGCTCCCTCGCCGCCCGGGGCCGCCACCGGGTCGCCATCGCCTCGTACTTCACCGCTCCCGGCCGCTTCGCCACACAGAGCGCCGAGGCCGCCCCCTGGATCTGCGCCGAACCGCTCGGCGACCACCCGGCGATGGCCCGCCTGGTCCTGCACCGCTACGACCAGGCCGTGGCGGCCCCGGAGTCCGCCCCGGAGCGCACCCTGGTCCCGGCCTGAACCCGACGCTTCTCCCACGCCTGACACCGCGCGGTCGGCGACCGCGTCCCGATTGTCACCGCCTGCGTCTACTGTCGGTGCATGGAAGGCATGGCACCGAAGACCGCAGACACCGCACCGCAGACATCACAGACACCGCAGACGTACGAGAACGACACGGCTCCCCACGAGTACGACGTGTCGGCCGTCGAGCGCTGGGCCGTCGAGCCCGACAAACGCCCCGGCCGCACCGCCTTCCAGCGCGACCGCGCGCGCGTGCTGCACTCCGCGGCCCTGCGCCGCCTCGCGGGCAAGACCCAGGTCGTCACCCCCGGCACCCTTCCCCAGGTGCTCGGTCCCGCCGGATCGGGCGGCGCGCCCATCCAGGTGTGGGACGCCAGTCCGCGGACGCGGCTGACCCACTCCCTGGAGTGCGCCCAGGTGGGCCGCGAGCTGGGTGCCGCCCTCGGCTGCGACCCGGACCTGGTCGAGGCGGCCTGCCTCTCGCACGACCTGGGCCACCCGCCCTTCGGACACAACGGCGAACAGGCGCTCAACGAATTCGCGGAGGACTGCGGCGGATTCGAGGGCAACGCCCAGTCGCTGCGCCTGCTCACCCGGATCGAGCCCAAGCGCTTCGTGCGCAGCGACATTGTGACCTCGGCCTCCGCCGCGTCGGACGACGACCTCGTCAGCGTCGGCCTCAACCTCACCCGCGCCGCCCTCGACGCCGCCACCAAGTACCCCTGGCCGAGAGGCGCGCGTCCCACCGACCCGAAGTCGCCGAAATTCGGGGTCTACGAGGACGACCGGCCGGTCTTCGACTGGATCCGCAAGGGCGCCCCCGGTTCGCGGACGTGCTTCGAGGCCCAGGTGATGGACTGGTCCGACGACGTGGCCTACTCGGTGCACGACGTCGAGGACGGCCTGCACGCCGGCCACATCGACACCGCCAGCCTGCACTCCGGCCCGGAACGCCAGGAGATCTTCGCCGTCGCCATCGGGCGGTACGTGCCCGACGACACCGATCCGGCCGAGCTGTCCGAGGCCCTCGACCGGCTCCTCGGCCAGGAGTGGTGGCCGCACGGGTACGACGGATCGGCCGTCGCGCAGGCCCGGCTGAAGGACGCCACCAGCCAGCTCATCGGCCGTTTCTGCCTGGCCGCGGAGGGCGCCACCCGCGCCCGGTACGGCAGTGGACGTCTCACCCGGTACGCGGCGGAACTGGTCGTCCCGCGAGCCGCCCGGCTCGAGTGCGCCGTCCTCAAGGCGGTCGCCGACCGCTACGTGATGCAGCGCGCCGAACAGGAGCGGCTCCGCGCCGACCAGCGGATCGTCGTCGCCGAACTCGCCGAGGCGCTCACCGCCCGCGCGCCCGGGATACTGGATCCGCAGTTCCGGGCACTGTTCGACCACGCGGCCGACGACCGCGCCCGCAAGCGCGTGATCGTCGACCAGATCGCATCCCTCACGGATGCCTCGGCGCGTTCCCTGCACCTCAGGCTCACCACGCGTTCCCATGGGAGCGGACAAGTGTGACCCTGCGTGGCCTGATCGGGCCACTCCCCCTTCCCGCATCACGCTCCGTGCGGGACGCTCGCATATGGCGACATCCTTACGAGGAGGCATCAAGTGGTCGACGCGGATCAGACATTCGTCATCGTCGGAGGAGGCCTGGCAGGCGCCAAGGCGGCCGAGACGCTCCGAGCGGAGGGCTTCACCGGCCGCGTGATACTGATCTGCGACGAGCGCGACCACCCCTACGAACGCCCCCCGCTGTCCAAGGGCTACCTCCTCGGCAAGGAAGAGCGCGACAGCGTCTTCGTGCACGAACCCGCCTGGTACGCGCAGAACGACATCGAGCTGCACCTCGGCCAGACCGTCGACGCGATCGACCGCACGGCCAAGACCGTCCGCTTCGGCGACGACGGCACCCTCGTCCACTACGACAAGCTGCTCATCGTGACCGGTGCCGAGCCGCGCCGTCTCGACATCCCGGGCACCGATCTCGCCGGCGTCCACCACCTGCGCCGCCTCGCCCACGCCGAGCGTCTCAAGGGCGTCCTCGCCGCGCTGGGCCGGGACAACGGACACCTCGTCATCGCCGGCGCCGGCTGGATCGGCCTGGAGGTCGCCGCCGCGGCCCGCGAGTACGGCGCCGAGGTCACCGTCGTCGAACCCGCGGCGACCCCCCTGCACAACGTGCTGGGCCCCGAGCTCGGCCAGCTCTTCGCCGAACTGCACCGCGAGCACGGCGTCCGCTTCCACTTCGGGGCCCAGCTCACCGAGATCGTCGGCCAGGACGGCATGGTGCTGGCCGCCCGCACCGACGACGGCGAGGAGCACCCCGCGCACGACGTCCTCGCGGCCATCGGCGCCGCCCCGCGCACCGGTCTCGCCGAGGCCGCCGGCCTGACGATGGCCGAGCGCGCGCACGGTGGCGGCATCGCGGTCGACGACCAGCTGCGCACCTCCGACCCCGATGTGTACGCCGCCGGTGACGTCGCCTCCTTCCACCACAGCCTCTTCGACACCCGGCTGCGCGTCGAGCACTGGGCCAACGCCCTCAACGGCGGACCGGCCGCCGCCCGCTCGATGCTGGGCCGCGGGACGGCGTACGACCGCGTGCCCTACTTCTTCTCCGACCAGTACGACGTGGGTCTTGAGTACTCGGGCTGGGCGCCCCCGGGGACGTACGACCAGGTGGTGATCCGCGGTGACGCGGGCAAGCGGGAGTTCATCGCCTTCTGGGTGAAGGAGGGGAGACTGCTGGCCGGGATGAACGTGAACGTGTGGGACGTCACGGAGCCGATCCAGCAGCTCATCCGCTCCCGGGCCCGGGTTGACACCGACGCGCTCGCCGACCCGCACGTTCCGCTGGAGAGCCTGGTCCCGTGACCGACGCGTCGCCCGGCTCGCGCACCGGCCCCGTGCCGGGGATTTCCGGGGCGCGCCCCCGGACCCCGGCCGGTGGTCGATCACCTGCCCCGGGAGTGTCGGTGCGGCCCCGTAGAATCACCACGTGGCAGGCAGGATCAATGACGAGGACGTGAAGGCTGTTCGGGACGCGGTCCCGATCGACGCCGTGGTGTCCGAGTACCTCCAGCTGCGCAACGCGGGCGGCGGAAACCTCAAGGGTCTCTGCCCCTTCCACGACGAGAAGTCACCGTCCTTCCAGGTCAGCCCCAGCAAGGGACTCTTCCACTGCTTCGGCTGCCAGGAAGGCGGCGACACCATCACGTTCGTGATGAAGGTCGACCACCTCACCTTCTCCGAGTCGGTCGAGCGCCTCGCCGCCCAGGCCGGTATCACGCTGCGCTACGAGGAGGGCGGGTACAACCCCGCCCACCAGCGCGGCGAGCGCATCCGTCTGGTCGAGGCGCACAACGCGGCCGCCAAGTTCTACATCGACCAGCTCGACACCAGCCCCGAGGCCGACACGGGCCGCACGTTCCTCGCCGAGCGGGGCTTCGACCAGGCCGCCGCCGCCCACTTCGGTGTCGGCTACAGCCCTCAGGGCTGGGACCACCTCACCCGCCATCTGCGTGGCAAGGGCTTCACCGACAAGGAGCTGGTCCTCTCCGGCCTCTCCCAGGAGGGCCGCCGCGGCCCCATCGACCGCTTCCGCGGCCGCCTCATGTGGCCGATCCGCGACATCGGCGGCGAGGTCGTCGGCTTCGGCGCCCGCAAGCTGTACGAGTCCGACAACGGACCGAAGTACCTGAACACGCCCGACACCGCGATCTACCGGAAGTCCCAGGTCCTGTACGGCATCGACCTCGCCAAGAAGGACATCGCCAAGAGCAGCCGGGCGGTCGTCGTGGAGGGCTACACCGACGTCATGGCCTGCCACCTGGCCGGCATCACCACGGCCATCGCGACCTGCGGCACGGCGTTCGGCGGCGACCACATCAAGATCCTCCGCCGGCTGCTGATGGACAACGGCTCGGCCCGGGTGATCTTCACCTTCGACGGCGACGCGGCCGGCCAGAAGGCAGCCCTGCGCGCCTTCGAGGACGACCAGAAGTTCGCCGCCGAGACCTACATCGCCATCGCGCCCGACGGCATGGACCCCTGTGAGCTGCGGCTCGCCAAGGGCGACGCGGCCGTCGCCGACCTGGTCGAACCCCGCACGCCGCTCTTCGAGTTCGCGCTGCGCCAGATCGTCCTGCGCTACGACCTGGAGACCCCGGCGGGGCGCGCGGCCGCCCTCGACGAGGCCGCCCCGATCGTCGCCCGCATCAAGAACAGCGGCGCACAGCACGAGGTCGCCGTGCAGCTGGCCGGCATGCTCGGCATCCTCGACACCCAGTTCGTCGTCAAGAGGGTGTCCCAGCTGGCCCGTTGGGCCCGCGACCGCGGTGGCATGGGACCCGCGCCGGCCGGCGGCCGCCCCCAGCAGACCTACGCCGTCACCCAGGCACCCACCGGCGGCGGCCCGGCCCTGACCTTGCGCAACCCCGTCTTCGCCACCGAGCGCGAACTGCTCAAACTCGCCCTCCAGCGACCGGAGTTGGTCGCCCCGGCGTTCGACGCGTACGGCCTGGACGAGTTCACCGCCCCGCCCTACGCGGCGGTGCGGCAGGCGGTCATGGACGCGGGCGGCGCCGAGTACGGCATCCAGGACCCGCAGGAGTATCTGATCCGGGTCCGCGACGCCGCCCCGGACGACGTGGTGCGCGCGATGGTCACCGAGCTGGCCGTCGAGGCGATCATGCGCAAGACCGTCGACGAGACCTACGCGGGCGATCAGCTCGTCATGGTCCGCCGCCGCGCCGTCGACCGCCGCATCCGGGACGTCCAGGGCTCCCTGTCCCGCATCAGCGCGGGCGGCGACCCGGCCCAGCTGGCCGCCGTACAGAACGAGTTGTGGGTGCTCCAGCAGTACGGGCAGGCGCTCCGCGAGCGGGGCGCCGAAGCCCTCTGAGGCCGGACGGCGGCGTTCCGGGGATGTTCCGCGGGCGAACCGGCGGGACCGCTGGGGCAGGGCGGGCGCTCGGAGTGCTCGGCGCACATGCCAATCCCGTACGCGCTTCTTCAGGTTTCGTCTTCGCTGAGCTGCGCACTCGTGCAGGACAGTAACCAGGCGGTCACGGACCGGACGCAAAAAGTCACCGCACGCCCCTCGTGGCAGCGATGTGTCGTACTCCACACTGGGTTCCGGTGCCTGAGTCCTCGGAGCGCGGCCGACCCGCACGCGACGGGTTCGCGATCCCCGCGGTTCCGCCAAACGACTACGGGATGGACAGCGGCGAGGCCGTCGACCCCATCCCCGACGTACCGCTGCCGCACGCCTCAGCAGCGACATTCCTGGAGGTCGCCCCCGTGCAGACCCAGACCCTCGCCCAGACCGACAACACCATCGACACGGACGCGGATGCCGACGTCGTCGCGGCGGTCCCCCCGCAGCGCCGTGCCGCGCACCACCCCGAGGCCGAGCCGGAGAGCCCCGAGGCTCCCGGAGAGGCTCCCGGGGCGGAGGTGGAGGTGGAGACCGAGGCCGAGGCTCCCGAACCCGTGGAGCCGGCCCGAGCCCGAGCCGCCGACACCGGTGGACCCTCGTCCGACCTGTTCCGCCAGTACCTGCGGGAGATCGGCCGGATTCCGCTGCTCACGGCGGCCGAGGAGGTCGACCTCGCCCGCCGCGTCGAGGCCGGACTCTTCGCCGAGGAGAAGCTCCGGCTCGCCCCCGACCTGGACAGCCAGCTCGCCCTGGACCTGGACAAGATCGTCGTCATGGGCCGGATGGCCAAGCGCCGGCTCATCGAGGCGAACCTGCGGCTCGTCGTCTCCGTGGCCAAGCGGTACGTGGGCCGCGGCCTGACCATGCTCGACCTGGTCCAGGAGGGCAACCTCGGCCTGATCAGGGCCGTCGAGAAGTTCGACTACGCCCGCGGGTACAAGTTCTCCACGTACGCCACCTGGTGGATCCGGCAGGCCATGTCGCGCGCGCTCGCCGACCAGGCGCGCACCATTCGCGTCCCGGTGCACGTGGTCGAGCTGATCAACCGGGTGGTCCGCGTCCAGCGGCGGATGCTCCAGGAGCGCGGCTACGAGCCCAGTCCCGAAGAGGTCGCCGCCCATCTCGACCTGACCGGCGAGCGGGTGAGCGAAGTCCTGCGGCTGGCCCAGGAGCCGGTGTCCCTGCACGCCCCCGTGGGCGAGGAGGACGACGTGGCCCTCGGGGACCTCATCGAGGACGGCGACGCGACGTCTCCGGTGGAGTCCGCGGCGTTCCTGCTGCTCAGGCAGCATCTGGAGGCGGTGCTGTCCACGCTCGGCGAGCGGGAGCGCAAGGTCGTCCAGCTCCGGTACGGACTGGCGGACGGGCGTCCGCGCACCCTGGAGGAGATCGGCCGCATCTTCGGCGTCACGCGCGAGCGCATCCGCCAGATCGAGTCCAAGACCCTGAACAAGCTGAGGGACCACGCCTTCGCGGACCAGCTGCGGGGGTACTTGGACTGAGGCGCCCGCACGCCGGAGGGACCGTAGGTCTCAGCCCCTCCGGCGTTCGAGACGGTAACCGCTAGTCGACCTCGGCGACCGCCTGCGCGAACTGGGCCTGGTACAGGCGGGCGTAGGCCCCGCCGGACTCCAGCAGCTCCGCGTGGGCACCCTGTTCCACGATCGACCCGTCCTCCATCACGAGGATGGTGTCCGCGTCCCGGATCGTCGACAGACGGTGGGCGATCACGAAGGACGTCCGGCCGTGCGCCAGCTTGGCCATCGCCTTCTGGATCAGCACCTCGGTCCGGGTGTCGACGGAGCTGGTCGCCTCGTCGAGCACCAGGATCACCGGATCCGAAAGGAACGCACGCGCGATCGTGATCAGCTGCTTCTCGCCCGCGCTGACCCCCGATCCCTCGTCGTCGATCACCGTGTCGTAGCCCTCGGGCAGCGTGCGGATGAACCGGTCGGCGTGCGCCGCGCGCGCCGCCTCCTCGATCTCCCCGCGGGTGACGTCCCGCGAGGCCCCGTACGCGATGTTGTCGGCGATCGTGCCCCCGAACAGCCAGGTGTCCTGGAGCACCATCCCTATCCCGGACCTCAGCTCGTCCCGCGACATGGAGGCCACGTCGACCCCGTCGAGGGTGATCCGGCCGCCCGTGACGTCGTAGAACCGCATGAGCAGGTTCACCAGCGTCGTCTTGCCGGCGCCGGTCGGGCCGACGATGGCCACCGTCTGGCCCGGCTCCACCTTCAGCGAGAGGTCCTCGATGAGCGGCTTCTCGGGGTCGTAGCGGAAGGAGACGTTCTCCAGCGCCACGCGGCCGCGCAGCTCCTCGGGACGGGCCGACACCTTCGGGTCCGCGTCCTGCTCGTCCGCGTCGAGGACCTCGAAGACCCGCTCCGCCGACGCGACACCCGACTGCACCAGGTTCGCCATCGACGCGACCTGCGTCAGCGGCATCGAGAACTGGCGGGAGTACTGGATGAAGGCCTGCACGTCACCGATCGACAGCGAGCCCGAGGCCACCCGCAGACCGCCGACCACCGCCACCAGCACGTAGTTCAGGTTCGACACGAACATCATCAGCGGCTGCATGACACCGCTGTTGAACTGCGCCTTGAACCCGGCCTCGTACAGCTTGTCGTTCTGCTCGGCGAACAGCGCCGCCGACTCGTCCGCCCGCCCGAACACCTTCACCAGATTGTGGCCGGTGTACATCTCCTCGATGTGGGCGTTGAGCTTGCCGGTGGTGCGCCACTGCTGCACGAAGTGCGGCTGCGAGCGCTTGCCCACCCGGGTGGCCACGACGAACGACAGCGGCACCGTGACCAGCGCGACGACCGCGAGCAGCGGCGACACCCAGAACATCATCGCGAGCACACCCACGATGGTCAGCAGCGAGTTGACGAGCTGGCCCATCGACTGCTGGAGGGTCTGCTGGATGTTGTCCATGTCGTTCGTCGCGCGGCTGAGGACCTCACCGCGCTGGCGCTTGTCGAAGTACGACAGCGGCAGCCGCGACAGCTTCGCCTGCAGGTCCTCGCGCATGCGGTAGACGGTCCTGTTGACGGACCGGTTCACCAGCCGCGTCGCCACCGCCATCAGCAGGCCGGCCAGCAGGAACGTGCAGAGCGCGAGCAGCAGGACGTTCCCGACGGCGTTGAAGTCGATGCCCTTGCCGGGGGTGAAGTCGGTCCCCGAGAGCATGTCGGCGACGCCGCCCTTGCCGTGCGCGCGCAGCGAGTCGAGGGCCTGGGCCTTGGTGGCCCCGGCCGGCATCTGGCGCCCGACGATCCCCGCGAAGACCAGGTCGGTGGCCCTGCCGAGGATCTTCGGGCCGACCACCGAGAGCCCCACGCTCAGTACGACGGTGACCAGCATCACGTACAGCGTGGCGCGCTCGGGCTTGAAATGGGTGAGGAGCCGTCTGCCCGACACCTTGAAATCCATCGAGCGCTGGTCAGGGCCGGTCCCGGCCATCATGCGCCCCATAGGCCCGGCCATCAGGCGGCCTCCGCTTCCGTCAGCTGGGAGAGCACGATCTCCCGATAGGTCTCGTTGTCCGCCATCAGTTCGTGATGCCGTCCGCTGCCGACGACCCGGCCCTCGTCGAGGACCACGATCCGGTCGGCCTCCCTGATGGTCGACACCCGCTGGGCGACGATCACCACGGTCGCCTCCGCGGTCTCCGCGGTGAGGGCCGCGCGCAGCGCCGCGTCGGTCGCGTAGTCGAGGGCCGAGAAGGAGTCGTCGAAGAGGTAGATCTCGGGGCGCTGCACGAGGGTGCGCGCGATGGCCAGGCGCTGACGCTGACCGCCGGACACGTTCGTCCCGCCCTGCGCGATCGGCGAGTCGAGACCGTTCTCCAGCTGTTCGACGAAGCCCTTGGCCTGCGCCACCTCCAGCGCGTGCCACAGCTCCTCGTCGGTCGCGTCCGGGTTGCCGTACCGCAGGTTCGTGGCGACGGTCCCCGCGAACAGGTACGGCTTCTGCGGAACCAGTCCGACCGTCCTGGCCAGCAGCTTCGGCTCGATGGTCGCCACGTCCACGCCGTCGACGAGCACCTGGCCGTCGGTGGCGTCGAACAGGCGGGGGATCATGCCGAGCAGTGTCGACTTCCCGCTGCCGGTCGACCCGATGACCGCGGTCACCTCACCGGGGCGCGCGACCAGGTCGACGGACTTCAGGACCGGCTCCTCGGCGCCCGGGTAGCGGAACCCGGCCTCGCGGATCTCCAGGTGGCCGTGCCGGCGCAGCTCCAGGACGGGCGCGAGGGGCGGGACCACGCTGCTCTCGGTGGACAGGACCTCCTGGATGCGCTCGGCACAGACCTCCGCGCGCGGCACCATCATGAACATGAAGGTCGCCATCATCACGGACATCACGATCTGCATCAGGTAGGCCAGGAACGCGGTCAGATCGCCGATCTGCATGCCGCCGCTGGCGATGCGGTGGGCGCCGAACCAGACGACCGCGATGGACGACAGGTTCACCACCGTCATGACGATCGGGAACATCAGGGCCAGCATCCGGCCGGTGGCCAGCGACGTCTCGGTGAGGTCGGTGTTGGCGCCCTTGAAGCGCTCCTTCTCGTAGCCGTCGCGCACGAACGCGCGGATCACGCGGTTGCCGGTGATCTGCTCGCGCAGCACCCGGTTCACGGTGTCCAGGCGCACCTGCATGGTGCGGAACAGCGGGCGCAGCCGGCGCACGATGAGCGTCACGCAGATGCCGAGGGTCGGCACCACGGCGACGAGCACCGCGGACAGCGGCACGTCCAGGCCGAGGGCCAGGATGATGCCGCCCACACACATGATCGGTGCCGACACCAGCAGGGTGAACGTCATCAGGGCGAGCATCTGCACCTGCTGGACGTCATTGGTGGTGCGGGTGATCAGCGACGGCGCGCCGAAGTGGCCCATCTCACGTGCCGAGAAGGACTGGACGCGGTCGAAGACGGCGCCCCGGATGTCCCGGCCGACCGCGGACGCCGTACGGGCGCCGTAGTAGACGGCCCCGATGTTGCAGACGACCTGGGTCAGCGAGATGCCGATCATCAGGGCACCGAAGGACAGGATGTAACCCGTGTCACCCTTCACGACACCGTTGTCGATGATGTGCGCGTTGAGGGTGGGCAGGTACAGCGTGGCGCAGGTCTGCAGGAACTGCAGCAGCACCAGCAGGGCGATGGGTTTCTTGTACGGACTGAGGTGGGTCCGCAGGAGTCGTATGAGCACGCGGGGTCTCTCGGAATCGTCGATGGCGGGGTGACCGGCAGGCGGTGGATGGTGCACCACCCCCTATCGTCTGACACTCCACCTGCGTTACCTCAACCGATTAACCCAAGTGCGGTCCAAAAAAGGAGCCCGCCTCCGCCTTTGGACGTACGCCCGCGGAGGGGTTACGACCGGAACGCCCCCGGATGCGTCTGTTCGCGTACGGAGACGTACTGCTGTCGTACGGCCTGCCCCACGGCGAGTTCGTCACCCGGCTCCAGCACCTGGGCGACCGGACCCTGCCAGGCGGGCGGGGTCCGCGGGTCGAGGGTGCCCTGCGAGGCACCGAGGGCCCAGGCCGCCTGCCGGGCCGCGCCGAGCGCCGCGTAGTCCGCGGGCTGCGGCACGACGACCTGGGCGCCGAACAGCGCGGGTGCCACGGCCTGGACGGCGGGCAGCTCGGCGGCCTGGCCGAGCAGGAATATCCGGCGTACGTCGACACCCCGGCCGCGCAGCACGTCGAGCGCGTCCGCGAGCCCGCACAGCATGCCCTCGAAGGCCGCCCGCGCCATGTGCTCGGGCCGCATCGACTCCCGCCGCAGACCGGCCAGCGTCCCCGCCGTGTGCGGCAGGTTCGGGGTGCGTTCGCCCTCCAGGTACGGCAGCAGGACGAGTCCGTGGGAGCCCGGCGTCGACTTCATCGCCAGGTCGGACAGTCCCTCAAGGTCGGACACGCCGAGGAGCTCGGCGGCCCCGCGCAGGGCCCGTACGGCGTTGAGCGTGGTGACGACCGGAAGATGCATGCCGGTCGCGTCCGCCAGGGAGGTGATCATGCCGGTGGAGTCCACCAGCGCCTCGGTGTGGACGGCCATCACGGAGCCGGAGGCGCCCAGCGACACCACCGCGTCACCGAGCCCGATGCCGAGCCCGAACGCCGCCGCCATGGTCTCGCCGGTCCCGGCGGAGATCAGCAGCCCCTCGGGCGTGGTTCCCGCGGCCTCGGAGGGGCCGAGGACGTCCGGCAGCCCGGCCTGGTGGCCGAGCGCCAGTTCGACGAGGTCGGGCCGGTACGCCCCGGTCGCCGCCGACCAGTACCCGGTCCCCGAGGCACCGCCCCGGTCCGTGGTCCTGCGCACGGGGCGTCCGAGGAGCTGCCACACGAGCCAGTCGTGGGCCTGCAGCAGCATGCTGGTGCGTCTCGCGGCCTCGGGCTCGGTCTTGTTCAGCCAGCGCAGCTTGGTCACCGGCTGCGCGGCCTGCGGGACGCTGCCCACCGCCTGCGCCCATGCCTCGCGCCCGCCGAGCGCGTCGATCAGATCGGCCGCCGCGACCTGCGCCCGCTTGTCACCGCCGACCATCGCGGGGCGCACGGTGTTGCCCTGGGCGTCCAGCGGGACGAGCCCGTTCTGCTGGGCGGACACACCGATGGCCTGAACGCCTTCGAGCAGTCCGCCTCCCGCGGCCTCGCCCAGGGACAGCAGCCAGGCCTGCGGATCCACGTCGGAAGGACGGCCGCCACCCTCGCCGCTGTCGACCGGATGTGGCGCATAACCCTGCCTCAGCACGGCACCCGTGTCCGTGTCGCAGACGACGATACGAGTGAAATCGGGCGCACTGTCCAGCCCGGCGACTATCCCCATGGCGGAAATTCTGCCGTACGACGGGGGCCGGCGGCGCCGGGCCGGCACACAGGACCCGGCGCGACCAACGATCCCTAGGTATTACTGGTGCCCCGGTCGTCTCGATCGCTAGGTATTGCTGGTGCCCCAGTCGTCCTCGCCGGTGCCGCCCGCGTTCCGCTCCCGCAGGGAGCGCACCCGGTCCGTGACCGAGTCGGGGACACGGTCGCCCACCTTCTCGCTCACGGTGTGCAGCGCCTTGCCCGCGATCTCGCGGCCCTGGTGGGCGGCGGTCTCCGCGGTGTTGCGCACGGCGGGGTTCTGCGCGACCTGGCGCATGGACTTCTTCAGCTGTTCGTAGCGCTCGCGCCCGGCCCGCGTGCCGAGCACGTAACCCAGGGCCAGTCCGGCGACGAACGTGAGCCGGTAGCGCATGACGGCCACCCTTCCCTTGCGTCGGCATCGGTGCGGAGGGAACCGATTGGCGGAGCACCCCCCTGCTTGCGCTAATGTATGTGTCGCAGCGGGCGCACGCTTCCTGGCGAATACCCAGGTAGGTACGTTCGATGCAAAGATCAATCCTCCGTAGCTCAATTGGCAGAGCAGCCGGCTGTTAACCGGCAGGTTACTGGTTCGAGTCCAGTCGGGGGAGCTCGATCTCCTGTAGCTCAATTGGCAGAGCAGCCGGCTGTTAACCGGCAGGTTACTGGTTCGAGTCCAGTCGGGAGAGCAACGAAAGAGGGCCCCTCGGGGTCCTTTTTCATGTCCGCAGGAAGCGCCCAGGGCACGCCGAAGTCCTCATGGTCGCGCGAAGCCGACCATCCGAAGCAGGAGATCGTATGAGCGGCTATGCTGCGGCAGACGGCGCGCACAAATGTGCGCGGCGCGCCGTAACGGGGCGGTAGCTCAGCCGGTTAGAGCAGCGGACTCATAATCCGTCGGCCGTGGGTTCGAGTCCCACCCGCCCCACTACGCGCTACGCGTGCAGAATCGATGTGACCAGTAACTTCCCAGACTGGTCAGGCGAGTTGGGGCCCCGTGGGCGCCCCGCCCGGTCGCGATCTCATGATCGTCAGGGCCCAAGCCTGAGGCCCTCGCCCCGGCCAATTCCGTTGTCACCCGGATGGCCTGACCGTCCCTCGGCCGGAGTACGTCGCCACTGGCCCACCCCCTCCCTGAAGCGGTTTCCGGCACGCGCAGAGGTCTGTCCCTGAGGCGGTTCGCTGCGCGCCGCCGACGCCGGACCCCGGCGCCGCCGGTCTCCGCGGCCGCTCATCGGCATTCCCGGCGTTCCGCACCACGACATCTCCCAGCCGGAGATCGCCCCCTGCACACCACTGGTCTCGCACGGGGCTACGACGTCCGGGGATCATCCAGGGTGACGTCCGCCTTCCAGCCACACTCTTGCCCGTTGCCCGGATCGCCGTCGACAAGGTCTGCTGCGAGCGGTCGTCCCTGAGTCTTCGGGACCTGCCCGTCCATCAGGTCGTCACAGCCGGCCGGGGCTCTCGTGCCCGGACCTGCGGCGGCCGGGGTACCCGAACGCGAAGTCCGTCCGGACCGTCCGCGGAGTACGCTCGGTGTCACCGAGGGTATTTCGTGCACCGGCTTCCACGGCCGTGTCATTTTCGGCGATTTGATCACATCGGGCCGGTACTGGTCGGCCCGAGCCGGGCGCGTGTCATGAGTAGGACCGTTTTCCTCACGTCCATCCCCGAAAGCCCGCCCTCCTCTCTGCCTCGCCCGATACCTTCCGCTTCCCTTGGTTCCTCTGGCTCATCGCCGGCAGACGTGTTCGATCCGCCGGCGAGCCGGATCACCGGGAACTTGGCGAACCACCCGTACCGGCGGCCGGCTGTCCAGGTCGCGGTGCGCGTTGGCGGGCATCTTCAGCCGACTCCGACTCCGACTCCGACTCCGATTCCGACCTCGGCTCTCTGGCTGATGGCCGCCGGGGCAGGCTGCCTGCGCACCTCGCACGCGGGTCGGCTGATGGTGGAGGCGGCGAGCCTGCGCATGGTGTCGGAGACCGACCGGGCCGTTCAGGCGGCCTGGGACTCCGAAGAGGACCACGAAGTCCCAGAGCCGGCGGCCCGCCCGCACATCCCGGCCGTTCCGGCTCCGCCGACGGCGACGTGAGGGCCGCGGACACGCGGTCTCAAGAGCCGGGTGAGCCTCGGCGGCAGACCGGGACCCCGGCCGCATCGCGGACGGCGGGCCGGGGATCCTCCCGTGCCGTGCGCTTTCCGGACCGCTCAGGTCCGGGGCCGTCATCGACGTAAGGAATGTGAGAACCATGGGTGTTCTGATCACCGTGCTGGCGGTGTTCGCCGTGGCCGGGCTCGTCCTGCTCGCCCTCAGCGTGCGCAACGTCCAGCAGTACGAGAAGGGCGTGGTGTTCCGCTTCGGGCGGCTGCTGCCGGACATCCGTGGGCCCGGCCTGCGCATCATCAGGCCGATCGGTGACCGGATGCGGAAGGTGTCCGTACAGACCGAGGTCCTTGGTATCCCGCCGCAGGGGTCCATCACCGCCGACAACGTGACACTCACCGTCGACGCGGTCGTCTACTTCAAGGTCATCGACCCCGTCAAAGCCCTGGTGAACGTGCGCGACTACCCCGCCGCCGTCTCCCAGATCGCCCAGACATCGCTCCGCTCCGTCATCGGCAGGGCCGACCTGGACACGCTGCTCTCCGACCGCGACCACATCAACGCGGAACTCAAGAAGGTGATGGACGCCCCCACCGAGGAGCCCTGGGGGCTGCGCATCGAACGCGTGGAGATCAAGGACATCGCCCTTCCGGAGTCGATGATGCGCTCGATGTCCAAGCAGGCCGAGGCCGAGCGGGAACGCCGGGCCCGGGTCATCGCCGCCGACGGGGAGTTCCAGGCGTCCCAGCGGCTGAGCGACGCCGCCGCGACCATGGCCGACACCCCCGGAGCGCTCCAACTGCGTCTGCTGCAGACCGTGGTGGACGTCTCCGCCGAGAAGAACAGCACCCTCGTGATGCCGTTCCCCGTGGAGATGCTCCGCTTCTTCGAGCGCCAGGGCAGGGAATCCGACGGCGAGTCGGACGGACAGGTCGCGCACCGGAGCACCATGCGCCCCACGGCGCCCGCGGACGTGGTGATCCCCGAACCTGTCACCCCGGCACCTGTCATCCCGGCACCGGCGACCCCGGCACCGGCCACCGCGGCACCTGCCGTCCCGGCACCGGCCGTCCCAGCACCTGCCGTCGCGCCCACCTTCTCGCTGAGCGGGGAACGGGTCGGCTCCGGCGGCAAGCGGATCGGCAGTCGTGCGGAGGTGGCCGAGGATCGACGGGACAACTGGCCTACGCGGAGGGACGCGGAGGAATCACTGAACGGCTGACCGCTCCGCCGCACGGGTGACGCCGATCGGCCGGCTGATGCTGCGCGGCGCCTCTGATGACCCCGGTGACAGTACGTCACCGGGGTCGCAGCGGTCCGGGTGCCGAAGCGGTCGGCCCGGCGCTGGATGCGGTGTCGGCGCGAGGACACGGGTCGGCTCATGGGGTGTCGGGTCGGGCCTGTCGACCGGGACGGTGAACTCCTCCAGAGGCGGCAGGGGCAGGTCGTGCGGCAACAGGCCGCCGTTGGTCTGGGGTTGGCGCCCAGGCGGTGCGCGCGACGGACGCGTGATCCGCAGCGACCTGGCCCTGCGCGGTGCCGTCGGTCAACGTCGGGCGACCTGCCTTGTCAACGCGGTGTCGACATGGGGGAGTTCCGGGAGTTCGGGACGGGCCGCCGGGGCAGCCGCAGCCTCGGCGGGAGCGCTCACCGGTTCGGCCGGTGGCCCCGGCAGGATGCGGTCCTCCCACCAGGACAGGCCCATCACCGCGGCGAGCAGGACGAAGGGGGTCGAAGCCGGAACGATCAGCGCGTACATGTGTACCGCCTGTCGTGAAACACGTGCGACGCGGCGGGCGGCGGAAGGGCGCCCGCACGGAACGCATCGATGCCGCGCCGGGAGCGTGTGGCGACGGCGCGTGCGGGAGCGGCCCGTTGGTGACGGGGCGGGTTCCCTCACTGACGCGCGAGGTGCGCCCTCGAAGGAGCGCGAGCGGTGATCGACGCTGCCGGGGGCCTGGGCCGTACCGTGCACGCTAGCCCTCGCCGCACTCCCCGGACAGATGCCAAGTGGCCATCCGGCTGCGACCGATTCGGCTGGAAGCCGCGGACATGGGTCGCTGTCCGCGACCGCCGGCCAAGAGTAGGCTTTTCGAACAGGCCCTGGCCCCCGGCCGTGATGCGTTGATCCGCTCCGGGAGGTGCGGTTGGCCTGTGCGCCGGCAGATCGTGCGGCGATCGACCAGGCGCACGGCACGTTCGACAGCGGGCCGCTCGGGAAGCCGTCCGGCGCGCTTCGGCCCGGAGGCATACCCGCAGGACCGGTTCTCGCTGCTCCACTGTGTGCCGCGGTCCGCGCCGCGGTGAGTCACGCCACCGATCAGGGAGACACGTGCCCATGCCGGCCGAACGCGTACAGAGCCCACGAAGCGCACGCCGCTACGACGACGCGCCGGACACCGACGCGGCGTTCCGTCGTATCGCCGCACTGCCGGACGGACCGGAGAGGTCCGCGCTGCGCCAGGAGGTGGTGTGCGCATGGATGCCGATGGCCGTCAGGCTGGCCCGGCGCTTCCGCCATCGAGGCGAGACCTTCGAAGACCTGGAGCAGGTCGCCCAACTGGGCCTGGTCAAGGCGGTGTCCCGCTTCGACCCGGATCTCGGCACCGCCTTCCCGGGCTTTGCCATACCGACGATCCTCGGCGAGGTGAAGCGGCACTTCCGTGACGAACTCTGGGTCGTGCATGTGCCGCGGCGCGTCAAGGAGTTGCGTGGCCAGGTCCGCTCCGCCGGACGTGAGCTGAGTTCCTCACCGGGCGGAGCGGCACCCGCGGTCCACGAGATCGCCGCACACACCGGGCTGACCGAGGCCGAGGTGCGGCTCGGCCAAGGGGCCCTGGAGACCTTCACCGCCTGGCCGTTGGACGCCGCGCCCGGCAGGTCCCCGGACAGCCACCCGCTGACCGACGCCCTCGGCGACACGGAGCCCGGCTACGACCGGATCGTCGACCGTGAGGCACTGCGACCTCTGCTGCGGGCACTGCCCGAACGCGAACGGCAGATCCTGTACATGAGGTTCTTCTGCGAGATGACGCAAGCCCGGATCGGTCTGCAACTGGGTGTCTCCCAGATGTACGTCTCCCGGCTGATCACCCGCACCTGTGCCGACCTGCACGACCAGGTGATGGCCGACCCCGCGTTCTGAGGAGGGCGCCGTGACGACGTCCCGAGCACGGACCGCGTCCGCGGTTCGGGACGTCGTGGCGCGGCCTCAGCCCGCCGCGAGCAGATCCGCGGCCCGTTCCCCGATGACGACTGACGGGGCGTTGGTGTGCCCCCGGATGATCGTCGGCATGATCGAGGCGTCCGCCACCCGCAGCCCCTGCACCCCTCGTACCCGCAGCTGCGGGTCCACGACGGAGGCGTCGTCGCGGCCCATCCTGGCCGTCCCCACAGGGTGGTAGAGCGTGTGGGAGTGATCGGCCAGGGCGAGCGCGTGGCGCCGGTCCCGTGGCAGGTCCTCGGCCCCGGGAGGCATGAGGAAACGGCCCGAGGACAGCCCGCGGCCGGTGAGCCGGCCGATGATCTCCTCGCAGACGTCGAGCCCGGCCAGCAGGGCCGCGCGGTCGGCGCCGCCCGGGTCCGTCAGATAGCGCGGGTCGATGACCGGCTTGGCCGACGGGTCCGCGGAGGCCAGGGTGACCGAACCGGTGCTTCGGGGCCGCAGCAGGATCGCGCCCACGGTCAGACCGTGTTCCGGCGCCTTGACGAGACCCTCGCCGAGGAACGGCACCGGCGCGAAGATGATCTCGATGTCGGGGAGTTCGAGGTCGGGTCGGCTGCGGACGAATCCGTACGCCTCGCCGATGTTCGACGTGAGCATGCCCCGGCGCCGGGTGAGGTACTTCAGCAGCTCCGAAGGCCGCTCGGCGGCGAACAGGGTCCCGTCGGCGGCGTCGACGGCGAGGCCGCTGATGAGGTGGTCGGTGAGGTTCGCGCCGACCTCCGGGGCGTCCACGAGCACCTCGATGCCCCGCTCGCGCAGGTGGCCGGCGTCACCGATGCCGGACAGCATGAGCAGCTGGGGCGTGTTGACCGCGCCCGCGCTCAGGACGACCTCGCGGCGCGCCAGCACCGTGCGCGTGACACCCCCGCTGACGTACTCGACGCCGATCGCGCGGCGGCCCTCGAAGAGCACACGGGTGGCCTGCGCGTCCGTGAGGACCCGCAGGTTCGAGCGGCGGCGGGCCGGCTTGAGATAGCCGTCGGCGGTGCTGCACCGGGCGCCGCGCCGCTGGCTCACCATGGTCTGCGAGAACCCGTCGGGCGTCGCGGTGTTGGCGGGTTCCACGGTCCGGCCGAGTTCCCTGACGGCGTCGAGGAAGGCGGCCGTGTGCGGGTTCGGGTCGCGCTGCGGTTCGACGCTCATGGGGCCGGCGCGGCCGTGGTCCGGGTCGGTGGCCCCGAGGACCCGCTCCGTGCGGCGGAAGTACGGCAGCAGGCCCTTCCACGACCAGTCGGCGCCGCAGAGGTCGCCCCACTCGTCGTAGTCGGCCGCGAACCCGCGCACCCACATCATGGCGTTCATCGAGGAGGAGCCGCCCAGCATCCGGCCCCGGGGCCAGTAGACGGAGCGCCCGGAGAGTTCGGGCTGCGGGGCGGTCGAGTAGTCCCAGTCGAGCTCGGTCCTGAACAACTGGGAGAAGGCGGCGGGAATGTGCACGGCCGCCTTCCGGTCCCGGCCGCCCGCTTCCAGGAGGACGACCGAGGCCGTGCCGCTCCCGGTCAGCCGCCCGGCGAGCGCCGCCCCGGCCGAGCCCGCTCCGACGACGACGTAGTCGGCGCTCAGCGGTGCCGCGCTCATCGGGACACCCCCGTCGCGCGCGGGTCCGAACGGTCGGGCCGGCCCGCCGTCGGCAGGAGCGTGCCCGCCATGGGCAGGGGCGTGCCGCCGGGGGCGGCGACCTGCCTCGCCCTCCGGTGCGGCGCGAACGGTGGAACGACATGTGGTGCGGCGTACGGCATGACTGCCTCCTCGTCGAGGTCCGTTCCAGAGCTTCCGGCCGGGCGGGCGCCGCGCGGTAGTCCCTGGAGGTGATGAGTTCGCGGAATCGGCCGGCGGGCGGGCCGACGGGATACCGGGAGCCGGGGTGTGGCGGGCCGATGTCAGGGGGTCGCGGGTACGTCCCGCAGTTCACGCTTGAGGATCTTGCCCGTGGCGTTGGTGGGCAGCTGGTCGCGGAACTCCACCAGGCGCGGGTACTTGTAACCTGCCATCCGCTCCTTGCACCACGCGATCAGCTCCTGTTCGGCGAGTTCGGCGCCCGGGACGAGGACCACGCAGGC
The DNA here is from genome assembly GCF_055567635.1 of Streptomyces sp. NPDC026500. Lineage (NCBI taxonomy): Bacteria > Bacillati > Actinomycetota > Actinomycetes > Kitasatosporales > Streptomycetaceae > Streptomyces > Streptomyces sp. NPDC026500. The sequence continues at coordinate 364,214 of NZ_JBVHQB010000005.1, read as the reverse complement.
CTTGACCTCCTCGCCGTGGGTGGCGTGCGGTACGCCGAGGACGGCCGCCGTGCTCACGGCGGGGTGCGTGAGCAGGACCTCCTCGATCTCGCGCGGGTAGACGTTGAAGCCGCCGCGGATGATCAGGTCCTTGGTGCGGTCGACGACGTAGAGCCATCCGTCGGCGTCCCGGCGGGCCAGGTCGCCGGTGCGGAACCAGCCGTCCCGCAGCACCTCGGAGGTCGCCTCGGGCCGGTTGTAGTAGCCCTTCATGATGTTGTGCCCGCGCACGACGATCTCGCCGATGGCGTCCGGACCCTTGACCGGCGTCCCGTCCTCGGCGATCAGATCCACCTCCACGCCCCAGACCGGGCGCCCGACGGAGCCCGCGCGCGCCGGCTCGCCGCGCGGTGTGAACGTCACCGCGGGGCTGGTCTCCGACAGGCCGTACCCCTCCAGGACGGTGACCCCGAAGCGCTCCTCGAACCTGCGGTGGATCTCGACCGGCAGCGCCGAACCCCCGGAGCCGGCGATCCGCAGATTCCCGGCGATCTCCGCCCGGTCCGTCTCGGGCACGTCCTCGGCGAGCAGCGCCCCGTACATGGTGGGGACGCCCGCGAAGAAGGTGACGCCATGACGCCGCATCAGGGCGAGGGCCGAACCCGCGTCGAAGCGCGGCATCAGCACCAGCGTCGCGCGGGCGGCGAGCCCTGCGTTCATCTGCACGGTCTGGCCGAAGGAGTGGAACAGCGGCAGGGCGATCAGATGGACGTCGTGCTCGACCTCCCCGAACATCTTGTGGCAGGTCAGCGCGTTCAACGCCACGTTGGCGTGGGTGAGTTCGGCACCCTTGGGCCGGCCGGTGGTGCCGGAGGTGTAGAGGATGACCGCGGTGTCGTCCGCCTCGGTGGCGACCGTCTCGAAGTCGGCGCTGCGGCCGGCCAGCGCCGAAGTCAGCGTCCGCGTACCCGGGATCGGGGAGGTCTCGGTGGGAGCCGCGGTCATCAGGAAGAAGTGGTCGCAGCTCTCGGTCTCGTTGAACCCGTTCCATCCCTCCTGGCCCATCGGGAGCTCGGCGGTGCCCTCGAAGCAGAGGTACGCCTTGGCCTCCGAGTCGGCCAGGTGGTAGGCGATCTCACGGCCCTTCAGGAGCACGTTGAGCGGGACGACCACCGCACCGGCCTTCAGGATGCCGTAGTAGACGACCGGGAACCACGGAAGGTTCGGGCAGGACAGCGCCACCTTGTCGCCGGGCTCGATGCCGCGTGAGCGCAGCAGTCCGGCCACCTGGCGGGCGGCGGTGTCCAGCTCCGCGTACGTCATCCGCAGGTCGCCCACGACGACCGCCGTACGGTCGGGCACGGCGCGGGCACTGTTCTCCAGCATGACGGCGAGGTTGAGCATGAGGTGGGCTCCGTAAGGGTGTTGACGCGGGTTCGGGACCGGCCGACGGAGGTCAGCCGCGCAGCGCGGAGGCGAAGAGGGCGGGCAGGCGCAGTGGACCGGGCGCGGCGGTGAACCGGGTGAGGCGCTCCACGGTGGTCAGTGCCGTGCGGTTGGTGACGAAGTACGGGGGGCGCGGGGACAGCGACGGGTCGCCGGTGACCAGTCCACGCGGCGCGGGCGTGAACGGGGCGCGCAGCACGGTCTTCTCGATGTCCTCGTCCCGGAGCATGAACGCGTTGTGCACGAAGCCGATACCGCTGCCGATGTCCTGCCGGGTGTGGCCCGGGAAGGCACCCCAGGGGGTGAAGCCGAGCAGAAAGCCCACCGCGGACCAGCAGTTGACGCCCAGGGTGCCGTAGCGCAGGTCGGCGACGGCGGTCTCCACCGCCGCACGGTCCGACCGCTCGGTCCTCGGGTGCACGATGAGGGTGGCGCCGAGGGTGCCGGGGAGCCTGTCGTTGGCGAAGTCGACGGCGTGGCGGAGGAACGCGGCCGTGGTCGCGCCGGGCAGCCGTACGACGCCCAGCGCGCTGGCGAAGACCTCGTCGGTGACCAGGACGTCGTCGGAGCCGGTGACGTCGGGGACGAGGAGGCGGCAGCCGTCGCCGTACCGCTCCGCCCGCGGGTGGGCGGCGAGAACGGCGTCGAGGCGTTCGCGCGCCCCCGGGTAGTAGTCGGCGCGGGACGGCAACGCGCGCAGCACCCGGCGGATCTCATTCAGCAGCCTCTCGGTGCCGTCCCATTCACGCGGTACGACGAGAACCTGGCCGGCGATGCAGTTGTGCCCGGAGTTGTTCATCTTGCTGGTGACGATGTGTTCGGCCTGGAAGCGGAAGTCGGCGTCGCTCCACGGGCCGGGAGCGACGAAGCACGGGCTGACGCCGCCGAGTTCGCTGCTGAAGGGCTTGGAGACCAGGGGCCGGTCGTCGTGCCGGCGCCGTCCGGCGTTCTCGTCCGTCCCCCAGACGATGGCGTCGTGCGTACGGTCGCTGCCGGTGACGTGGATCGCGTCGACGCCCTCGTGGTGGGCGAGGTAGCCGCCCTCGGCCGCGCCGCCGTCGACGAAGCGGACCCAGCCGCGGGTGACGAACTCCGCGAAGACGTGCTCGAAGTGGGGTCGCAGATAGGCGTTGACGGGGTTCATCTTGGCGACGACGACCTGGCCCTCGACGTAGAGCTTGTGCAGGATGTCGAGCGCGGTGATGGCGGCGACGTTGCCGGCGCCGAGCACCAGGGCCACGGCCGAGGGCTCCGGCCGGCCCCGGTACCCGTCCGCCGCGCGGTCGCGCGTCTCGTCGGCGGTGACGCCCGGACGCATCCACACCTGGGCGGTGAAGCGGTTGAGCAGCAGCCGGTCCCAGCCGGTCGCGGGAAACACGTCGACGCGGGTGCGGCCGGCTGTCTCCCGCACGGACTTCGCCGCGAGAGGTTCGCGGCCCGAGGCGAGGCGCCGCAGTACACGCAGATACGCCGCGGCGTTCTGCGCGAGCGCCCAGGGACCGCCGATCCAGTCCTCGGCGGCCCACGGGGAGTCGGGAGCGTAGCCCTTGGCGCGGGCGCCCGCCTCGGCCAACTCGGCCGCTCCGGAGGCCACCCGCTGCAGCAGCCGTTCGAGCAGCGCGATGCGTTCGCTGAGCGGGGCGGCCGACCAGGACGCGGCACCGCCGCGCAACTCGGCGACGGCCCGGTCCAGGCAGGAGGTATCGAGGGCGCTGGGGTTCACGTCGTTCCTCGCGATAGGGGAGGGAGGAGAGAGGGGAGCTGATGGCAGGCGATGGGGAAGGTGTCGCGTCGTCGGGCGGGCGGTAGGGCCGGAGGACGGGACGGGGTCTGCGGGTACGGCGCGGTCCCGTGGTTCCGCGCCGTACCCGACGCCGACGTACCCAGGTGCGGGTCAGACGGCTTGCAGCGGGGTGTCGTGGTCCGGGGCGATGGGGTCGGCGCGGCGCGCGGACAGCAGGCGGGCGTCGCGGGCCGGGTCGATCAGCGTGACGGCGGCCGTTCCGCCCAGCACGAGCAGTACTCCGGTGATCAGGAGAGCCTGCCGGTAGCCCGCGGTCCCTTGGGTGTCCACGAGGTGCCCGATCAGGGTCGGGGCGATCAGACCGGCGGTGGTCACCACGGCGTTCATGATGCCCAGCGCGCCGCCGCGGCGGTCGGCCGGAGCCAGTTCGGCGACGGTGGTGGCGGCGACGCTGCCCATCGCCCCGGCGCAGCCGAATCCGGCGACCAGGAGGGCGACGGTCGCGGCGCCTGCCGGTGCCACCGGCAGGGCGAGGCACCCCGCGGCGGCGACGAGCATCAGGACGCCGCCGACCCCGCCGCGCGCCCGTCGGCTCGTGGTCCCGCGGCGCAGCAGCCATCCGGTCAGGCCGGCCTGCCCGAGCACCAGGACGCCGCTCAGCCCCCAGACCAGCATGAGCAGCCGGGCGGACGCGGCCGATGAGTACCCCAGACCGTCGTGGAGGAAGGACGGGAGCCACACCAGGCAGAAGGCGATCACCCAGTAGGTGCCGAAGTACGCGGCCGTGGCACCGATCCAGGTACGGGTCGCGATGATCCGGCGGTACGGAGTTCCGCGCGGGGCGCCACCCGTCCCGGCTGCGGGCTCCGCCGCCGCGGCTCCCTCGGCCGTATCTTCGGCGTCGGGGCCCGCACCGGTGCCGCCCTCGGCCGGGGCCCGCGCGGGGGTCCCGCTGTCGGGCGCCGCCGCGTAGGCCCCCTCTCCGCCGAAGGGGATCCACAGCAGCGCCCACACCGCGCCCGCGATCGCGACCACCGCGACCGCGGTGCGCCAGCCATGCTGGTGGATGACCCAGGTCAGCACGGGGGCGGCGACCAGGACGCCCAGGGTGATGCCCAGCACGATCAGCGCCCCGGGCAGGTTGCGCCGGCGGTCGGGGAACCAGGAGAGGGTGGTCTGCTGGGCCACGGGGAACGCCGGCCCTTCCGCGGCGCCCAGGAGAACGCGTGACGTGATGAGCACGGCGAGCCCTCCGCCCAGGACCAGCGGAATCTGGGACAGGGACCACAGGACGGCCATCGTGAGCAGCAGCCACTTGGGCCGTACGCGGTCGGCGAGCAGCCCCACCGCGGCACCGCAGACCGAGAACAGCAGGAAGAACGCGCTGTTGGCGAGTCCGAAGGCGGACGCAGACAGGCCGAGGTCCTTGCGGACGGGGTCGGCCGCCAGGCCGAGTACGGACTTGTCGGCGAAGTTGACCATCATGAAGACGACGAGCAGCGCGGTGACGGTCCACGCACGGCGGCGTTGGTCGGGCGGCGTCTTCACAGGGCAGGCGGGCACAGCGGGTACGACATCGGTGTCGGTCACAGGGGCTCCGCGGGGGACAGGTGGGGAAGAAAGGGGAGAAGAGGGGACGGAGAGAGGAGCCCGCGCGGCCGAGCGCACGCCCGCCCCGCGAGGGGATGCGGACGGGCGGGGAGACGTCCCTCGGCCGGGCCGGCGGGTTTCTGGCTGACGGGTCTCAGGACAGGGGCTCGCCGGCGATCGCGATGCGCTCCATGACGCGGCGCTGCGGGTAGTAGTCGTTGATCGCGTAGTGCTGCGTGGCGATGTTGTCCCAGATCGCGACGGAACCGGGCTGCCAGCGGAAGCGGACCTGGTACTCGGGGATACGGGCCTGGAGGACCAGTTCGCCGAGCAGTTCACGGCTCTCGGTCTCCGACAGACCGGTGATCCGGGTCGTGAAGGGCTCGTTGACGTAGAGCAGCTTGCGGCCGGTGCGCGGGTGCCGCACGACCACGGGGTGCTCGACGGGCGGCAGGGACTTCCGGTGCGCCGCGATCTGGCTCTCCGTCATCATCAGGCCCCAGCTGGGCACCCAGTCGTGCACCGCGGTGAGCCCCTCGATACGGGCCTTCATCCGCTCGGAGAGGTTGTCGTACGCGGCGCCCATGTCCGCCCAGAGGGTGTCGCCTCCCGCCGGGGGGACCTCGACGGCCCGCAGGACCGAGCCGAGGGCCGGTGCTGCCATGAAGGAGTGGTCGCTGTGCCAGATGTTCTCGGTGCCGATGGCCATGGCGTCCTTGGCCAGGCGCGAGACACCGGCGGTGTCGCCGGCGGGGAAGAACGGGTTGGCCTCCGGCACGCCCCACAGGGCGGAGAGCGCGAGCTGGGAGTCCGGGTCGAAGGCGTGCTGGTCACGGAAGAAGATCACCTTCCACTCCAGCAGGGCCTGCTTCAGCTCCGCGGCGAGGTTCTCGCCGATCGGGAGCGAGAGGTCGACGCCGGCGATCTCCGCGCCGATGTGCGGGGTGAGCGGACGGATGTCCAGCAGGCGGTACTCGGCCGGGGCGGCACCGGGCGCGGTGCGCTCCAGCACTCGCTTCCCGTAGTGCATCAGCGGCTTGTCGAGGGCGGGTGCGGGAGGGGTGACGACGCTGTCCATGGGCTCTCCAGAACGACAACCGGGATTTCGTTACTGGAAGTATCGTTATTGAGGTGCGAGGTGACAAGGGTCTGGTGCGATCGTTGTGAACGGGGCGGCCCGCCGGGGTTGTGGCCGGCTCGGACGGAGCGGTCCGGCGGGGCCGCGGCGGTCAGGAAGCGGAGCCGACCGCGCGGGACACGAGTTCCACCAGGTTCTCCACGAGCCGGGTGTCGGGCAGTTCCTGCTCGCCGATCAGCCGGAAGAGCAGCGGCGCGGCGACCAGGGTGGCCGCGGCCCGGACATCGGTGTCGGGGCGTACGTCGCCCCGCTCGATGCCGCGTTCGAGGATGCGCCGGGTCTCGCCGGTGATCCGCTCGGTGTACTGCGCGTACTGCGCCCTGCCCGCGCCCGCCTCGGCCGCCGCTCCGATCAGCCCCGCGATCAGCCGGTCCGAGCCCGGCAGCCGGTACGCCTCCAGTCGGGCCGTGAGGACGACGCGCAGCTCCGCGCGGAAGTCGCCCAGGTCGGGCACGGAGAGCTCGCCGATGCGGCTCTCGGCGGCGGCGATGACCAGGTCCTGCTTGGTGGGCCAGCGCCGGTAGATGGCGGGCTTGCTCACTTCGGCCCGTGCGGCGACGGCGTCCATCGTGAGGGCCCCCGCGCCTTGTTCGACGACCAGGTCGACGACAGCGTTCAGGACCGCTCCGGTGACCCGCTCCTCGCGCGGCCGCCCCGGTCCCCGTTCCGTCCCCCGCGTCCGTGTACCCGTCATGCCCCTGAGCCTACGGGGGCCGGCCTCCTGCCCGGGGAGGAGGGCTCGCGCCGGAACATCCTGCTCGGAGGGTAGGAGGGGTGCCTCCGTGGGCACGATGCGTCTATGCGCGTCGACGAGGACGCTGGTCTCATCAGTCATGAGGAGGGGTCATGAACCGTCAGATCCGGATTCGCGTCAACCGTCGGCCCGCCGCTCCGCGCGAGATGCCGATCGACCGCAGGACGCCGTCGGGCCGTCTGCTGCCGTACTGACCCACTCGTACCGCGTCACTCCCGCGGGGCCCCGGCCGTCGGCGCCGGGCCGCGCGCCCGCGGGCCCGCGGGACCGACCCGGCCGCGTGGCCGTGCGGGGCTAACGCCCCAGTGCCGCACCGCCGTTGATGTGCAGGAGCTGGCCCGTCACGTATGCCGCCTCCGGTGAAGCGACGTACCGGATGGCGGCCGCGATCTGCGCGGGGTGGCCGGGCTGTCCGGTGAGGGACTGGGCCACGCGGGCGGCGACGAATTCCGGGGTGGCGCGGTCCCCGAAGAACTCGGTGTCGCCGACGAAACCGGGAGCGACCGCGTTCACGGTGATGCCTTCGGAGCCGACGCGCCGGGCGAGATCGTAGGTGTAGGTGTTGATCCAGCCCTTGGAGCCGCCGTAGGAGCCGGGTCCGCGCAGCGAGGCGATCGAGGAGAGCTGCACGATACGGCCCCCGGGGCGGCGCAGGTGGGGGAGCAGCGCCTCGGTGAGCAGCACGGCGGTCAGGACGTTGGCGTCGAAGTTGCGCCGGTAGCTGTCGGCGACGGAGGCCAGGCTGCCGTCGTGCGACACGGCGGCGTTACCGCCCGCGTTGGCGACCAGGACGTCCACCGGGGTGTCGTCCGCGACGATGAGATCCCGTGCCGCGCCGACCTGTTCGGGGTCGGCCAGATCAACCGCGTGCCAGGACGCGGTCGCCTGCCCGTATCGCTCGTTCAGTCCGTCGGCGGCCTTGCGCAGGACGTCCTCGCGGCGGCCGAGGAGCACCACCCGGTCCCCGTCCGCGGCGAACACCTCCGCAGTCGCCAGGCCGATCCCCGTACCGCCGCCGGACACCACCACACGCCGTCCGCCCATGTCCGCCCCACCCGATCTCGATATTCCTGGATATGAATCTCGGTCATGTACAGATACGGATGAGGAGGCTACGGAGGGGCCTGAGGCAGCGTCAAGGGTGTTGCTGGTTGACCGGGTTGACCGCCAGGACGCTACAGCGGTGACTGCCAGGTGACGCTCGTACCGGCGCCGCCCGAGTCGTCGTCGCCCTCGCCGGGGCGTCCGGCGTCCGCGTCCCCGGAGGTACCGTCCGGGTCACCGTCGTCGTGGACGGTCAGCCGGACGCCGGGGCGGCCGTCCGGCAGCGTCACCGTCACATCGACGGCGACCTCGATCCGCGACACCCCGGAGCGTCGCGAGGCGGCGGCCAGCGCGCGCCGCAGCACGGCGAGAAGCTGACCGGCCACCGGATCCGTGAGCCTGTTCTCCACCGGACCCGCGAACCGGGTCGACGGCTGGATGCCGAGGACCGCCGCCGCACCGGCCGTCTCGCGCAGCACCTTGCCGCGGAACGTGGTGGGGGCGTCGGCGGGCGGCTGTTGCAGTGCGAAGATCGCGGTGCGCACCTCCTGGACCGTGGCCTCCAGTTCGTCGATCGCCGCCCCGAGGGCCGCGGACACCTCTTCGGCCCCGCTGTCTCCGGCCCCACCGTCACCGGCGCCGCGCCCGGCGTTCCTGCGCTGTGTGGACTCCAGCATCATGCCGGTCGCGAACAGGCGCTGTACGACGAGATCGTGCAGGTCCCGGGCGATGCGGTCCCGGTCCTCGTACACCGCGAGGAGTTCACGGCTGTGCCGGGCGTCGGCGAGGACCAGGGCGAGAGCGGCCTGCGAGGCGAACTGGGTGGCCAGCAGGCGTTCGACCTCCGTGTACGGGCGGTCGCCCCGTCCGCGCGGCAGGGCCAGCGTGCCGATGAGGCGGCCCTCGGTCTGCAGGGGCAGCATCATGCTCGGTCCGAACCGGGACCGTACAGGGGTCGTCATCCGCGGGTCGGTCGCCGAGTCGTCGATGAACACCGGCTCCCCGCCGAGGAGTTGTTCGAGAACCGGGCTACCGGGCGCGATGGTGGTGCCCACGATGCCGGCGGGGTCCTCGTGGGTGGAGGCGACCACGATCTCCATGCCGCCCTCGTCCGTGGGCTTGAGGATGATGCCCGCCGAGGCGCCCGCGAGAATCCGGGCTCGTTCGGCGACCGTCAGCAGCGCGTCGGCGTCGGTCCCACCGCTGAGCAGGGCGGTGGTGACGGCCGCGGCGCCCTCGATCCAGCGCTCCCGCTGCCGGGCCGTCTCGTACAGCCGGGCGTTGGCGATCGCGATGCCGGCCTGCGTGGCGAGCAGGCGCACCAGCTGTTCGTCCTCACGGGTGACGGGCCCGGAGGACTTGTCGGCGAGGTAGAGGTTGCCGAACACCTCGTCGTCGACCCGGATGGGGACGTCCAGGCAGATGTCGTCCTCAGGGGAGTCGAGGGACTCAGGAAACTCAAGGGGACCGAGGGATCTGCGGGATTCGGGGGGCTCGGGCGGCTCGCGCGAGTCGGAGGAACCGGAGGAACCGGAGGAGTGAGGGCCGGTCTCCGTCCTGTGCGGTTCCGTCGTGCGGATGTGTACCAGCCCGTCCCGTCCCGGGTCCCTCATCCCCAGCGCCGCGTACCGGGCCCCCGTCAGTTCGGCCGCGGCGTCCACGATCCGCTGGAGGGTGGCGCGCAGTTCGAGCTCGGTGCCGACGCTGAGGACCGCTTCGAGCAGGGGCGGGAGTCCGGGCACGGGATCGGTCATGCGAGGCCCTCGGACGCCGGGGCGTCAGTTCGCCAGCGGGTCCAGGATCATCGGCTCGATCTTGCCCTCCAGCATGTAGCCGAGGCCCTGGACGGCACAGACGTCGGGCCGCTCGGCGATGTGGACGGGCATACCGGTCGCCTGCCGCAGCATCTGGTCGAGCCCGGGGAGCAGCGCGCTGCCGCCGACCATCATGATCCCGCGGTCGGCGAGGTCGGCCACCAGATCGGGCGGGCAGGTCCGCAGCACCTTGCCGATGCCGTCCAGTACGGCGGTCAGCGGCGTCTCGATCGCCATGCGTACGGCGGCGGTGTCGACCTGCACGGTACGGGCCAGGCCGGTCGCCACGTCCCGCCCGTGGATCTCGGTCAGAGCGGGTCCGTGCAGGGTGAGCCCGTTTCCGGAGAGCGCGAGCTGCAGGGGCCGTACGGCCTGACTCGGCAGCATCAGCTCGTGCTGGTGGCGCAGGTGCTGCACGATCGCGTGGTCGACGGCCTCGCCGCCGACCGGGATGCGCTCGGCGGTGACGATCGAGCCCAGCGACAGCACGGCGAGCTGGGTCGCGGCGGCCCCGCAGACCATGACCATGGTGGCCTCTGGACGTTCTACGGGCAGTCCGCAGCCGACCGCCGCCGCGATGAGTGTGTCGACGAGCTCGACCCGCCGCGCCCCGAGCCCGACCAGCGTCTCGATCGTGGCGCGCTGGGCCAGCGGGCCCGCGTCGTGCGGTGTGCAGGCCGCGGCCCGCAGCCGGGGCTTGCGGCGCAGGGTGCGCCGGACCTTGTCGCCCAGGAGCTGGCGCAGCATCCGCTGGGCCATGTCGATGTCGACGACGGTGCCGCCGGACACCGGGCGCACCACCCGGATGTACTCGGGGGTGCGGCCCGTCATCCGCTCCGCGAACTCCCCTACCGCGATCAACGCGCCCGTCTTCGTGTTGATCGCCGCGACGCTCGGCTGGTCGACGACCAGGCCCGCGCCCCGCACCCATACACGGGTCCGGGCCGCGCCCATGTCGACGGCGAAGTGACAGCGGCGCAGCTGCTCCAGACTGGCGGTCATGGCAGGTCCTCCCGAGAGCGCAGACCGTGGGGCTCCGCCGGGCGGCGGTCCTCTCTCGCATCCTGCGCGCGCGGGGCGCCCGGCGCGTCTTTTGGAGGGCCGGGCGGGGTGCCGCCGGCCGGGTGGTCGGGCGCCCGTGGATGTCACCGGTCACCCGGCCGGGCGTGCGGTTCCTTTCCGGGGATGGCTGAGCCGGGGCTTTGCCGATCCGGGTGGCCGAGATCGCCGACGACCGGGCGCTCGCCGCCCGCCTGGCCGGGCAGCGGCCGTACTGCCTACCCGGGCGGCTCCGCCCCGGAGAGCACCCGCTTCCTCGCCGCCACGGCCCGCGCGGTCACCGCACGCCGCTGAAGCGGGAGGGAGGGGTGGGGCCCTGGAGAGGGTCCCGCCCCCGGCCGGCCGGTCCGCGTGCCTTCAGGCAGGACAGGGCGCCCAGTTCATGGGCCACCCCGCTCCACGGAATCCCCGTCTGTATCTGTGGAATCCCCCTCTGCGGACCCCTCTGCGAGCCTTTCTGTGGAATCCCCGTCCACGGAATCCCGTCCCACGGATTCTCGTTGTACGGAGGTGTCCACCGAGGTCGGTGGCCGCGTCCCGGAATGCGGTGCTCCCTCGCGGAGCCGTACCGAGCAGGCCACCGACAGTCCCGGCACCGGCCAGCGGCGCAGCCCCTCGTGCACCGCGCGCTGGGCCGCGCCCGCGCGGCGCAGCGGGTGACGGCGGGTGATGCGCCCCGCCTCCTTGAGGAGGTGGTCGAGGAGCAGCCGCGACACGTCGTGGGTCTCGCCGCGTACGAAGGCCACCGGGTCGTCCACGTGCCAGGACAGCTCCACCGAGGCGGCGAACGCACTGCCCCCGGAGCTCGGCAGGTGCAGTTCGTGCGCGGCGCCATGGGTGGTGAGGTCGACCTCGTAGTACGTGATGAGGGAGCGCGGCGGCCGCTTGCCCCGCGGCCGGTCGAGGTCGAGCAGGGTCAGCGAGTTGTCGGGGTCCGTGTGCACCACGGCCGTGCGGCCCTGCTCCGCGCCCCGGAGCCGGGTGAGGTCGCGGGTGGTGAACGGGCCCCGGACCAGGTCGCGTCGGACCGGTTCGAGTTCCGGGATGCGCTCGGGGAGGTCCAGGGTGCAGTACCAGGCGACGGCCGGGCCGTCCGCCGGCGGCTGCCGGTGCAGCGGGCGGAAGCGGTCGGGCGCCGACAGGGTGCCGCCGCTGTTCAGCAGCTCCGCGTGCAGAACGGGGGAGAGCACGACCATGATGTCCGCCTCGGGACGGTCCAGGTCGGGGCGCAGATCCGGCGGCACGGTCGGGCTGCCCGCGCGGGCGAACAGCGCGGTGTGCCAGAACGTCACCCGGATCTTCGGTGGCTCATCCAACTCCAGTAGTGCTCCCGGCAGTTCACGCAGGATGGCGTTGAGCGCGGTCAGTACGGAGGTCGTGGGTTCGGTGATCACGACATAGCCGTTGTCGCGGCCGAGGAGTTCGTACTCGTTCGGCGCCATGTCGCTGAGGGAGAGCAGCCAGGCCAGCGTCCGGCCGAGCACGCTGTGGGTGTGCGGATCCTCGACGGAGTCCGCGGTGTACTCGACCGCGATGATGGGGCTGCCGTGTTCCGGCGTTGACCGCAGCTCGTGGTAGAGCCCCAGCAGGGTGGGGTTCGGCTCGCCGGGCGAACAGAGGCCCTCGTACGCCCGGTACGACTCGATCGCCTCGGCGACCCGGCCCTGGCCCTTGAGCGCGAGGATGTGCAGCCGCCGGAAGTCCTCGCGCTGGGGGTGGGACCGCAGGAGTTCGCCGAGGTCGCTCGCCGCGCGCCTGAAGTCGCCCATCTCCAGGTCGAGTTCGGCGCGGGTCGCGCAGAGGGTGAGGCGCAGGGCGCGGAGCCGGCCGCGGGCCGCCTCGGCGGCGGGGCCGGGGACGCCGTCGACCGGGTCGCCGGCCCACAGGTCGAGAGCCTGCCGGACGCATGCGCCGGCAGCCTGCGGGGCGTCCTCGTCCCGGTGGGTCTTCGAGCGGGCGACGAGAGCCTCGCACACGGCGAGGTCGACGCAGTCGGGGTCGGCGTACAGGGCGTAGCCGTCCGCGGTGGTCGCCAGGACGCCGGGTCCGAGGGCCTCGCGGACCGCCGCCGCGTGCGTGGCCAGCAGGCGCTCCGCTCGCTGCGGGGGCCGCCCGTCCCACAGTCCCTCGGCCAGGTCGGAGTGCGTCACGGGCCGGCCGCGGCGCAGGAGCAGCATGCACAGCAGGGCCTGCTGCCGGGGCGAGAGGGTGCGGACGGTGCGGTTGCCCCGGGTGATCCGTACCGGTCCCAGGATCCGGTACCGGTGGCGTGCGGTCTTGGCGGCTTCCAGGGCCTGGGTGAAGGACGGCGTGAAGAAGAGATCCATGCCGCGCTGCTGGGCCTGCGGGTCCGAGGAGGTCAGCGGATTGAGGACGTCGGACACAAGGGTCCTGAACTCTCCCGGTACCGCGTTGAGTTCACCGCCCCCGGTGCCGTTGGTCAGTTCCCGCAACAGATGGCCGAAGTCGTGCAGATCCCTCGACGGGTCGCGGTCCCGGCCGGTCCCCAGTGCGAAGTGGGTGATCTTCAAGCTGCCGTCCGGCCGGACGATCAGGCCGTTCGGTGTGAGCCTGCCGTGTGCGACGCCCCGCTCGTGCGCGGCCCTCAGACCGCGTGCGAGCTGCTGGGCCAGGGGGGCGAGCAGGGAGAAGGGCAGGGCGAAGCCGCCCTCCGCGGTGAGTTCCGCCACCGTGAGGCCCTCGGTGAACTCCGTGACGAGGTAAGGGACGTTCCCCTCGATACCGAAGTCGTGCACGGCGATAACGTTGGGATGTTCGACACCGGCGAGGGCGCCGGCGTCCTCCAGGAACTGCTCGTGCCCGGTCGGCGGGTAGGCGTGCACCACCACGGTCCGGCCGCTCCGCGTGTCCTCGGCCCGCATCGACTGCCCGCCCCGGCCCAGCCGTCGCACCAGCCGGTATCTGCCGAGCACCAGCCCCCCGGTTCGGGGTGGCGACCCGCCTCCCATGCGCCGGACGCTCTCCTCGCGCACCGAGGCGAACGCCTCGCCGTCGGCCGTCGCGTCTCCGGGTCCGGGGGCGACCACGGGGAACTCCCCGGCCGCCACCCCGGCCCGTGTGTCGATCAACGCGCCGACCCGGCCCAGAAGTTCACTGGTGCGGCTGTGCGCCGAGCGCGGCAGCGTGTGCAGCAGGAGTTCGCGCACGCCGGGCCGGAAGGTGTACGAGCCGGGCGGGCCCGACCGGCCGGCGCTGAGCAGACCGCTGAGGATCACCTCGGCGAGGTGCTGCGGCCGAGGACTCTGCTCGATCGCGGCGTGCACCAGCCGCATCACGGGCAACTCAGGCCGTCCCACGGCGAGATGACCGGCGAGCCGGAACGCCTCGGGGGAGGCGATGGAGCGGAACCGCAGGACGAGCTCCTCCGCGGAGAGCTGCTCGACGTCGCCGCGGCCGTGCTCGTCGAGCGGGACGGGCGCCGGGGCCGTGTCCAGCATCGCCACCGAGCCCGGGAGCCGGCCGCCGCCGGCCACCAGCGACGACCAGTTCGCCAGCCAGCGGGCGGCCGGCTCCAGGACGGGCAGCGCGAGCACGGGACCGGGGCCGGGCAGGTCGTCCGAGACGTAGGAGTCCACGGTGTAGGCGGAGTTGGGGGCGGCGGGCCAGGGAGCGGTGAGGCGCGCGGTCGTCGCGGGCAGGGCCGTGGTGCGCCACAGCCGCTCGGGCAGCGGCTGGAGCACGGCGACGGGCATCCGGGCCGCCCAGCGGCGCAGCGTGCGGTACCAGCGGACGCCCGCCGGGCCGCCCCGCCACTGCGCGCCCATGCAGTCGCTGACCAGCAGGGTGACCGTACGGCCGTCCGCGTACGACTCCTGCGAGCCGGGCCGTCGTACGGTTCCCCCGGCGGTCAGTTGGTGCAGTTCCACCGTGCGGAAGACGCCCGACTGGGCGAGCGCGGTGTGCAGTTCGCGGACGAGCGGGCGCCAGACGGGCATGGTGGGCCCGGTGTCGTGCACGAGGTGCAGGGTCAGCCAGCGCTCGGTGGCCGGGCGCAGCACCGGCAGCCACCACCGGGGTGCCGCGTCGAGCCGCGCGATCCGGTGGGCGGTGGCCTCCTCGTCCAGGGTGTGGCCGACGGGCGCGGGCACCCGGCGCTTGAGCGGACGCAGGGTCCGCTGGAGCGCGAGCGGGTGGGGCAGCATCGGGGGAGCGGGCGCGAGGAGCGTGGTGTGCGGGGTGCCCGCCGGGCCGTCGTCCGCCGTGTCCTGGCCGGCGCCGCCCGCGTCCCGGCCGGGGGAGCCCGCGTCGGAGCCGGGCAGGCGCAGCGGGACGCGGCCGTCGCCCGGACGGTCCGGACCGGCGGGCGGGTCCCCGAGGGGCGGGTCCGGCGGCACGTCCGTCCGCGCGGGTGCCGCCGGGGGCGTACGCGGGGAGGCGGGGCTCGCGCCGGACCGGGAGGGGTCCGGCGCCACGACGGCCGGTCCCTCGATGTGCCCCGCGAGCCACAGCAGCTCTGCCAGCTCCACGGAGGTCGGCGTCTCCCCGCCGACGACCCGCCCCAGCAACTCGGCGAGCAGGGCGGGCCCCGGGTCCTCAGAACTCATCGTCGTCGCGGGTGCTGCTGAGATAGGGCATCAGCTGCTCCGCGAGATCGTCGCGCGACGTCGCGTCGATGCCCGCCGCGCCCGTCAGGTAGATGGCGTTCAGGAGCTGGTCCGTGGCGAGCTCGCCGCCGGTGCCGCGGGAGAGGAAGCGGGCGATCAGCTCATGGGCGTAGGCGTCGGGTTCGCCGAGATGGGCGCGGACGATGCTTTCGAGGTGGGCGTCGCGCGGCTGGTGGAGTTCGAGCCGGACGCACCGGCGCAGGAAGGCGGGCGGGAACTCGCGCTCGCCGTTGCTGGTCAGGACGACGAAGGGGAAGGCGCGGCAGCGCACCCGGCCGCCGGAGACGGTGATCCGCTCGTCCGTGCCGGCCACCATCACCTCGGCGGCCGGGGTGTGGCGGGCCGCCCGGACCAGCTCCGGAATCTCGTACTCGCCCTCCTCCAGGATGTTCAGCAGGTCGTTCGGCAGGTCGAGGTCGCTCTTGTCGATCTCGTCGATGAGCAGGGCGCGCGGGCGTCGGTAGGGGAGCAGGGAGGTGCCGAGCGGGCCGAGCCGCAGATGGTCCTGGAGCTCGCTGCCCGCGGGGATCTCGTGGGCGGCGGCGCGGCCCGCGGCGTACAGCCGGGAGAGCGGGTCGTACTGGTAGAGGCCGTCGTGCAGCGTGGTGCGGCTGGTGATGTTCCAGCGCAGTACCGGCCCGAGCCGCAACTCCCTTGCCACCGCGTACGCGAGGGAGGACTTGCCGCTTCCGGGCGGGCCCGTCACCAGCAGGGGGCGGCGCAGGTACAGCGCCGCGTTCACGAGCTGGACGGCCCGGTCGGTCGCCCGGTAGGTGCGGGCGCGGTGCCTGCGGTCCGGGGAGGCGGTCGAGCTGTCGCCGTCCTCGGCGGGAGTGTCCAGCTCGGGACCGCCGTCGAAGTCGCGCCACGGCGGCGGCGCGGGCAGCTTCGCGATGCCGTCGTGGGGCTCGCTCCCACCCGTGTACACGGGCCACAGGGACATGCGCTCTCCTACTCGTTGCTTGCTTGCTCGCTTGCCTGTCTCTGCGCGGTCCCCGGGCGCTCAGCCGACCGGAGAGTGCAGATAGCCGACCGGGTCGGGCAGACATCTGGGGTCCTCCCAGAGCAACGCCAGATCGTTCGCCCAGTGCGGTTCGGGACCGTCGTCCGCGTACGCCGTCTCGCGCAACTCATGTATGTGCGAAGGGAGTTCCGAGGGCGGGAGATCCGCGAGATGCGCGGCGAGACGGTCCAGGAACGCCGCCCCCGTGCAGTCCTCGTGCGCCCCGCCCCGGTGTTCGCCGCGGCAGCCGCTGCGCGGCCAGAGCATCACCGGGACCGCCGCGTTCAGGCTCGCCCGGAACAGCCGGCGGGCGCCCTCGGCGCGCGGCGGAGAGGTGAAGCCCACCATGTCGGCGCCGCGCCGCAGCCCGATGGTCAGCCGCACCGGATCCTGCCCGAGCGCCCCGCAGTCGATGCGGTGCAGCCGCGCCGCCGACTGCCCGTCGAGCCGCTGCCACTTCTGCAGCAGCTTGTGCTGGAGGCCGCCGCTGCGCCGCCGCTCCAGGTCCATCACCACGAGCGGTGCGAAGGAGCCGAGCGGGCTGTCGTCGTCGGCGCTGCGCTGCCAGTGCGCCACATCGGTGTTGAGCCAGCGGCGCGGCAGCACGAAGGCGATCAACTCACGAGCCCCCGGCTCCAGTTCGTGATACGCCTCGTCGATGCGCTCCAGCGCGTAGCCGCGCACCCGGTCGGCGGGCAGGGCGCGCGAGCCGACGACGCGACGGTGCCGGCCGTTGTACGCGCAGACCTCGACGAGGAACTGGTGGTCGCCCGCGCCGCTGGGCGCGATCTCCACGAGGATCGGCGACCAGGGCTGCGTCCCGGCGGCGGGCCGGCCCGGGGGATCGGGGCGTGGTCGGGGGTGCCGGTCGTACGCCCGGGACGGCCAGGCCCGCAGCGCGCCCCGCGTCGGCGCGTCCTCGGTGAAGTCGGCCAGCCGCGCGGCGAACCGGGCGACTGCGCCGGTGTCGGGCACCTCGGAGAGCAGATACCAGGCCGCGTCCCACAGCGACCGGAAGCGCCGGCCCGGCAGCGGCGGTCCGAACGGGCCCACGGCATCGCCGTACAGCCGCTCCGGGCTGCACTCCGGCCGCCCCTCGAACTCCGGACCCCGCGCCAGCATCAGCTCCCGCAGCCGCTCCTTCTCCACCCGCCCGTACTCCGGTGTCGGTATCAGCTCGCCGAGCCGTGGCCAGTAGCGGGCCATGACGTGCGCGGGCAGCATCCGTCCGTTGCGGATCCCCGCGTCCCGCGCGGCGGCGGACACCATGCCCACCACCCGTCCGGTGTCCGCCAGGGTCACCGCGGCGCCGCTGAAACCGGGCGCGAGCGGTTGTCCGTGCGCCGCCCAGGCCTCCAGCTGGACCCACTCGCCGGCGATCAACTGGTCTGCGGTGGCCCGGTATTCGGCGAGGGTCCCCTCCTCGTAGCGCTTGGGGAAGCCGTACGCCACCAGTCTGCGCGGCGGATCGCCGTAGGCGTCCGACGGTGCCGCGAACTTCGCGGGCTCCAGCGGTACGGAACGGTCGAGTTCGAGGACGGCGACATCACCGGGGTCGGTGTCGTGCCCGTCCCAGCCGCCGTGCGCCACCACCTTCGCGGGCAGTGGTTCCTCCTCCCGGGCGAAGGAGACGCTCACCTGCGCGGTGCCGCTGCGCGCCACCACGTGCGCGCAGGTCAGCACGTGCCGCTCGGTGACGAGGAAGCCCGCGCCGGTCTCTCGTCCACAGGTGATCCTGGCCTGCCAGGAGGCGCTGTTCATGACCGTACGGCGGTCCCCGGCGCGACGGACGCCGACTCGGCCCCGGACTCCGTCCCGAGCGCGGGGCGCGTCCCGGTCCCGGACGTGCCCACGGCTCTTGGCGGGGCTCCCGTCCCGGGCGTGCCTCCGGCTCCGGGACCGGCTCCGAGACCGGGCCCGGGCCCGGTCTCGGAGCCGGTCCCGGGTGCAGGCTCGTTCCCGGGCGTGCCTCGCGTCCCGGGCGTGCCTCGCGTCCCGGGCGTGCCTCCCGTCTCGGGCGTGACCCCGGAGGCCGTGTCCGGGGTGGACCCGGACCCGGAGCCACGCCGCTCCGACTCTCCCGGCGCCCACGAGAGCTTGACCACCAGATGGCCCTCGACCGCGCTCTTCGCGATCAACGCGCCTGCCTCCGCGGTGAGTTTGACCCCGAACTCGATCTCGACGGAGTCGGGCCGCAGGCTCCCGTCGCGGAACACCCGCAGCGCCGACTGGGCGGCGGCCCGCACGCCCTCCAGGGCGCCCTCGAAGGTGCGCGTGGCCTGCACCGCACCGTCGTCGCGGGCCACGAGCCGGGAACCGGACCCGTCGTCCACCGCCTCCACGACGACCAGCGCCCCGTCATCCGTCTTGAACTCCACCAAACCGTCCATGGCGCACCCCCGTTGTCCGCGACGTCCGAGCACCGACATTGTCCCGGACGGCAGTTGGGACTGTCCCGGTTTCTGCGGCTCGTACCCGCATGTCCTGGCGGGAAGCCGCCAGGGCGCCTTCCCGCCAGGTTCCGTCAACGTCCCCGCAACACAAGCCCCCCGAGACTCTTCGCAAGCACCGGGCGCCACCCCTGCCCGGCGCGGGTCGGCCGATGAAGAGAGGGCACGAATGACCAGAGGACCACTGAGACGTCCGGCGGCGCTGCTGTCGGCCGGGCTCGTGCTCGCCCTGCTGCCCATGGGGCGGGCGGGCGCGCTCGCCACCACGGGCGACGCGGACACCGGAAACACCCGCACCCCGGCGTCGACGCGAGCCGCCGTTGCCGCCCACACCGTCACCCTCGTGACCGGCGACAAGGTGACCGTCACCGACGTCGGCGGCGGTAAGAAGACCGTCTCCGTCGTGCGCCCCCGCGGGGCCACCGGAGCCGTTCGCACCCAGGTCGCCGACGGTGCCGTCACCGTCGTACCCGACGAGGCGCTGCCGTATCTGAGGGCCGGCACCCTCGACCGGCGGCTGTTCGACGTGAGCGAGCTGATACGCCAGGGGCTCACCGACCAGCAGACGGGCGAGCTGCCGCTGATCGTGACGTACGACCCGAAGGCGCGCGCGACGACCCCGGGCGGGGCCGAGCGGACGCGCTCGCTGCCGAGCATCCGCGGCGCGGCCGTCGACGCGGACAAGGGCCGGACCTTCTGGAAGGCGATGACCCGTCAGGCGGGGATCGGCAAGGTCTGGCTCGACGGGCGCGTCAAGGCCGACATGGCCGAGAGCAACGCGCAGATCGGCACGCCGAAGGCATGGGAGGCCGGACTCACCGGCAAGGGCGTGACCGTCGCCGTCCTCGACACAGGCGTCGACACGAGCCACCCCGATCTGGCCGGCCGGGTGACACAGACCAAGAGCTTCATCGACGGGCAGGAGGTCGCCGACCGCAACGGGCACGGCACGCACGTCACCTCCACCGTGGGCGGCACCGGCGCCGCCTCCGACGGCAAGGAGAAGGGCGTCGCGCCCGAGGCCACGCTCGCCGTCGGCAAGGTGCTCAGTGACCAGGGTTCCGGCAGCGAGTCGCAGATCATCGCCGGCATGGAGTGGGCCGCGCGCGACGTGCACGCCAAAGTGATCTCGATGAGCCTCGGCTCGACCGAGCCCAGCGACGGCACCGACCCCATGGCCGCGGCCGTCGACACCCTCTCCAAGGAGACCGGCGCCCTCTTCGTCATCGCAGCAGGCAACACCGGCGTCCCCTCCTCCATCGGCTCGCCCGGCGCCGCCGACTCCGCCCTGACCATCGGCGCGGTGGATTCCGCCGACGAGGCCGCCTACTTCACCAGCGCCGGACCGCGCTACGGCGACAACGCGCTCAAGCCCGACCTCTCCGCGCCCGGCGTCGGTATCCTCGCCGCCCGCTCCCAGCTCGTGAGCGGCAGTGGCTACTACACCTCCATGAGCGGCACGTCGATGGCGACACCGCACGTCGCGGGCGTGGCCGCGCTGCTCGCCCAGGAGCACCCCGACTGGACCGGCGCCCAGCTAAAGGACGCGCTGATGTCGACGTCGAAGCAACTCGACGCCTCCGTCTACCAGTCGGGCTCCGGCCGGGTGAGCGTCCCGGACGCGATCGACGCGAAGATCACCGCCACGGGCAGCGCCGACCTCGGCTTCTACAGCTGGCCCTACGAGGACGACAACCCCGTCACCCGGACGCTCACCTACACCAACTCCTCCGACGCGGCGGTGGAGTTGACGCTCGCCGCGGAGGGGGCCGGCGAGGGTGTCGCCACCCTCGCCGACACCACGCTCACGGTGCCCGCGCACGGCACCGCGTCCACGACGGTCACCGGCGACGGCTCGAAGGCGCCGGTGGGCGACACCTCGGGCCAGATCGTGGCGTCGGTGGCCGGCACGCCCGTCGCGCACACCGCGTTCGGGCTGGTCAAGGAGGAGGAGCGGTACACGCTCACGGTCCACGTCAAGGACCGGGACGGCGCCCCGACCGCGGCCTACCTCGCGGTGCAGCAGCTGGCGCGGGACGTCGACGCGTACTCCGCCTCCGTCGGCGACTCCGGCACCCTCGCGCTGCGGCTCAAGCCCGGCACGTACAGCCTCACGTCGTTCCTCGACGTGCGCGGCAGCCACGGCGCCGACTCGCTCGGCATCGGCTTCCTCGCCGCACCCCAGATCACACTCGACCGGGACCGCGAAGTCACCCTGGACGGGCGGACGTTGCGGCAGATCAGCGCGAAGGTCGACCGGCGCACCGAGACCCGGCAGCTCGTCATGGAGTACGACCGCAACGGCGGCGGCTCCGACCTGTTCGGCGCGGTCCAGGTACCCGTCAAGTACGACAGCATCTTCGCCGCGCCGACCCCGAAGGTCACCGAGGGCACCTTCGACTACCGGACCGTGTGGCGGCTCGGGAAGCCGCTCCTCGACGTCGTGGGCGTCAAGCAGGCGCTCGCCCAGCCGGGCGGCACCCTGATCGAGGGCCGCAGCAGACTGCCGCTGGTCGACGTCGGGGACGGACCGTTCACCGGGGTGAGCGGCAAGGCCGTCCTCGCCCGGCTCACCGCCGGCGTCGAGCCGGCCGCGCTCGCCCAGGCGGCCCAGGACGCGGGCGCCAAGGCCCTGTTCGTCACCGACGACCAGCCGGGACGCCTCAACGCGTGGTTCGGCACGGACGACAACGAGGACCGGCCGCTGCAGATCGCCACCGTCGACGCGGCGGACGCGGCCCGGCTGCGCGCGATGCGAACCGTCGACATGACCGGCACGCGCAACACGCCCTATATGTACGACCTTTCGCACGGCTACAAGAACGCCGTACCGGACCGGAGTCTCACCTACGAGCCCGACCGCGGTGAACTGGCCGTGCTGGACGCCAAGTTCCACGCAGTGAGGCCCGTCTCGGGCAGCGAGTTCCGCTACTCGATCGCCGACCCCTTCCCCATCGGCCTCGGCTTCCAGGAGCGGATCGACTACCCCGCCGAGCGCACCGACTACGTCTCCACCGGCCCCGGACAGACCTGGATGGAGTCCTCGTACGTCGGGGACGGCGCGCTGGAGGAGCGCAGCGGCCTGGTCGCCTACCGGGGCGGTACCCACGAGACCCTGAACTGGTTCAAGCCCGTCTGGCACCCCTGGCTCGGCACCGGACTCGGTTGGGGCCAGCAGCGCGCGGGCAAACAGATCCAGTTCAACACGCCCGGCTGGGGCGACTCCGGGCCCGACCACACCGGCTTCGGCGACGTGTGGAGCGACGACACCGGGATGACGCAGTTCACTGCGGTCTACCAGGACGATGTCCTGGTAGACCGGCGGAAGAGTTCCGCCGGATACGTCTGGGACGCGCCCGCCGACGAGCACACCTACAAGGTCGTCACGGACACCACCCTCGACCCGGAGCGCTGGAAGCTCTCCACGAAGGGCCACACCGAGTGGACCGTCCGGTCGGCGGCCACCCCCGAGGACCACTTCACCTTCCTCCCGCTCATCAACCTCGGCTACGACGTCGACACCGACCTCGCGGGCGATGTGCGCGGCGGCCGGGTCCCGGTGAGCATCTACGCCGAGTACGTGAAGGGCGCGCCGGGCACAGGCACCATCGGCGGCGGAAAGCTGGAGGTGTCCTACGACGACGGGACGACCTGGAAGGCCGTCCCGCTCACCGGCGGCGGCAGGGCCCGCTGGCAGGGCACGCTGAATGTGCCGCGCGACGCCGAGTTCGTGTCGCTGCGGGCCTCTGCCCAGGACGACCAGGGCGGCACGGTCAGCCAGGAGACCATCCGGGCGGTGGGCGTCCGGTAACGGGCCGCCGGGCGGCGGGTTCCCCGGGGGGAGAGCCCGCCGCCCGGCACGGCACCGCGAACGGGGGCCGCCGCGCGGCACGCCCCCGACCAGGGCGGCCGTCGATCGGCCGGTTCCTTCGAGCGGGGCCCGCCGCGCAAGGTCTCGATCGGGGAGGCCGCAGCTCGGCACGGCACCGCGAACGGGGCCGCCGCGCGGCACGTCCCCGAGCTGGGAGGCCGCCGCGCGGTCCGTCCCCGCACCGGGCGGTCGCCGTGGTGGCGGCCCGTCGAGCAGACGGCCGTCGGTTCCTCTTGGGAAGGGGGAACCGACGGCCGTCGTCCGTTCATTCTCAGGGGCGGTGCCGTGTGATGCCCCGGATCACTCCCAGGTCCAGCAGGTCCTGCGGCCGGAGCCGGAGTTGGGCGGCGGTCGCCCGGACCTCGTCGGCGGGCCGCTTGAGGATCGCGGCCGCCGCCTCCGGCGCGATGACGGAGAAGTAACTGTCCGGCGTGGCCCAGGTGTTGCCGGGGGCGGCCAGCGCCAGGGCGCCGCCCGAGCCGCCCTCGCCGATCACCAGCGTGGTGAGGGGCGTACGGGCGGTGGCGACCGCCGCGAACAGGTCCGCGATCGCCGCACCGGCCCCCTGCCGCTCGGCGTCCGCGTCGTTCGCGGCGCCCGGGGTGTCCACCAGCGTCAGGACCGGGATGCCGAGCCGCCCGGCCAGCCGGACCAGCCGGGCGGCGGTGCGGTATCCGGCCGGACGGGTCGGGGTCCCGCGCTGGGCGGCGTACGCGATGGTCCGCCCGTCCCGCGCGCGGCCGAAGCCGCACAGCATGCCGACGTCGGAGCCTCCGCAGCGGTCGCCGTCGATCGCCGCTCGACGGGTGAAGTACGCGTCCAAGTAGGCTTCCGCGCGTGGCCGTTCGGGCGAACGGGCGCGCTGCACAGCGTCCCAGCCGGTCGCGGGCAGGTCGGTCGAGCCGCCCAGTGCGGGCGGGACGGGCGCGGCCCCGGCGGCGGGCCGGGTGAGCAGGTCCAGCCACAGGGCGAGCGTCTCCCGCAGCGCGTCCCGCGGGACGAGGGCGTCGACCGAGCCCGCCACCACCTGCGCCTCGGCCGTGTACGCGGCCGGGACCGCGTCGGGCGGGCGGACCCGGGAGCCCGCGAAGGCGACCTGGGCGCCGGGCAGCGCCAGGGTCACATCGGCGCCGGCTCCGAGCGTGGCCCAGCCGCCGCCCGTCGTCGGATCCCGCAGGACGGCGATCTGGGCGAGACCGGCCTCCCGGGTGAGGGCCGACTGCCGTGCCACCCGCTGGAGCTGGGTCAGCGCGAGCATGCCCTCCTGCATCCGGCTGCCGCCCGTGGCGACGAGTGAGACGACGGGCAGCCGGTGCGTGCGGGCGTAGTCGTAGGCCGCCTCCAGCCGGTCTCCGGTGCGTTCGCCGAGGGAACCGCCGAGGAAGCCGAACTCGAAGGCGACGAGGACGGCGGTGACCGGACCGAGCGGAGCTCTGCCGTCGATCGTCGTACCGAAGCTCGCCGTCCCGAAGGTCGCGGTGCCGCAGACGACGGACTCCTCCTCGCCGGTACGGGCGGCGGCGCGCGCCCGCGCGTCGTCGTACCCCGTCCAGGAGAGCGGACCATCGGGCCGGAACTCCCCGCCTGGGGACGGGAGTTCGGCGAAGCTGTCGGTGACCAGGGCGATGGCCTCGCGGGCCGAGATCCGTTCAGTCACGCGGCAGCGCCCGCTTGAGGATCTTGCCCATGTCGTTGCGGGGCAGCTCGTCCAGGAAGCGCACGGTGCGGGGCCGCTTGTGCGGGGAGAGGCGGCGGGCCACATGGTCGGCCAACTCGTCCGCGGGCGGCGGTGCCTGAGGATCGAGAGGGACGATCCAGGCCACCACGCGCTCACCGAGGTCGGCGTCGGGCTCCCCGGCGACGGCGGCCTCGCGCACCCCGGGATGTTCGAGGAGCGCGTTCTCGATCTCACCCGCGCCGATCTTGTAACCGCCGCTCTTGATCAGGTCGGTGGCCTTGCGGCCGACGATACGGACCGAGCCGTCGGGGTCGAGAACCGCCATGTCACCCGTGCGGAACCAGCCGTCCGCGGTGTACGCGGCGGCGGTGGCGTCGGGCCGGTTCAGGTACTCGGTGAAGAGGTTCGGCCCGCGCACCTGGATCTCACCGACGCTCTCGCCGTCGTGCGCGCCGGTCGGGGTGCCGTCGGCCTCGTACCCGGCGATCGTCGTCCCGTCCTCCTCGACGAGCCGCAGGCCGACGCCAGGCAGCGGCACGCCGACGGTGCCGGGCCGGACCTCCCCGTCCGCCCGCACGCTCGTGTTCATCAGGGTCTCCGTCATGCCGTACCGCTCGACGACCCCGCGTCCGGTCGCGGCTGTGATCCGCTCGTGGTCGTGCAGGGGCAGCGCGGCGGAGCCCGACACGAGCAGCCGCGCCCGGCCCAGCGCCTTGGCGAGCCCGGGGTCCCCGGCGAGCGCCTCGGCGAGCCGGTGGTACATCGTCGGCACCCCGAACAGCATCGTCGCCCCGTCGTTCAGCTCCCGAGCCACGCCTTCCGCGCTGAACCGCCCCAGATGCCGTACGGACCCGCCGCGGCGCAGCGGGCCCAGGATGCCGATGATCAGCCCGTGCACATGGAACAGGGGCAGGCCGTGGACCAGCACGTCGTCGCCGGTCCACTGCCAGGCGTCGGCCAGCGCGTCCAGGGTCGAGGCGACGGCCCGGCGCGGGATGACCGCGCCCTTGGGCGGACCGGTGGTGCCGGAGGTGTAGACGACCAGGGCGGGGGCGGCGGGATCGGTGACCGCGCCGCCCGTTTCCGTACCGGAGGCCTCGACACCGCCCTTGACCCCGGCCTCGCCCTTGACCCCGGCCTCGCCCTTGACCTCGGCCTCGGACTCAACACCGACTTCGGCCTCGACATCGATGCGGTCCAGCGCCTGGAGCGGAGCTGGGAGCCGGTCCCCGCCGGCCGCGAGCACCAGGGACGGCGCGCTGTCGCCCAGGATATGGCCGAGTTCCGCCTCTCCGGACTTCGGGTTCAGCGGCACGGCCGGCACCCCGGCGAGCAGCGCGGCGACGACACCGACGGCCGTCTCCAGGGTCGGCGTCGCCCAGACGGCGACCCTCCCGGCACCGTCGAGCCGTGCGGCCAGCGCTCCCGCCGAGGCGGCCAGTTCCGCGTACGTCAGGGACCGATCGCCGAAGCGCAGCGCGGACCGGTTCGCGACCGAACCGCCCACCAGGGCCGGGAAGAGGGAGAACACGGGGACTCCTTGCCGAGAGGACTTCACCGGGAGGGACAGGCTCTTCCTACACGATGAGGCTCCCGAACCGGGTGGCAGGCCGCCGGTCCGCGCCGAGGACGTGGAGGGGGAGCGCAGGCGTCGTAAGGATCGTTCCGAAACCGGGAACGATCGTTCGGGAACCGTGGCGTGGACGGACCCGGACACGTAGTGTCGGCCTCGCGTCACAACTTGATGAGTCAACTGCCGGGAGACCTTTGGTGAGTGAGTCCCCGCCGCTCCTTCCCGAGACACTGGAACGCCTCGGTGCGCGGATCGTCGAGTTCCAGTCCGTCCCGCTGGACGCCGAGGGGGCGGAGCGATGACGGCGAAGCCCACCGGTGCCGTCGGAGGCTTCCTGACGGCGCTGCGTCCGCGCGGCGCCCGCTCCGAGATGCGGACGCTGGCGGTGGAGCTCGGCCGGGTGCTCCGGAGAAGGATCGATACGCCGGTCGGTATGCGGGAGTTGGCGCAGGCCCTGTGCGAGGAGATGAGCCGACGGCGGGGCGGCCGTCCCGTCCAGCTCCGTTTCGAGCGCTTCCCCGACGAGATCGAAGTCACCGGCCTGTGGATGGAGTTCAACGACTTCGACCTCGTCATCGTCGAGGAGCGCGCCGAGACGGTGCAGCAACTCGTCATTCTCGGACACGAGTTGTGGCACATGAAGGAAGGGCACCGAGACCACCACGTGGACGGCGCACCGGCCGTCGCGCGGGCGGCCCTCTCGGACCGTTCCACCCTGCGTGATCCCGGAGCGCGCACGCCGTTCCGGCGGGAGGTCGCCCTCACGGTCGCCGCCCGCAACGGATCACGCCAGGCGGACGAGGCACAGGCCGAGGCCTTCGGCCTGCACCTGGCGAGCGTCTTCCGCTCCTGGGTGACCGGCCCCGGCGGGGGCGCCCCCGTCGACCCGGTCGGCCGCGCCATCGAGACCTCCCTCGGCTACCGCAGACCGCGGGACCGACCCGCGCCCCAGGAGCAACCGCGGCCCCTCGGAAGCGACCTGCGGAACCAGGACTGACCTGCGGTACCAGCGCTGACCTGCGGGCTTCTATCCGACCCGGAGTCCGGCCGGCCGCGCCGCCTCGACCACGTCCGCGACCACACAACTGACGTTGTCCGGCCCGCCGGCGTCGTTCGCCGCCCCGATCAGGGCCCGGACGGCCGCGTCGGGATCGGGAGCCGTGACGAGAAGCCGTGCGATCTCCTCTTCCGGCACCACGGTGGAGAGGCCGTCCGAGCAGAGCAGGTAGCGGTCGCCCGGCAGTACGTCCTGCAGTCGCAGATCGGGTACGGCCGCCTCGGCGCCCAGTGCCTTGAGCAGCAGGGCGCGCTGGGGATGCGCGGTCGCCTCCTCCGGGGTGAGCCGGCCCTCGTCGACCATCGACTGGACCATAGTGTGGTCGTGGGTGATCAGGAACAGCCCGCCGTCGCGGAGCACATAGGCCCGCGAGTCCCCGATGTGGACGAGAGCGAGCTGGGAACCGGTCCACACCAGGGCCGTGAGCGTGCTGCCGGTGTACTCCCCGTCCGCAGCCTGGGCCGTGGCGTGTCGCGGCACCAGGTCCGCCACGGCCTGGGCGGCGCCCTCCACGGCGTCCTGCAGGAGGTTGAGCACGCCACCGGCCGACAGCGGCTCGTCGTCCAGGAACGTGAGGGCCCGCACGGCCGCCGTGCTGGCGGGTGCCCCGTACGGCCCGCAGCCGTCGGCGACCGCGAGGACACGGGCGCCCGCGTGGACGCTGTCCTGGTTGGCGTCACGGACCAAGCCGGTGTCGGAGAGAGCGGAACAACGGAGTTCCAGCATGCTGGTGTCCTTTCCTTGGGACGGTGAGAGATGGTCCACGAGGAACGCCGCCAGATCCCGGCGGGCGGCCGTCTCGGCCTCGACCCGGGCCCAGTACGCGCGGATCTCCCCCGCGGCCGGCGCCGGTTCCAGGGCGCACACCCGCCGGATCCGGGCCAGCGGCATGCCGAGCCGCCGCAGCCACGCCACCAGCCGGGCCTGTTCGAGCTGAGCCACCGCGTAGTAGCGGTACCCGGTCTCGGGGTCCACCCGGGCGGGGCGCAGCAGCTCCAGCTCGTCGTAGAGCCGCAGCGCCTTCGGCGACAGCCGGGAGGCCTTCGCGAAGGCCCCGATCGTCAGCATGTCCATGTGCCCACCCCGTCGCTCCCGTGTCCGGGCCGTTCCTCGTTGTCCGGTTCCTCGTTCTGTCACCGATGCTGGGCCCTCCCCCTTGGTGAAGGTCAATATTGGCTTGGCCAGGGGATGCGGGTGGTTGTTAGCCTGCGGCGGGATTGTCCCGGGTGGCGTGCCGGTGGGGTGCGTCCGAGGTCGTACGCCTGTGTCGTACGCCGCAGCTGTACGTCGATGTCGTACGCAGGTGCCGTACGAGGATGGAGTCCGCGTGGCCCGTATCGCGCTCGTCACGTACGACCCGGGCGAGGAGCCCGGCGCGGACCGGGATCTGCCCGTGCTGAGGGGAGCCCTGGAGGATGCCGGGGCGGTGGCGGACATCGTGCACTGGGACGACCCCGGGGCTGACTGGGCCGGGTTCGACCTGGCGCTGATCCGCTCGACCTGGGACTACAGCTGGCGAGTGGCGGAGTTCGTCGAATGGGCCGAGCGGTGCGCGGGGCTCACGCGGCTCCTGAATCCGGCGCCGGTCGTGCGATGGAACACGGACAAGCGCTACATCGGGGACCTGGCGGACGCGGAGGTGCCCGTCGTGCCGACCCGATACCTCGCGCCGGGGGACCCGGTCGAGCTGCCCGGCGACCACGAGTTCGTCGTGAAGCCGACCGCTGGGGCGGGGGCGCGCTATGCCGCCCGGTACGCACCGAAGGAGCGGGACACGGCCCTCGGCCAGCTCGCGCGCATGCACGCCGAAGGGCTGACCGCGATGGTCCAGCCGTATCTGACGAACATCGACACCGGGGGCGAGCGGGCGCTCCAGTTCTTCGGCGGGCGGCTGCTGCACGCCAGTCGCAAGGGAGCCGTACTGGAGCCGGGAACGCCCTACGACGGGGCGAAGACGCCTCACCCGCGACTGGAGGTCTGGGAGCCCACCACCGCCGAACAGGCCGTCGCCGAAAGGGCGTTGGCCGCTGTACCGGGAGGCGCGGACAGCGTGCTCTACGCCCGTGTCGACCTCGTCGACGGCGACGACGGCGAGCCCCGGGTGATGGAACTGGAACTCGTCGAGCCGAACCTCTTCCTGTGGCTCCACCCGCGGTCGCTGCCCGTCGTCGTGGACCGGATCCTCAAGGCCGCCGCCCTTTGAGGGTCTCGTCGACGGTCCTGTCCGCGGACTCCTGACCAGACTTCTCGGGGGGTGCGGGGACAGGCCCCTTGACGCCCACCCGTTGCAGCAGCCCCCAGGTGAACTCCGCGGCGCACGCGTGAGGCACGCCCGACGCGTCGGGGGCCGTGAACGCCAGACCCCAGCGGGTCGGGGCCGTGCCCTCCAGGGGCCTGGCGGGGGCGAAGGCGCGGGCCGCCTCGTCGACCGTGCAGCACCAGGGGGCCAGGTCCTCCAGGGTCTCCAGCGCCGGGGCGGGGGCGCCCGGGGCCCGTACCAGCCATTCGTTCCAGGCGACGCCGTTCGGGGCGAGCAGGACCTCGAAGCGCAGATCGGGCCACAGAGGCACCGGCCATTGCAGGGCCTCGCAGGTCAGATCGCCGATCCGGCGCTCCCGCGCGGACTCGGGGGCACCGAGCACCGAGCGGTAGCGGGAGGCGGCGGACCGGGAGCGTGGTGCGCGCAGCATCGCCTGCCAGCGCCGGTTCGCCTCGCGCATGTCGGCGATGGACGCACCCAGTTCGTGACGGGCGTCCTCGACCAGGTCAGGGTTGTGGTCGGCCATGCGGCGCAGCAGGACCAGCTGGAAGTCGAGCGGGGTGAAGGGGGTGGCGGGGTGTTTGGCCGGCATGGGGTCCATGGTCGCGCACCCGGCCCTCGCCCGGACGGCGCCCGTCCGGCAGGAACAGCACCGAGTTGACGTACCGCGGTCCGCGCGGCGGCAGCACCCGGCGCAGCAGCCCCTGCGAGACGACGTACGACATCCGCGCCTGGTGCGCCTCCAGAGGGAAGGAGGCGAGCGGCACCCAGCTGGAGCCGGGCAGCACCCAGCCCGTGTACCCCTGCTCGGCGAGATGCTCGACGACCGGGGCGACCGGCTGGATGCGGGACTCCAGCTCGATGAACAGGGCGGGGCGGTCGCGGGCCAGCAGATCCCGGGCGCCGCGCAGCACCGCCGGCTCGTTGCCGTCCACGTCGATCTTGATGAAGCCGACCTCGCGCAGATCCAGGCTGTCCAGGGTGAGGCAGGGCACCTCCAGCGCGCGGGCGTGGATGTCCCGGCGGACGAGTGAGGACACGCCCCGGTCGCCCGCGTCGTCCGCGGGCAGCCACAGCCGGGCCGTGCCCCGGTGGTCGGAGGCGGCGGCCCTGATCACGCACACGTTGTCCGGAGTGGCCGAGGACAGCAGTCGGGCCAGGTGCGGCACCGGTTCCACGGTCACCACACGGCGGGCCAGCGGGGCGAGGCGGCGCGTCCAGGGGCCGTACCAGCCGCCCACGTCCACGGCCGTGCCGCAGCCGGGCGGACACAGGTCCGCGAGCCGGGCCAGCTCGGGTTCGAAGCGCGGATAGACGAACCGGGCCGTCGCCGCGACCAGGCGGGTGGGGAGAAAGGGGGCGAGGCGGGCGGCGAGGGTCCTGGCCGCGCGGCCGTCGGCTGATCCGGTCATGGCGCCATCCGCCCGAGAAGTTCCTGGTGTTCGTCCTCCGTCACCTGCTCCCCGGAGGACGGCAGCAGCTGCGGGATGCCGTCCACGACGGGGTAACGGCGGCGCAGCCGGGGGTTGTAGAGCGCTTCCTCGGACGGACGGGCCTCATCCGGGGGGACGAGATGCAGCGGACCCTTGTCGAGCGGGCAGGCGAGGATTTTCAGCAGCGGGTCGTCGGGATTCATGGGGGTGTCAACTCCTTGGCGCCGATGGGGGTTTGAGGCGCCTCGTCATGCTTGGGCATGGCGAGCAGCACGGTCACCGCGAGAACGGTGCCGGCCAGCCGCAGGGCGAGCCGGACCGGATCGTGCGGCAGGGCCTCGCCGAAGGTGAGCGTGCCGAGCACCGCCGTGAACAGACAGGTCACGGTCGTGCAGACCGGCACGATCAGCGAGGCCCGGCAGCGCTGGAGCGCCGCCTGCGACATGACCAGGCCGAACGCGCCGGTGAAGAGCAGGAGATAGGGGTACGGGGAGCGCAGCAGGCCGACGACCGCGCCGCCCGGGTCGCTCGTCGTCAGTCGGCTCGACACCCCCTTGATGGCGAGCGAGCTCACCCCGTACAGCAGGCCCACCGCCACGCCGTATTCGACGCCGGTGCTCGGCATGCGGTGCCGGTGCCGGGAGCGGCGCTCGGCGGCCGCGTACAGCCAGACGCCCAGCGCGAGCGAGGGCAGGCAGACCGTGAGGACCAGCGGCGCCGGAGCGCTGCGGCTGACCGTGTCGGAGCCCTCGCGCAGGGACAGCACGACCATCAGCAGGGCGAGCAGGATCGCGCCGAGCGCGTACCGTTCGCGGCCCGTGGTCTCCTCGCCGAGCAGCCGGGAGGAGAGCAGCACAAGGAGGACGAGCCCGGACACGAAGATCCCCT
This sequence comes from Streptomyces sp. NPDC026500, assembly GCF_055567635.1. Taxonomy (NCBI): domain Bacteria; kingdom Bacillati; phylum Actinomycetota; class Actinomycetes; order Kitasatosporales; family Streptomycetaceae; genus Streptomyces; species Streptomyces sp. NPDC026500. Next base: position 332,808 of record NZ_JBVHQB010000005.1, on the reverse strand, counting down.
GGGCGGCGGCGATCGGCAGGGTGCGGTACACGGCCAGCTGCGCGCCGAACCCGGAGGCCAGCGCGAGAGAGCCGCCGATCCACAGCGGGCTGCCGAGGACCAGACGGAGCAGCCGGGCGGGGCGGTGGATGTCCACCTCGGGCAGGGCCGCCAACGCGCGTTTCTCCAGGACGAATCCGGTGCTGTACAGGACGTTCGCCAGCAGAGCCGCCGTCACTCCCCACCACATGGGCTACGTCCTTCGCGCGTGCAGGAGCAGGATCGAGGACAGGGACGGCACGGCACAGGCCAGCCGGTCCAGCGGGCGCAGCGGACGCGGTACGCCGTGGAAGGGCGCGCCCGCCAGCCGGACGACCTCGAAGCCGGAGGCGGCCACGAACTGCCGGAGCGCGCGGGCCGTGTACAGCCGCAGATGGCCGACGACCTCCCGCCCCGGACGGCCGTGCACGGCGCGCAGGCTCACTTCGGAGAAGACGGGCTGGACACCGGCGAGCAGCAGGCCGCGGTTGTACCACGCTGCCAGATTGGGGGTGGACAGCATCAAGTGGCCGCCGGGGCGCAGCACTCGGCGGATCTCGTCGAGGGCGCCGTCCGGGTCCACGAGGTGCTCGATGACCTCGCTGAAGAGCACCGCGTCCGCCGTCGCCGTCGCGAACGGCAGCCCCTCGTCGGCGAGTTCACCGCGAATCGCGTACGGGACACGGGTGCGGGCCCGGCTGAGGGCGTCCTGCGACCAGTCGACGCCGACCACGCGGTGCCCGGCCAGGAAGGGGGCGGCGGTCGCGGCGGCGGTGCCGTCGCCGCAGCCGATGTCGAGCACGGTCCGGACGCCCGCCGTGGCCGGCCCGAGCGCCGCGGCCAGCATCCGCGCCTGGCGCAGACTGCGCGGGGTTCCCGAGGCGACGGGGACGGCCGGATCCTCGTAGAAGTCCCGAAGTCCGCGGCGGGCGCGTGGTGTTGGGCTGGACCGCCTGGACTGGGCGAACGGGTTGGACGGGTTGGACGGGTCGGACTGGGCGGAAGGTGTGGAGAGGGTGGTCGGCGTGGCTGGGGCGGACGGGGTGGTCCGGGTGGACGGAGGTGTAGTTCTCGTCGACTTCGCGCCGGTGGTCATCCGCCGATCGCCTCCCTCTCCTGGGTCGCGTGCAGATAGTGCTCGAAAAGGTCGCGGAGGTGGGCCCCGTCGCCGTGGCCGAGCAGACTGCGCGACCAGCGCAACGAGACGTGCAGCCGGCCCGCGGTGGACGCGGTCGTGACGGTCAGCCCGCGGGGTGTACGGGCCGGGGCCGAGAACCAGACCGCGTGGGCGCGGCCCGCCTCCTCGCCGAAGTCGAGCGAGTACGGGATGCGGCCGATGTTGCTGAGCAGGACGGTCGACGTCCAGGGTCCGGCCGCCCTGCGCAGGCCCCGGGTGACCGCGGCACGCCAGGCCACCGGTACCACGGGTGCCGTCAAGAGGGCCGCCCCGTAGCCGAGTTGGGGCCGCTCGGCGGCCTTCAGGGCGCGCGTGCGGGTGGCCGTGCGGCGGAGCAGTTCGCCCATCCGGGACGCGTCCACCTCCTCGGGGGCGAACGTCACCTCGACCAGCCGCGTTCCGTTGCCGATCGGCATGTCCGTGCCGCGCGGCCGGTCGTCGACCGGCATCGTGATGCGCAACGGGCGCGGACGCGCGCCGTGTTCCCTGTTCCAGTGGGCGACCATCAGCGCGGTGGCCGCCATGAGCTGGTCGTTCACCGTGTAGGGGGAGCCCTTGGGGCGGCGGGGCACACCGAGCTCGGTGACGATCAGGCCGTTGCCGGGGGAGGTCTCGGGGCTGCCCTGGGCGACGCGGGCGGGCGGGGTCCAGGTGGAGGGGGCGTTCCCGTCCCCCGGTTCCGGGGTCTCCGGGGTGCGCACGGGCGGGGCGGAGGGGGTGTTGTCCCTGCCCCCGTACAGCTCCGCCGCGGTGGCGAGGACACGCAGGCACGCGGGTCCGTCCAGGGCGGTGTGGTTGATGGTGAGGAAGAGGACGGTGCCTCTGCGGGCGGGTGCGGGGCCCGCCCCCTCCACCACCTCCAGGCGGATCGGCGGGGACGCCGACAAGGGCGGGGCCTCCTGAAGGGCCCTGGTCCGCGCGGCCCGCAGGGCGTCCGGGCCAGGGGGCGGGAAGGACACCACCCGGACGTCCGGTTCCGGGGTCAGCTCCCATTCGTAACGGCGGCGGTACCAGGGCCCCGGGGCCTCGCGCATCAGGACGCGCGGATGACGGCGCAGGGCCTCCGTGAACGCGGCCGTCAGCCGAGCCCGGTCGACAGGGCCCGGCAGATGGATCTCGATGTGGACGGTCTCCGGCTCCTCCTCCTGGCTGCAGTGCCGGGAGACCTCGTCCACCACCGGGAACGGAACGCGCCCGCGGGGTCCCGCGGGGCCGCCCGTGCCGTCCTGAGCCGGATGCTCCACCGTGGTCACGCCGACGTGTCCTTCCCTGTGTCGTTCCGGGGCCCCTCGGGCGGACTCACCCGGAACCTCGGTTTGCGGAAGGCGATGCGCGCGGTCGGCGGATCGGGCGCGGGCCGCTGCGACCCGGGCCCACGCGCGGAGATCGTGGGCCCGGAGGTGACCCCGGTCCCAGTTCCGGCTCCGGTCCCAGTTCCGGCTCCGGTCCCAGTTCCGACCCCGGTCCCAGCCCCAGTTCCGGCCCCGGTCCCAGCCGCGTCGCCACTGTGTTCCGGGGTACCGGTCCCGCCCCTCGCCGCGCCGCCTCCCTGTTCCGCCGTGCCGGCTGCCTGTTCCGGCGGCCGGTGTCCGGGTTCCGTCGTGCCGGCTGTCTGTTCCGGCGGCCGGTGTCCGGGTTCCGTCGTACCGGTCGGCTGCTCCGACGGCCGAGATCCTGGCCCCGCCACAGCTGCCTGCCGTTCGGCCGGAGGGACCTCGTGCCTCGCCGCGGCGGCTTCACGCTCCGCCGCCTGGTCCTCCCGGGTTGCCGACGGACCGGCACCCCACCGTGCCCTGAACCCCGCCGGTAGGGTTCCCGGGCCGCGTGTCCTGCCGCGTACTCGTTGGGGCAGCGGTGCCGTGGGGGCCTCCGAGGAGTGCGGCCGCGGCGACCGTGCCGGTGCGACGGACACCCCGGGGTCGCCGGGCTCCCGTACGCTCACCAGCCCCGCGAACAGGCCGGTCAGCGCCAGGAGTTGAGCGACCGGGCCGAACGCGCCCGCACCCTCCGAGACCGGCGATCCCGCACCCGTCGCGGCCGCGATCCCCGCCCCGGCGAGCGCGAGGAACGCGATCGGCACGAGCAGCGTGTGGCGGCGCCGGGCGAGCAGGGCCAGGGCCGGGACCAGCAGGGCGAGGAAGCCCGCCACGACGACGCCGACCAGGGTGAGGGCGACCAGGCCGAGCCACGGACCGGGCAGCGGCGGTACGGGCTGCGGCTCGTCGGGGTTGGGTGAGCGGCGGCGCCACACGACGAGGCCCACGAGCACGGCGACGGCGACCCCGCCGCCGATCAGCCCGGCCTGGTACGTCGCGGGCTCGTACGACAGCTTGACCGTGCCGCCCGCGCCGGACGGGATCCGCCAGCCCTGCTGCCAGCCGTCGAGCCGTACCGGAGTGAGTTCCTTCCCTCCCAGGGTGGCCTTCCAGCCGTCGTTGAAGTTCTCGTACGTCGTCAGGTACGAGGCCGCGCCCGCGCCGACCGTCACCTCGCGGCGGTCGCCCAGCCAGTCCCGTATCTTCAGGGCCCGGCCGGAGGTGGAGGCCTCGGCCGGTGTGCCGCGGGTCAGTGTCACGTCCGTGACGGCCAGTGGCCCGCCGTCGCCCGCCTCGACCCGGTGCGCCCCCTCGGAGAGCTGCAAGTCGGCTGCAGAACGCCCTCCTTGACAAGGCGTCACTTCGATGGCCCGGCGGTCCACCAGGTCCCGCACCGTTCCCTGCGCGCTCGTCTCGTACAGCTTCCCGTCGACCGCGACGACGGGGCCCTTCCCGCAGGGGAGCGAGAAGGGGCGGGTGCCGGCGGGCTGCCGGGTGCGGTACTTGTCGAGCGCGGGGATGTACGCCTCCGTGAGGCCGACCGGCAGTTGCAGGTCGGCGCCGGCGACCGGGTTGTGGACGGTCAGGGGAGCGGTCTCGGTGACGGTGATGTCGAGGTGGTCGGTGGTGATGGGGTCGAAGCGGGCCCAGCCGAACTCGTCGACCCCGACGATCGCCGCGCCGTCCGGCGAGCTGATGTCGATCTTCGTGGGGCGGGTCGACAGACCGCCCGCCGGGGCCAGCACGATGGACGAGACGGGCTGCTTGCCCGGCCAGCTCAGATGGATCGTCGGGTTGCCGCCCGCGATCCACGCCGTCGTCAGGTCGCCGTCGGTGAGGTTGCGCGCGGACAGGCCCGCGCCCAGCTTCGCCGTCGAGTCCGCGGTCGCCGTGATCCGGCTCTGCTGCTCGGGCGCGACCTCGTACAGCAGCTTGTCGAGTTCCTCGCCCGGCACGGGGACGGCGTCCGCCTTCACCGTGTACGTCCCCGGCGCCGAGGTGGAGAAGACGCGGTGCAGGCCCGCCTCGGTGCCCGTCGGGGAGAGGCCGGTCGGGTCGGTGGAGCGGTGCAGGGAGACGATCTCGGAGGAGGCGTCCGAACCCGAGGCGTCCGTGGGGAGCTTGAGCAGACGCGTCACCTGCACGTCCGGCAGCGCGATCTCGGAGAAGCCCGCGCCGGTGAGCCCCGGATGCCGTTCGGTGGAGGAGACGATCGTGATCTTCAGCCAACTCGTCTCGCCGGAAGGGGCCTTGACGGACTGTTTCCTGCCGTTCGGCAGGAGGTGACTGGTGGCGGAGCCCTTCTCCGTCTCGACCCGGATCCGGGTCGCCGCCGAGCACCGTCCTGCGGCAGCGGGATCACGTCGAAGGACGCGGGCACGTCCACGGAGCCGTCGAACCCGATCCGCAGCCATTGGCCGTTCGCCGAGCCCGCCGCCCCCTCCGCCCACGCCGTGTCGGGGTTGCCGTCGAAGGCGTTCACCGGGTCGTACTGCGGAAGATGGAACAGCCAGTTGCCGGTGGACGAGGCCGTGACGGAGCGGGCGCCGCGCAGCTCCGCGACGGTCTGGTGCGTGACACCCTCGGCCGGAAGGATCTGGCGTGGGCTCTTGCCGGGATCCTGCAGGCTGCCGCTGTCATTGCGCTGGTCACGCGTGTACGTGTACGAGGTGTTGGCGTCGACCAGGCCGAAGCGGGTGTCGGCGCGGCGCAGCCCGTCGCCCACCACCTGGACCGGCGCGGTGCCGAGACCGGGATGGTTGTCGCCGGTCAGCACAGCGGCGCGGCCCCGTATCGAGGGGTCGGCGGCCAACGGGAGCAGCGACTCGGGCCCGCCGGAGACCACGGCCGTGTCGGCGATCGGCTTCAGCCCGGCCTGCCCCGGCCGTGGCACCGACTCGTCGACCGGCTCGTAGATCTCCACGGCGCGTTGGCGCGGGTAGAGCCCCTCGACCTGGAGCGGGGTGTGGTTGGCGATCCGGCCGCCGGTCATGACGGGCCCGAATCCGTTGACCCGTTGGTAGCCGGACTGTTCCAGGGTCCGCCGCACGGTCGCGGTCGGGACATAGCCGATCTGACCTGGGTCGAGGTCGTTGCGTACGACGACGTAGTACAGGCCGGCCCGGCTCAGGTAGTCGGCAAGGCCCGGGACGTCGCCGCCGGTCAGCAGGGACTGCTCGACCGCGTCCATGGCGCGCCGGTTGCCCGGGGTTCCGAAGGGGACGTAGTCCCGCTCGGCCCAGCGGGAGCCGGCGAGCACGTCGAGGGGTTCGTCGATGGGGGAGCCCCAGGTGTAGATGCCGTGCGCGGTGGCGGGGACGACGAGGGCGCGGGAGTCGGGCGAGTACTTCTTGAGCCAGTCCGCGGTGGTCTTCCAGTACCGGGGCAGCTCCTGGAACGAACCCGGTTGCAGGATCGACCCGTCGAGATACGGCCAGGCGAGTCCGGGCACGACGAGGACCGCCGCGATCAGCGGGGCGAAACGCCGGCCGCGCACCGGGCGGGCGCCGTGCGTCTGCGTCGCGACGCCCACCAGATGCGCGAGGCCGAGGACGAGCGCGAGCGCGAGGCCCGTCTGGAACTTGTAGATGTTGCGGAAGGGGACGAGCCAGCCGTTCAGCCAGTCCTGGACCACGCCGTGGAAGGGTGCTCCGAACGAACCGCCGTACCCGGCAAGGGTGATGAGCGCGACCGACAGCACGGTCAGCACGAGCCAGCGGCGCTCGGGCATGTCCCGTCTCGCGAGGCCCGCGAGACCGAGGCCCGCCACGAGCGCCGAGCAGACGATCACGATCACCGACGACGCGACGGACCAGCCGGCCGGCAGCCAGGCCTCGCCGAAGTGCAGATACCCCACCCAGTTGCCCGCGCCCCGCAGCGACTCGGTGGCCGACATGGTGGCGGTCGTGGTCTGCGAAGTCTCTATATAGGGAAGGAAGTTCTCCCCGTAGGCGCCGAGCAGCAGCAGCGCGATCCACCACCAGGCCGTCGCCAGGATCACGCCCGGCACCCACCAGGAGATGAGCCCCCGCTGCCGGGGCCCGCGCGGGCGGGACAGCAGATAGAGCCCGACGGGGAGGAGCGACGCCAGGGTCGCGGCCGCGTTCACCCCGCCCATGAACGGGACGACCAGCGCCGAGCGCAGGGCCGCGATCCGGGCGCTGTAGCGCTCGTCGGTCAGCGGCAGCAGAACCCAGGGGAGGAGAGCGCCCGGGAGCGCGGCCGCGGAGGTCGAACCGACGACGATGGTGAAGACCGGCCACAGCGCGTACGCGACGGCGGCGAGCAGGCGGGACGCGCCGCTGCCGACGCGGAGCCGCTCGGCCAGCCTGAGCGCGCCCCAGAAGGCGACGGACACGACGATCGACAGCCACAGCCGTTCCGCCAGCCACACCGGGAGATGGATCAGCCGGCACAGGCCGTAGTACGGCAGCATCGGCCAGGCGTAGCCGACGTACTGGTCCTGGATGCCGCCGAAGCCGCCCCGGTCGTGCCACAACTGGCCCAGGTCGGAGAGGAATTGCCAAGGATCGAGCGCGACTCCGAGCTTGGTGTCGAAGGTCGTGCGTCCGGGGTGCACGGCCAGGAACAGCACGAACACCACGGCCCAGAAACCCAGCAGCCACCGTCGGGAGCGCGGCCCCTCCGGGGGGCCGGACGTGCCGGTGGCGGGGCGGACCGCTGCCGGGGGAGGAGCCTGGACCGTGCTCGTCATGGTGCACACCGCCGGAGGATGAGGAGGAGGTTCCAGGTGGCGAACTCGCGCAGCCCCGGCGCCTTGGCGACGGCTTCCGCGAGGAAGGGCCAGTAGCGGGAGCGGGCCGAGACGACCGTGATGTCGTCGCGGGCGCGCACCTGCCGCAGGGTGGTACCGATGTGCACGGCGAAGAGGTTCTCGCCGAGGGTGTGCTTGGGGGGCCTTCCGGTACGGCGCCGGTAGCGGGCGCGAGCCCGTTCGGCGCCGAAGTAGTGCCAGGGCGCCCACTCGTGACCGCCCCACGGGGACAGCCAGTTGGTGAACGACACGTAGATGAGCCCGTCCGGGCGGGTCACCCGGACCATTTCGCTCAGGAACGTCTGCGGATCGGCCACGTGCTCAAGGACGTTGGAGGAGAAGCAGACGTCCGCGACCCCGTCCGCGAGCGGCAGCAGATAGCCGTCGGCGACGACGGCCGACTCGGGCGGTTTCGGGCCGAGTTCCCGCAGGTCCGGCTCGAAGAGATAGGCGTGGGCGCCGCGCCGTCGGAACTCCTCGGTGAAGTAGCCGCCGCCGCCCCCGATGTCCACGACGGTACGGCCCTCGACGGCGCCGTACGCCGCCTCGACCTGGTCGGCGGCGTCCCGGGCGAGCAGCGCGTAGCAGGCCCCGGGGTCGTCCTGCTCGTGCAGGAAGGCCCGGAAGAGGGCGAGGGACCGACGCACGGAAGGATCCTTGAGGCGGGTCCTGGCCCCGGCGCCAATACCGCCGCTTGCGCCCGTACCGGCACCGGTGCCGGTGCTTGCGCCAGTACCGCTACCGGTGCCGGTACCTGTGCCAGTACTGCTGCTTGCGCCCGTACCGCCACCGGTCCCGGTGCCAATACCCCTGCCAGTAACGCTGCTTGCGCCCGTACCTGTGCTGCTTCCGCCGCCGGTCCCGGCGCCCGTACCGCTACCGGAGTCGGCGTCGGTGTCGGCGCCGGAACGTTCCCGCTTGCCGTTCGCCTTGTCGTTCGCCGGCCGTCCCTCACCGGCGGGCCCGGCGCCCGTCATGGCGCCCAGCCCCTCACCGCCTCCGCGGCCACCGCTTCGAACCGGCGGACCGTGTGGTTCCAGCGGTAGCGGGCCGCACCGTCGCGGGCGGCCCGGCCCATCAGCGTGCGGCGGTGGCCGGACAGGGCCAGGGTGCACCAGGCCGCCGCGAAGGAGGACTCGCCACGGGCCAGCACCCCCGTCTCGCCGTCCACGACGGAGTCCCGCAGCCCGGGTACGTCGAAGGCGATGGCCGGGGTCTCGCGCGCGGCCGCCTCGGTGACCACCAGTCCCCAGCCCTCGACCGCGGACGGGTGCAGCAGCAGCCAGGCGGCGCAGAGCAGCCGGTGTTTCTCGGCCTCGGAGACATGACCGGTGAACTCGACTTTGTCGCCCGCGAGTTGTTCGAGACGCTCCCGCTCCGGGCCGTCCCCGACGACGATCAGCCGGCCGCCGGTGACCGGGCGGACCCGCTCCCACAGCCGCAGCAGCAGATCGATCCGCTTGTACTCCACGAGCCGCCCCATCGCCACGAACAGCGGCTCTGGCGAGCGCGCGGCCCGCGGCCCCGGTTCCTCGACCCCGTTGTGCACGACCCGGATGCGCTCCCGCTCCACCCCGATCGTGTGCAGGGCGTGCGCCGTCGAGGGAGAGACGGCGACGAGCAGATTGCGGCGTTGCGCGCCGGCCAGCGCCCAGTGTTCGAGTCTTCGGCCGAGCCGGGCGGCGGGCGCCAGCGGTCCGCCGAACCGCATCGTCCACAGATCCGTGTGCACATGGTTGACCAGGCAGAGCGTGGGACCGCGGTGCCACAGGGGTGTCAGATACGGCAGCCCGTTGCACACCTCGACGAGCAGGTCGCAGTCACCGACCTGGCGGTGCAGGGCCGGGCGGGCGCGCAGGAAGTGGCCCAGGTCGCCGCCCGCCGAGACGACCCGGTAGTCGCGGTAGGACGCGGGGCCACCGCACAACAGGGTGACCTGGTGGCCGAGCCGGGTCAGCCCGTCGGCCAGTCGGTCGACCAGGAGTTCGGAGCCGCCGGCCGCGGGATTGCCGAGATCACGGCGGGCGAGGAAGACGATGCGGCGCGGGTGTGGGGGGAACGCCGGAGGGTACTGCGCGGGGCGCGGGGACGCGGTGCGCAGCGGGGACGGCACGTGCTGGGGCATGGGTGCTCCAACTCGTCTCGGGGTGCGGAACTCAGTGTGGGGGGTGGGACGGAGTGCGGATCATCGGTGATCGTGCGGGCTTGGCTGCTGGTGGTGGGTGACGCCGGGTCCGCCCGGCCGCGGGGGCGCGGGCGCTTGCTGTAACGGGGCTGTGGACGGGCTGTGTTCGGGTGGGGCTGGACAGTTTTCGCCGAGCCGTTCGCGTCGGCTACTCACCGGAGTGACAATTTCGGGGCTTTGTAGAGCTGACGGCGCATCACATCGTGAAGGAAGTGGGGGACGACTCGGACGAACCGGGATCACGTCGCCCGCGCACCATCAAAACGGCGCCCACCGTGGCCAGAACGAATCCCACCACACCGGCACCGATCGGCAACGTCCGACCCAGCAGGAGTAGTTGACCGCTCTCGGTCTTCGCCTGCGCGACCTGGTCCCGCTGGGTCGCGGCGGTGAAGGCCAGCTTCCGGCTGTCCAGCAGCACCGCCGCGTCCTTCTCGCCGCCCGGGGCGCGCAGCGTCCTGCGCGGGCCGACCTGCGCGTAGATCACCCGTCCGGTGCGCTGGTCCACGACGAGTTCGATGAGGTGGTTGGAGTACCACTCCTCCGCGAGCACCTGGCTGCGCTGCGGCTCCCCGACGATCAGTCCCGGCACCAGCCGGGTCCCGGTCCGGGTGGCGGGGACGGTTCCGGTGAACCGGTACCCCTCGTACCCGCGGATCTTCCGGGTGCCCCTGTAGCGCAGGGTGACGGGCGCGCCGAGAGAGTCGTCCCACCAGCGGTAGGCGCGTTTGTGCACGTCGAAGGGGAATTTCAGATAGGCCTCGCCCTCGAAGTACGGGCTCTCCTTGCAGCAGTGCACAGGCTCGTTGGACCTGCGGTCGGTGACCCAGCGGCCCGGCGTGAACTCCAGGGCGTCGTGCGGGTCGGCCGCGGGCAGCGACCGGTCCGTGTCGACCGTCGTCGTCACGTCCCAGACGGCCTTCCCGCTGCGCTCGCTGTCGGCCACGTCACCCCGCACCACCTGGGTGACGGTGATGTTCTGGCCGGGAACGGCCTCGACCTTGTCGGCGTCGAAGACGCTGCCGGTGCCGGTGTAGACGGCGGTCGTGTCGATGTCGATCGGGTTCACGGCGGCACGTGGCTCCACGTACCAGGCGAGCATCGGAGCCAGCACCAGCAGGAAGGTGCCGAGGCCGACGAGGATCAGGGAGACGGGTGAGAAATTGCGGCGCATCCGGGCACTCCAGGGGCGTGAGGAGGCTCGACGCACAGGTGGTATCCGGTGGTACGAGGGGATATGGATGCGTCGACACCGAGGGAGAAAGTGCACGTGCGGTATGGGCCGGGAACCGTAGGCGCACTCTTGACGGAGTGTCAATGCATTGTCGAGACTGGACACCTGCCGGGCGGGGCCGGCGTGGACGGTGTCCGTGGGACCACTCGACCGTGGCCACGCGGACTCCCGGGGTGGGGACGACCTCCGACAGAGAGGCTGACCCTGCGATGTCCAGACTGCTCGCCGCCGCACTCACCGTCGCCGTCGCCGCCGCACTCGCCGTGGGCGCCGCCCTCGGCATCGTGGCCGTGCTCGACGCGGCCCCCGACCAGCCGAACACGCCGCTGATCACCTACCAGAATGCCGGTCAGGAGCGCTGACGGTGCCGAGCCGCAGAGGCACACGGCCGGCGTTGCCGGGCGAGGACGGGGGTTCCCCCCGGCCGGGCGGACCCGAGATCCCGGGGGCGCGCGGAGACCCCGACGAAGCGGAGTCCGGGCGAGGTCGCCCTTCCGGCGCGAGCCGCGGTGGTCGGCCCGGCACGGGCCGCGCTCGCGCTCCCGGCACCGGCCGCGACACCCCGGACACGGACCGAACGGCACAGAGCCGCCCCGTACCCGCCACCGCGCGCTCGGCCTGGCACGACGTGCCCCGCCTCCAGGTGCGGCAGTTCGCGACGATCGCCATGGCCGAGGCGCCGGTCCTCGCCGAGGAGATCCTGCGCGAGATCCGCCGCGAGTACCCGCAGCTGCCCCTCGTCCTCGACGACTCCGGCGAGCCCATGGCCCTGGTCGGCATCCGCCGCGCCATCGAGGTCTTCGTCCAGCACCTGGAGACGGCGGAGGGCCGCCCGCGCGTCCACCCCGAGGTCTTCCAGGAATTCGGCCGGGGCGAGGGCATGCACGGCCGCACCCTCGACGCGCTCCAGGCGATCTACCGGCTGGGGGTCAGACTCGCCTGGCGCCGGTTCGCGGAGATCGGGCAGCGTGTCGACATCCCGCCCCCGGCGATGTACGAGCTCGTCGACGCGGGATACGAGTACCTGGACGGCCTCGTCGACCAGTCCGTACGCGGCTACGCCGAGGCCGCCGCCCGGCAGGCCGGGGAGCGGCTGCGTCTCCAGCGCCGCCTGATGGAGCTGCTGCTCTCCGAGCACCACTCCCGGGGCGACACCGAGGGGCTCGTCGAACGGGCCGCCCGGATCGGCTGGCCGCTGCCCGACCGGCTGGCCGTCGGAGTACTGCTGCGCCCGGCCCGGGAAGCCGTCGCACCCGCCGTCGGACCGAGCGTGCTGCTGGACATGGAGTACGAGCGGCCGCGCATGGTCGTGCCCGAGCCGGCCGCCGCGGGCCGCCCCGAGCTGCTGCACCGGGCGCTGACCGGGTGGGCCGGGGCGATCGGGCCTCCGGTGCCGCTGGCCGACGCCGCGAAGTCGCTGCGCTGGGCGGAGGCCGCCGTACGGCTCATGGAGCGGAGGCTGCTCCCCGCCGGGGAGGTTCTGTACTGCACCGAGCACACCGAGGCCCTGGTGCTGCTCCAGCCCGAGGAGCTGATCGACGATCTCGCCCTGCGCTGTCTGGAACCGCTCGCCCACTGCGGCCCGACCCACGGCCGGCGGCTCGCGGCGACCCTGCTGGCCTGGCTGGAGACACGGGGAGGCGCGCCCGAGGTCGCGGCCCGTCTCGGTGTCCACCCGCAGACCGTCCGATACCGCCTCCGGCAGATCAGGGAACTGTGGGGCGACGAGATCGACGACCCCGACCGGCGGTTCGAGCTGGAACTGGTGCTCCGCGCACAACGTCTCCGCGGCGAACTCGGAGACCCCCGTCCTCGCCGCTGACCCGGCCGCCGACCTCGCCCGTCCGGACGCCGCACCGGGCGCGACGATCCGTGGCGGGGGTCGCTGCGGGGTCCGTCGTGGGTTCCGTGGCGGGGTCCGGACGGGGTCCGTCGTGGGGTTCGCCGTGGGGTCCGTCACGGGGGCCTCCGAGCAGGGGCCACCCCCAAACCATTGCCCGTCCAAGGGCAGTATGACTAGCCTGTGTTCGTCATCCCGATCGTCTGTTGAAATTTCGAACAAAAGGGAGGGAGTCGGCTGTGGGACGCCTCGTACCTGCCGTGACCCGGGCTCTGGACATACTGGAGCTCTTTCTCGACGGGGACGGGACTCTCTCCGCCCCCGACATCGTGCGCAGACTCCAGCTGCCGCGCACGACCGTGCACGAACTGGTGACCACGCTCGCCGCCCGCTCGTACATCGTGCAGGTGCCCGGTCAGCCGGGACGGTACCGGCTGGGTGTACGCCCGTACCAGCTCGGCAGCCGCTACGCCGAGCAGCTCGACCTCGCGGCCGAGGGCCAGCAGGTCGCCCGCTCCGTCGCCGAGACCTGCGACGAGACCGTACACGTGGCGATCCTCGAGGGCACCGACGTCATCTACATCGCGAAGGTCGACTCGACGCACGCCGTCCGCATGGTCTCGGCGGCCGGCCGTCGCCTGCCCGCGCACTGCACCTCCGTCGGCAAGATGCTGCTCGCCTCCCTCTCCGAGCCGGAGCTGACCTCGCGCGTCCCCGACGACGCCGACCTCGTGGCGATGACTCCCAACAGCATCACCGAGCCGGTTGCCCTGCGGGAGGCCCTCGCCGAGATCCGCCGTCGTGGGATCGCCGTCGAGAGCCGTGAGTCCAACCCGGACGTCAGCTGTGTCGCCGCCCCGGTGCGCGACCGTGCGGGACAGGTCGTCGCCGCGCTCTCGATCTCCGTACCGATGATCCGCTGGAGCGACGAGCGCCGCGTCGAGCTGGAGCAGCTCGCGGTGAAGGGCGCCGCGGAACTGTCCGAGCGGCTCGGCCACCGGAACGTGCGGTGACCGCCGTCGAGGTCGCGGTCCCCGCGCACGCGGCACTCGGCGAGGGCCCGACCTGGGACACCCGGGCGCGCCGGCTCATCTGGGTCGACGTCCTCGGCTCCCGGATCCACACCTACGACCCCGCCTCCGGCCGCCGCACGGTGATGACCACCGAGCAGCACGTGGGTGCCGCCAAGCCCCGCGCGGGCGGCGGCCTGGTGGTCAACCTCCGCGACGGCGTGGGCCTCTACGGTCCGACGGGGTCCGACGGGGCCACCGCCGCCGGAGCCGCGGGGTCCGGCGGTGCGTTCCGGTGGCTGCACCGGGACCCCGTGCCCGGCCGGCGCGCCAACGACGCGGCCGTCGCCCCCGACGGCTCGCTGTGGTGCGGCACCATGCGCTACGACGAGGCGCCGGGCGGGGGCACGCTGTCGAGGATCGCCCCCGACGGCACCGTCCGCCCGATCCTCGACGACGTGAGCGTCAGCAACGGCACGGGCTGGAGCCCCGACGGCCGCCGTGTCTACTACGTCGACTCGCCGACCCGCCGCATCGACGTCTTCGACATCAACGACGATCAACTCCCGGTCGGCAGGCGCCCGTTCGCGACCGTGGAGGACGGATTCCCGGACGGTCTGACGGTGGACGCGGACGGCTGCGTCTGGGTGGCCCTCTGGGACGGCGGAGCGGTCCGCCGCTACACGCCGGACGGCACGCTGGACCGGGTCCTCGAACTGCCGGTCCGCCGCCCCACCGCCTGCGCGTTCGGCGGCGACGACCTCACCGACCTCTACATCACCACCGCCCGTACGGGCCTGACGGCACCGCACCCGATGTCCGGCTCCCTACTCGTCGTCCCCGGCGCGGGCAAGGGCCTGCCGCAGCCGGAGTTCGCCGGATAGCCGGCACACCCAGCCCCGCCGCGAGTCCCCGTCCAGGTGCCGGTCACCGGGCGGGGACTCGCGTTTTTGAGCCACTGATTTTGCGCAAACCATTGACGGGTAAGCGCTTCCTATCTACGGTCCCGTTCGAAGTTGCGATCACCTGACGAAATTTCGAACAGTGGGGGCACGGTATGGCACGACCTGGCCTGAGCCGCAGGCAACTCCTCTCCGCGGTGGGCGGGTTGACGGTCACGGGCAGTCTCGGCTTCGCCGCACTCGGCACCGGCGCGGACGCGCTCGCCTCCGGCGCGAGTACCCGGGTCCGTTACTGGAACCTCTTCACGGGAGGCGACGGAGCCAACATGGTCGCGATGGTGGACGCCTTCCGGAAGGAACATCCCGGCATCGCGGTCAAGGACTCCACCCTCACCTGGGGCGACCCGTACTACACGAAGCTCGCGATGGCCGCCGCGGGCAACCGCGCGCCGGACCTCAGCGTCATGCACCAGGGCCGCGTGCCGGGCTTCGCGCCCGGCCGGCTCCTGGACCCCTGGGACATGGATCTGCTCACCAAGTACGGCGTCCGGGAAGCCGACTTCAACCCCGTGCTCTGGAAACGCGGCATCGTCGACGGCAAGCTCTACGCCCTGCCCCTCGACATCCACGTCCAGCTGAGCTTCTACCGCACGGACGTCTGCCGGAAGGCCGGCCTGCTCGACGCGGACGGAAGGCTGCCGACCGCGACCTCCACCGACGACTGGTTCGGCATCCTCAAGGAGGCCAAGAAGCAGCTGAAGGACGGACAGCAGACCCTAGGCCTGCACGCCTTCGACCAGAACTTCTCCTGGTGGTTCTTCGTCGCCTTCTACCAGCAGCTCGGCGGCGGCTACTTCAACGACGACCGGACCCACGTCACCTTCGACACCGACAAGGCCACCCAGGTCCTGGAGTTCCTCCACCAGCACGTCGCCGACGGCTACACGATCGTCGGCCAGGCCGACGGCGAGGCGTTCCTCGCCGGATCGCCGTTCGTGTGGGAGGGGAACTGGTCGGTTCCGTACTTCAGTGGCGAGAAGGTGGGCTACGGGGCCCAGCCACTGCCCCCGGTCTTCGGCACCCCGGCCACGCACGCCGAGTCGCACTCCTTCGTCCTGCCGCACCAGGCCGACCGCGGCGGCGCCGCCAACGAGGGAGCGCACCTGCTGGCCGCCTACATGGTCAAGCACGCCACCGCCTGGGCGGGCGGTGGCCATGTCCCCGCCTATCTGCCGACCTTCCAGGACCCGGCCTATCTGAAGCTGGCCCCGCAGAACGAGTACTCCCGCCCGGCCATGGCCCACCCGGCCACCGAACCGCGCATCTGGTTCGCCGGCTCCACCGGCACACTCGCCAAGCGGATCGGCCCGGTCGTCGCCTCCTCCAACGTCGGCTCCGCGAAACCGGCCGTCGCCGCCCGCCGGATGAAATCCGTCCTGGAGGAACTGCTGGCCATGCGGAATCCGATGGACGGCCGCACCGCCGCCCAGGAGCTGAAGGGAACCGCGGCATGACCACCACCCTCGCCCCCGCCACCGGCCTGCGGCCCCGCGCGGCCACCGCGACGGAGTCGGCCCGCGTGCGCTGGGGCCGCCGGTTCCAGCACGGCGGCTGGTTCGTCGCCCCGTTCTTCGTGCTGTACGGGCTGTTCGTCGTCGTCCCGGTCGTGCGCGGCCTCTACCTCAGCCTCACCGACGCCAACATCTCCGGCGACCACACCAGCTTCATCGGCCTCGACAACTACCGCGAGGCGTTCCAGGACCACCTGGTGTGGAACTCGCTGTGGCACAGCGTCCAGTTCACCCTCTACGTCGTCCCCTGCATCGTCGTCGTGGCGCTGCTCATGGCGCTGATCGCCCACCACATCACCCACGTCAAGTGGTTGTGGCGGCTGTGCTTCTTCGCGCCGTTCCTGCTCCCGTCGGCCGTGGTCGGCAACCTGTGGTGGTGGCTGTTCCAGCCCACCAACGGCATGGTCAACCACGTCCTGGGCATCGACACCCCCTGGCTCACCCAGAAGTCCACCGCCATGATCGCGGTCGTCGTCGCGACCCTGTGGTGGACGGTCGGCTTCTCCTTCCTGCTCTACCTGGCCGCGCTCCAGAACATCCCGCACCACCTCTACGAGGCGGCCGAACTGGACGGGGCGGGCGCCTACCAGCGGATGCTGCACATCACCGTGCCCAACCTGCGCAACATCACCGGCCTGGTGCTCGCCCTCCAGGTCCTCGCTTCGCTCCAGGTCTTCGACCAGGCCGTCGTCATGTACCAGTTCGGTCCGGGGCCCGAGGAATCCACCCGCACCTTCGTCCAGTACACCCTCGAACAGGGCTTCACCAGCTACCGCGTGGGCTACGCCTCCGCGATCTCCTTCATCCTGTTCCTCATCATCGCGGCCGTCGCCCTCGGGCGAATGTGGCTGCTGCGGCTCCGCGAGGAGGACGCCCGATGACCACCGCCGACCCGACTCCCGTACCCCGCAGGCCCCGAAGCTCCTGGACACCGGGACAGATCGCGCTGACGCTGGTCGCCGCCGCCCTGTCTCTCGTGTGGATGGCCCCGCTCGGCTGGGCGCTGTCCACCTCGCTGAAGACCCCCACCGAATCGGTGACCTCCCCGCACTGGATCCCGCAGCACTTCACGGCGGCTTCCTGGAAGAGCGTCATCGAAGCCGGCAACATCCCCAACTGGTTCGTGAACTCGCTCGTGGTGTCGGTCTGCGTCACCTTCGTCGTGCTGCTCGTCGCCGCCCTCGCCGGATACGGCTTCGCCCGCACCGAGTTCCGCGGCAAGTCCGCCCTGATGGCCCTGACGATGGCGGGCCTGATGTTCTCCCCGGCCATCCTCGGCGTCCCCCTCTTCGCGACCGTGCAGTCGCTCGGCATGGTCGACACCTACTGGGGGATGATCCTGCCGCAGTGCGCCCCGGCGGCCATGGTCTACATCCTCTACAAGTTCTTCCAGTCGCTGCCCCGCGAACTGGAGGAGGCCGCGTTCATCGACGGCGCGGGCCGCTGGCGGATCTTCTTCACGATCGTCCTCCCGCTCTCCAAGCCGTCCCTCTCCGCGGTCGGGATCTTCACCTTCATCGCCTCGTGGAACAACTTCCTGTGGCCGTACATGGTGACCAACAACCCTGATCTGATGACCATGCCGAACGGCATCGCCACCGTGCAGAACTCCTTCGGCATCATCTGGCCCCAGCTCATGGCGGGCGGCCTGATCGCGGGCCTTCCGCTGATCGTCGTGTTCGTCTTCTTCCAGAGCCAGATCGTGCGGGGCGTCGCCCACACCGGTCTGGCCGGCCAGTGACCGGACGAGGAGCCCCAGTTGACCGCACGCAGACTCGCCGCCCTGGTCGTAGCGGCCGTCGTCGCCCTGCTGCCGACCACCGCTCAGGCCGACGTCACCTACCCCGACCCGCAGCCCGTCACCGGGCAGCAGATCATCCATGACCCCACGGTCATCCACCTCAAGTCCGGTGGATACGCGGCCTATTCGACCGGCGGCGTGATCGGCGCCCGTCTCTCCCGGGACCGGGTCCAGTGGGACGACGCGGGCAACGCCTTCGCCGCGCCGCCGAGTTGGTGGTACGAGTACAACGCCACCGGCGACCCCTGGGCCCCGGACATCTCCTACCGTGCCGGCCGCTACTGGCTCTACTACGCGGTCTCCTCCTGGGGCACCAACCACTCCGCGATCGGCGTCGCCACCTCCCCGAGCGGTCTGCCCGGAACCTGGACCGACCACGGCAAGGCCTTCACCTCGGAGACCACCGACACCTGGAACGCCATCGACCCGGCCGTGACCCGCGCCGACGGCAGACTGTGGATGACGTTCGGCTCGTACTGGACGGGCATCCGCATGGTCGAACTGGACCCGCGGACCGGCAAGGCCGAAGCCGGTGCCCCCGTCCATCACCTGGCGACCCGCCCGGACGCCCCGTACGCCGTCGAGGGCGCCTACGTCGTCCGCCACGGCCGGTACTACTACCTCTTCGCCTCCTACGACGCGTGCTGCGCGGGCGTGAACTCCACGTACAAGATCCGGGTCGGCAGGTCGACTTCGGTGACCGGCCCGTACCTGGACAGCACCGGCACCCCGATGCTCGACGGCGGCGGCGACCTCCTGCTGGCGAGCCACGGCCGTTACATCGGCCCCGGCGGCGAGTCGGTCTTCCGGGACCGTGGCGAGGACTGGCTGGCGTACCACTACTACGACGCGGACGACAACGGCACGCCCAAGCTGGGACTGAACCGGCTGAACTGGACGAAGGACGGCCGGCCCGTCGTCGGCTAGGGGCGCGCGACCCAAGCCCCCCTCAAGCCAACCCACCCAAGCCAACCCCCCTCAAGCCAACCCATCCAAGCCCCCCTCAAGCCAACCCCCCTCAAGCCACCCCACCCAAGCCACTCCACCCAAGGCGCCCCCTCGAAAGGACACCATGCGCACCGCCCGCTTCGCCCTCGACCCCGCCTTCACCATCGGCGAGGTCAACCCCCGTCTCTTCGGATCCTTCGTCGAGCACCTCGGCCGTTGCGTCTACACCGGCATCTTCGAACCCGGCCACCCCGCCGCGGACCCCGAAGGCCTGCGCACGGACGTGCTGGAGCTGGTCCGAGAGCTCGGTGTCACGGCCGTCCGCCATCCCGGCGGCAACTTCGTCTCCGGCTACAACTGGGAGGACTCGGTCGGCCCCGCGGAGGAGCGGCCCCGCCGGCTGGACCTCGCCTGGCGCTCCACCGAGTCCAACCGCTTCGGGCTCAGCGAGTACATCGGCTTCCTGAAGAAGATCGGCCCGCAGGCGGAGCCGATGATGGCCGTCAACCTCGGCACGCGCGGCGTCGCCGAGGCACTGGAGCTCCAGGAGTACGCCAACCACCCCTCCGGGACGGCCCGTTCCGATCTGCGGATCGCGCACGGCGACAAGGACCCGTTCCGCATCGGGCTCTGGTGCCTCGGCAACGAGATGGACGGCCCCTGGCAGACCGGCCACAAGACCGCCGAGGAGTACGGCCGGCTCGCCGCCGAGACCGCCCGCGCGATGCGGCAGATCGAGCCCGACCTCGAACTCGTCGCGTGCGGCTCCTCCGGACAGGGGATGCCGACCTTCGCCGAGTGGGAGGCGACGGTCCTCGCCGAGACGTACGACCTCGTCGACCACATCTCCCTGCACGCCTACTACGAGGAGACCGACGGCGACCGGGACTCCTTCCTCGCCTCCGCCGTCGACACCGAGTCGTTCATCGAGAACGTGGTGGCGACCTGCGACCACGTGGGCGCCCGCCTGAAGTCCGCGAAGAGGATCAACCTCTCCTTCGACGAGTGGAACGTCTGGTACCAGAGCCGGCCCAACCCGCACCCGGTCGAGGACTGGCAGGAGGCCCCGCGCCTGCTGGAGGACGTCTACTCCGTCACGGACGCGGTCGTGTTCGGCTCGCTGCTCATCGCGCTGCTGCGGCACGCGGACCGGGTGACCGTCGCCTGCCTCGCCCAGCTCGTCAACGTCATCGCGCCGATCATGACCGAACCGGGCGGCCCGGCCTGGCGGCAGACCACCTTCTATCCGTTCGCGCAGGCCTCGGCGCACGGGCGCGGGCAGGTCCTCGACGTCCGGGTGGACTCGCCGACGTATCCGACCGGCAAGTACGGCGAGGCCGACCTGCTGCACGCCACCGCGGTGCGCGCCGAGGACGGCTCGGTCACCGTCTTCGCCGTCAACCGCAGCCAGACCGAGCCGCTCCCGCTCGAAGTCGCCCTGAACCGGATGGGGTTGACGGCGGTCGTGGAACACAGCGCGCTCGCCGACGCCGACCCGGACGCCACCAACACCCTGCACGACCAGGAACGGGTCACCCCGCACCCCGTCGAGGGGACCACGCTCCGGGACGGCACGCTGAGCGCCGTCCTGGAGCCGCTGTCCTGGAATGTGATCCGGCTGGCCTAGGACCTGCGCTGTGCGGTCGTGGGGCCGGGGGAGTCCACCGGGGTCACCGGAACTCCTCCGGCCGCGCTGCCCAGCAGCGTCAGTTCCACCTGGCCGGGGCCGGCCGGTGTGGTCCCGTCGGACAGCACCGCGAGGGCCAGTGTGTTGCGCCCTCGTGTGCGCAGCACCCCGTTGGGGAGGACGAACGTGTGCTGGGGCCCTACATCGTTGATGTACTGGCCCATGTTCCAGCCGTTCAGGAAGATCTGGACGCGATAGGCGCGGGCCGGATCGTCGGTGAGGGTGAGCCCGATCGAGGCGTCCACTCCGGCGTCTACCGCCAGCCGGAAGCCGGTGCGGTACCAGGTGACGCCCTGCCGTCGCTCGGCGCGCGGGAACCCGGCGGCCTTCCAGCCGCCGTCCGCGAACCCCGGCAGATGCCAGCCGTGCCGTTCCCCGTGCAGGCCTCCGGTGTTGAGCGGTCCGCGCACCGGATCGGGGGCCGCCGCGCCCTGGACGCGCCAGCGGATCGCGGGAGCGGCCCCGGCGAAGGCGACGGCCGTCAGACCCCGGGCCGCCTTGTGCGTGTCGTTGGCCTTCCCGTCCTCGTCGTGCTGCATCCGCCGGACCAGGACGGACAGCACATGGGAGTGCCCGTCCCGCGGACGGACGGGAAAGGTGGCGGTGGCCGCCCAGGTCCCCTGCCGCACGGTCTTCTTGTCCGGCACCGGCATCCGATGCGTGCCCAGCGGCTCACCGTCCAGCCAGGCCATCAACAGCCCCTGGGCGCCCGCGACATAGGAGAGGGACACGGACTCCGCGGCGCCCGCGTCCGCGAAGTGCCCGCGGTACCAGACGTCGCCGTAGTGGAAGCCGTAGTCGTCGGCGAACAGCACGGGCTGCCCGGCGGGGACAGGAGTGATGCTGTACGAGGACGTCCTGTCGGCGACCCGCCACGCCGTGTCGTCGTAGTCGGCGGCCGATTCGGGATTCCCCTCGGCCCGGCGCCAGTCGGTCAGCACGGGCAGCCGCACCTGGTCCACACCGGCCAGCGGGCGCTCGGCCCGCAGGCTCCCGGAGGCGGTGGCGCGGGACTTCAACGTGCCGTGATTCCAGACGAGTTCGCTCATCCCGCGCGGCCCCCACACCTCCAGGTCCGCCGCCCGTACCGTGTCGCCGGTGAGCTGGACGGCCGGGCCGCGCAGGGTGGCCGTGCGCAGCAGCGCCGGGCCGCACACCAGCACCGGACCCGACGGAGTGTCGTACCGCCACAGCAGTCGGGAGCTCTCGTCGTCGGCGAACAGCAGGAGCAGGGGGGCTGCGATGCCGCCGCCCTCCACCCGGACCCGGGTGATGCCGTCCAGCACGACGTCGATCCGCAGGGTCCCGTCCCCGTAGCTGTGCCCGGCGTCCCCGTCCAGCACGGTGACCGTCGGCTCGCTCGCGGACTCCAGACAGGTGCGCGTCGCCTCGCCCGCCCGGCCCGTGAACACCGCGATGTCCTGCCGTCCCGCGGTCAGCCGCAGCATCGGCTGGGCGGTGGAGTAGCTCAACTTCCTTCGTCCCAGGGCGATACCGGCGGCGAGCAGCCGGGCGTCGAGGCCGGGCACCGGCACCGCGACGGTCGTGCCGGCGAGCGGGACTGAGGCGACGGCCTCGGCGGACGAGTCGTTGCGCAGCACGTGGAAGTGCGCCTTCGTGTCCGGATTGACGAGGTGGTACGCCTTGATGCCGGGGGCGGCCGCCGCCCCCGTGGCGCCGCCCGGGACCGGATCGACGGGGTCCAGCTTCGCCAAGTCGGGCACCGAGTGCAGCAGTTGGCCGATCTGGTGCATGGGGACGAGCTTCTCGGTCGGCTGACGTGCCTCGTCGAGGGCGGCCCCGTAGTCGTACGACGTGTAGACGATCGGCGCGGGCAGCCAGCCCCAGGACGTGCCGCCGAAGGTCATGTAGACGTTGTGGATGGTGATGCCGTTGGCGAGGTTGGTGAGGTAGAAGCGCCGCTCGTAGGCCGCGTCCCGGGTGCGGCGCGACTCCGCGTAGCCCAGGCCGTCGAACTCCGCCCCGCCCCACGGATCGAACCAGCCGCCTCCGAACTCGGGGATGAACCCCGGGGTGTCCGGACTGGCGGTCGAGCCACCCTTCATACCGCCGGGGCCGAAGTACCCCCAGTCCGGTGGTGTCTTGAAGGGGGAGGGGTAGCCGTCGAAGCCGTAGAGGTAACGCCCTCGCTCACCGCCCGTGTCGAAGGTGCCCGGGGCCCAACGGCCGTTCCGGCCCTTGTCGTTGTGGAAGAGCGGCACGTCGATGCCGTCCGCCCGCACTTTCGCGTACAGATGCGCCATGTAGTCGCGGCCGGCGGGCTCGGTCACGTGGTCGTCGTACTCGTTCTCCAGTTGGTAGAGCACGATCGTGCCGCCGCCGTCGGTGTAGAGGTGACGGGCGGCGATGCGGTCGACGGCGGTCAGCCACTCGTCGACGTACTTCAGATAGGTCGGGTCCGAGGTGCGGGCCACCCCCGGGGTGGCGGTCAGCCAGCCGGGGAAGCCGCCCGCGTCGACCTCGGCGTTGATGTACGGGCCGGGGCGCAGGATGACGTACAGCCCGGTCTCGGCGGCGGTCCGCAGGAACAGGTCGAGGTCGCGGACCCCGGTGAAGTCGTACTGCCCGGGTGCGGGGGAGTGGTAGTTCCACGCGACGTAGATGCTGATCGCGTTGTACCCGTGGGCGCGCAGTTTCTGCAGGACGTCCCGCCACAGGGACGGGCTCGGCAGCCGGAACGGGTGGACCTCTCCGGACCAGATCACCAGGCGCTTTCCGTCGATCAGCATCGAGTAGCGGTCGAAGCCGACCGTGTGCGTCCTGCCGTCGGCGGTGGGCGGTGCGGGCGCGGGCCCGGTGGGTGCGAGAGGCGTCCTTCCTGCCGCGCACGCCTCGTTGCCCCCGCTGCCGCTCAGCGAGAGGCCGAGTGCGGCGGTGCCTGCGAGTGCGCTGAAGGTACGTCTGCTCAACACCATGCGGGTTCTCCCGGGGACGGCGACGGGGGTTCCCCCGCTCGGTCCGATCCCGAGAACCCGGGGGAAGGTGCGGCCATTGTCCACAGGGGCAGGTCATTTGATGGTCGTATGACGATCTCGGCGCGGGGGGATTACGCGGTATGGGCGCGGCCGGAGGGGCGCGGAACGCCGGAAACGGAGGCCTGTCGTCCCATCCGTCACTTCTGTCCCATCCGTCGCGGCCGGGAGCGGCCCGCGGGGTCGCGGACCGCCCCCGGCCTCCGTGGGGGGAAGGTGCGGTCAGCTCGTCACGACGCCGAGCGTCAGGGTGCCGGTGTAGCCGGCTGAGCCGGTGCTGCCGAGGGCCGTCAGGGTCAGGAGGCCGGAGGAGGCACCTCCGTCGTCGTAGACGGAGTCCTGGGCGAGGGTGGTGCGGGTGACCTTGTTGGTCGAGTACGGGGACACCTTGGCCATCGCCGTGGTGATCGTCTCGTTGAAGAAGAGCTGGCCGGTGTGGAGTTCCTGGCCGCCGGTGAAGGAGCCGTCGGAGGTGAGGGTGACGCCGGTGTGCACCTTGACGTGGATGTGCACGCAGCGGCCCCGGTACCAGCCGGGGTAGATCGTGGTGATGTTCGCGACACCGGACGCGTTCGTCAGGACGCCGCCGCGCAGGAACGTGCCGTCGTCCGCCTCGCTGTGGCCGTTGTTGCCGACGAAGCCGGAGTACTCGCCGAGCGCGTCGCAGTGCCAGATCTCCACGAGCGCGTTGCCGATCGCCGCGCAGGTGGAGTCGTCGACGACGGTGAGCACCAGCTTGAGCGGGGCGCCCGCCTTGCCTTCGGTGACATCGGCGCGGACGAGCTGTCCGTCGAGGTAGTAGGGGCCTTCGGTCATTTCCTTGGTGAGAGTGCAGACGGCCGCGGCGGCGGGGGCCGCGTCCGCCACGTCGGTGACGCGGGCGGAGGCGGCGGGTGCCGCCGCGCCGACGGCCAGCGCCGCGGCCGTGGCGCCCGTGGCGATCAGTACGGTCCGGCGCCCGAGCGCGGTCTCCGACATGTCTTTCGAGGGGGAATTTGTCATGAACACGGCACCGTAGAAGTGGATGCTGTCTGTCAGCTGTCAGTTCCGCAAAGCGACAGCCCGTCAAGTTCCTTGTTGGACACCTTGCCCGGTTCCCTCCCCGGCGCGCCGTCCGCGGGGTCGACATGGGGAGGGCCGCCGGGGGCCGCCGCCCGGCGCGGGGGACGCGCCGGGCTCCGATCGCGCGCAGCGGTGTTACGGGAGGCGGGGACAGGTGAAAGGCGAGGGCGCCAGTGCCTCGGTTCCGCGGGCACCGCGCTGTGGTGTCCGGCCCCGGGGCTCGTGGCACCGGACACGAGGGTCCTCCGGCGTCGGGCGGGCGCCCTTCTGCCCAGCCCGCGCCGTCGGTGACGGGCGGTTCCCGGCGGCCGGCCCGTGGCCGCCCGCGCGGAGGTCCGCCCGGCGATATGAGTGGCCTTCTAACCGGCCTGGTTGTACAGCATCGCGCCCACGGCTCCCCAGCCGCCGTCCGACTGGGGTGGCGGTGGTTCCGGCTGCGTCCTGCCCCGGACCTGGGCCGCCGTCAGGCCGCCCTGCGCGCCCATGGAGGCGGCGCCCGCCATGCCGGGCATACCCGTCTGGGCGGCAGGCTGGAGACCGGCCGGCTGGGCCGGTGCGGGCATCGCCGCGGGCGGCATCTGGGCCGGCATCGCACCCGGGCCCTGGGCCGCGGCCGGCCAGTTGGTGGGCTGCGGAGCGGGGTAGCCCGGGGCCGCCACGGGCTGCTGCGGGGCCGGGTAGACCGGGGCCGCCACGGGCTGCTGGGCGGGGTAGGGCGAAGCCGCGGCGGGCCGCGCCGGCGGACCGGGCGGCAGGCTGGGCTGCGGGGCGGCCGCCGCCACCGGCTGGGCCTGAGCGGGCTGTCCGGGCCAGGCGTTCGCCTGGGCGGCCAGCCCCTGCATACCCGCTCCGTTGGTCGCGCCGACGAGACGGTCCACCGCCGCCGTACCCGAGCTGTAGCCGGTCCCGTTGCTCAGCTCGGGTGCGGCGGTTCCCCTCCTGGACCCGTAGAGCACCTGCTCCAGGCCGGCCACCAGGCGACGCACGTCCGTCTGGGGTCTTACCACGAGTCTCAGGAAGCGGCTGGACGAACCGACCTTGTTGCCGCACTCGCGGACCAGGATGCGGTGTTCGGTGAGCAGCCGGTCCCGGACCACCGTGCCTTCGGCGCCGACGGGAAGGCGTACGAACAGGAAGTTGCCCTGCGAGGGGTAGATCGTCAGACCGGGCAGCGCGGAGAGCTGGCGGGCCATGTCGAGCCGGTCCCGGCGGACCATGTGCAGGCTCTCCATGTATTCGGCGCCGTGGTTCTTGAGCATGAACACCACGGACTCCGCGAAGGAGTTGAGGTTCCATTTCGGCAGCATCGAGCGGACCTTGCCGGCCAGGGCGGGGTTGGCGACGAGATAGCCGAAGCGGATGCCGTGCAGGCCGAAGTTCTTGCCGAGGCTGCGCAGCACGATGACGTTGGGCCGCATGACCGCGTCCTCGACCACGCTGGGCTCGGACTCGGCGTCGGCGAACTCCAGGAACGACTCGTCGATGATGACCAGGTCCAGATCGGCCATCGCGTCCATGAACTGGATGACCGACTGGCGCGGCAGGAAGCCGCCGTCGGGGTTGTTCGGGTTGCAGATGACGGCGACCTTGGTGCCGCGGGCGCGGATGAACTTGGCGTACGCGGCGAGGTCGAGCGCGAAGCCGGTGGACTCCTGGAGCGGGAACATGTCGACCCGCTTGCCGGTCTCCATCGGCTGGTCGGTCCAGCGGCCGAACGTGGGGACGGGTATCGCGAGGGACTCACGGACCAGCAAGTGATCGATCCATGTGATGAGTTCGGTCGAACCGTTGCCCATCGCGACGCACTGCGGCGGAAGTTGGAGCAGCGAGCACAGCTCACTGGTGATCGTGTCGGCGCTGCTCGGGTAGTAGGTGATGATCTCGCGCAGCCGGCCGGCGAGTTCGTCGAACATCGCGGGCGTGGGGAAGTACGGGTTGCAGGGAATGCAGAAATCCACCGGGCCGGCTCCGTCGCCCTCCCGCGTCAGTGCGGCCATCGACGGGCTGTGCGCCGCGGTGCCGCGAAAGAGCGAGGTGACATTGCCTGCCATGGAACCTCCGTATAGGGCGAGCCCGCTGGGGAGGACGGGCCCTCCGTCTTTGGGTGGCCCGCGCGGGGGAGCACGGGCCGCCCTTCCATACGGATACGGATGTGGCGCTGTTCAATCACTGCGCAATCGTGCGGATGTTGTGAACCGACTGTGAGGACCGGTCACACGCCGGACACATGCGCCTGTGGGGTCCGGTCAGGCACCGAACGAGTGCACCGTGGAGGTCCGGTAGGTCTGCCCCGGCCGCAGCACCGTCGACGGGAACGACGGGTGGTTCGGGGAGTCCGGGAAGTGCTGGGTCTCCAGGCACAGGGCGTCGCCCTGGCGGTAGATGTGGCCGCCGGTGCCGACCAGGGTGCCGTCCAGGAAGTTGCCCGAGTAGAACTGCAGGCCGGGCTCGGTCGTCGCGATGCTCAGGGTGCGGCCGGAGGACGGGTCGCGGAGCGTCGCGACATGCCGGGGCTTCGCCGTGATGCCCTTGTCGAGGACCCAGTTGTGGTCGATGCCCTTGCCGTACAGGAGCTGCTGGTGGGCCACCCGGATGTCCCTGCCGACGGTCTTCTTCCGGCGGAAGTCGAAGGGCGTGCCCGCGACCTCGGCCAGTTCACCGGTGGGTATCAGGCCCGAGTCGACGGGGGTGAAGCGGGCGGCCGCGATCTCCAGCTCGTGGTCGTAGATCGAGCCGCTGCCCTCACCGGCGAGGTTCCAGTACACATGGCTGGTGAGGTTGACGACGGTGGCCTTGTCGGTGGTGGCCTCGTAGTCGATGCGCCAGTCGCCGTGCCTGGTCAGGGTGTAGGTGACCGTCGCCCTGAGCGTGCCGGGGTAGCCCATCTCGCCGTCGATGCTGGTGTAGTGCAGGACGAGTCCGACGTCGGAGCCCGAGGTGAAGCCCTCCACGTCCCAGACGTGCTTGTCGAAGCCCTTGGCGCCGCCGTGCAGGCTGTTGACGCCGTCGTTGACGGAGAGCTGGTAGCTCTTGCCGTCCAGGGTGAACTGCCCCTTGCCGATGCGGTTGCCGTACCGGCCGATCAGCGCGCCGAAGTACGGGCTACTGGCGACGTAGTCGTCGATGTTGTCGAAGCCCAGCGCGACGTTCCGGTACCTGCCGTGCCGGTCGGGGATCTCCAGGGACTGGACGATTCCGCCGTACGACAGGACCTTGAGCCGTGTCCCGCCGTTCTCCAGCGACCACCGGTGGACCTTCGTCCCGTCGGCGAGCTTGCCGAAGAGCTCCTTCTCGGGCTTCCTGCCGCCCGAGGCGTGCGCCGTGCCGATGGTGGCCGCGGTTAATCCCGCTGCCGCCGCCGCTGCGATGACCGTACGTCTGCTCGTTTCCATTTACGGCTCCTGGTAAACGGGGAATCACTTCCCCGGCCTGTGCGGTGGGTGATCGTGCGGTATCTTTCTGTTGTCCTCACGGGGGCAGGTTCGGGCTGGACCTCAGCCTTCGGGCTGGAAGCCCGCCGCCTTCGGAGGCGGGCGGAGTCACTGCGGCTCCTGAAATGAAGGAAGCCGAGTCCCGCAAGGACATTGGGCCCCGCCGGTCGGCGGGGCCCTGTCGTTTACGAACCGACCTTGCGCTTGTTCCACACGTCGAACCCGACCGCGGCCAGGAGCACCAGGCCCTTGATGACCTGCTGCCAGTCGCTGCCGATGCCGACGAGGTTCATTCCGTTGTTCAGCACGCCCAGGACGAGACCACCGATGATCGCGCCGAGGACCGTGCCCACGCCGCCACTCATCGACGCACCGCCGATGAACGAGGCCGCGATGGCTTCGAGTTCGAAATTCAGACCCGCCTTCGGGGAGGCCGCGTTGAAGCGGGCCGCGAAGACCAGGCCCGCGAGTGCGGCGAGCATGCCCATGTTGAGGAAGACCAGGAAGGTGACCTTCTTGTCCTTCACACCCGACAGCTTGGCCGCCGGAAGGTTGCCGCCGATCGCGTAGATGTGCCGGCCGATGACCGCGTTGCGCATCAGATAGCCGAAGCCGGCGACCAGGACGCCGAGGATCAGCAGGACCACCGGAGCACCCTTGTAGCTGGCGAGCAGCATGGTGACGGTGAGCACGGCGGCGATCAGCGCGACGAGCTTGAGCAGGAAGAGGTTCTTCGGCAGGACGTCGAGCGAGAACTCCTGCTGCCGCTTGCGGTCGCGGACCTCCTGGAACACCACGAACGCGACCAGGCCGATGCCGAGCAGCAGTGTGAGGTTGTGGTAGTTCGTGGTGGGTCCGACCTCGGGCAGGAAGCTGTTGGCGACCTTCTGCAGACCCTCGGGGAACGGGCCGATCGTCTGGCCCTTGAGGAAGATCTCGGTCAGACCGCGGAAGGTCAGCATGCCCGCCAGGGTCACGATGAACGACGGTATGCCGCCGTACGCGATGAGGAAGCCCTGCGCGGCGCCCGCCGCGGCGCCCATGGCCAGACACAGCACCACGGCTATGGGCCAGGGGATGTTGTGGTCGACCATCAGCACGGCACCCACCGCACCGACGAACGCCGTCAGCGAGCCGACCGACAGGTCGATGTGGCCCGCGATGATGACGAGCATCATGCCGATCGCGAGGATCAGGATGTAGCTGTTCTGCAGCACCAGGTTCGACACGTTGCGCGGCAGCAGCAGGTCGCCGCCGGTCCACACGGCGAACAGCACCACGATCAGGCCGAGGGCGAACAGCATGCCGTACTGCCGCATGTTGCGGCGCATGCCGTCGAGCATCAGCTGAAGCAGGCTCTCTCCGGCGTCCGAGCCGCTCTTGCCGGCCGGCGCCGGGGCCGGCGTCTTGGCGGTCACATCCGTGCTCATCGGGTTACCTCTTTGTCCTTCGTCATCTGGCGCATCAGCGTTTCCTGCGAGGCCTCCGCCCGCGAGAACTCACCCGTCAGCCGCCCCGCGGCCATCGTGTAGATGCGGTCGCACATACCGAGCAGCTCCGGCAGCTCGGAGGAGATGAAGACGACCGCCTTGCCCTCGGCCGCCAGCCTGTCGATGACCGTGTAGATCTCGAACTTGGCACCCACGTCGATCCCGCGGGTCGGCTCGTCGAGGATCAGCACCTCGGGACCCGCGAAGATCCATTTGCTGAGGACGACCTTCTGCTGGTTGCCGCCGGACAGCTTGCCCACCGGCTCGAAGACGGTCGGTGCCTTGATGTTCATCGAGGTGCGGAAGCCCTCGGAGACCTGCCGCTCCTGGTGCTCGTCGACCACTCCGCGCTTCGCGACCTTGGACAGGGCGCTCAGCGTGATGTTGCGGTTGATGGTGTCGATGAGGTTGAGCCCGTAGTGCTTGCGGTCCTCGGTGACGTACGCGATCCCGTGCCCGACCGCTTCGGACACGGTCTTCGTACGGATCTCCTTGCCGTCCCTGGCCACCGTGCCGCCCGCGTACCGGCCGTAGGAGCGCCCGAAGACGCTCATCGCCAGTTCGGTGCGGCCGGCGCCCATGAGTCCCGCGATGCCGACGATCTCGCCGCGGCGCACGGAGATCGATACGTCGTCGACCACCTTGCGCTGCTGGTCGATCGGGTGGAACACGGTCCAGTCGCGGATCTCCAGCGCGGGCGCCGCACCCGCCTCCGGCTCGTGCGGCGTCCGCTCCGGGAAACGGTGTTCGAGGTCGCGGCCGACCATGCCGCTGATGATCCGGTCCTCGGTGGTCTCCGGGGCCTTCACGTCGAGCGTCTCGATCGTCCGCCCGTCGCGCAGGATGGTCACCGAGTCCGCGACCCGCTCGATCTCGTTCAGCTTGTGCGAGATGATGATCGAGGTCATTCCCTGGGTCTTCAACTCCAGGATGAGATCCAGGAGTTTGCCGCTGTCCTCGTCGTTCAGGGCGGCCGTCGGCTCATCCAGGATGAGCAGCTTCACCTTCTTCGACAGCGCCTTCGCGATCTCGACGAGCTGCTGCTTTCCCACGCCGATGTCGGCGACGCGGGTCTGCGGGTTCTCGTCGAGACCGACCCGCCGCAGCAGCTCGGAAGCGTGCCGCAGCGTCTCGGTCCAGCTGATGAGCCCGCGCGTGGCGTGCTCGTTGCCGAGGAAGATGTTCTCCGCGATGGAGAGGTAGGGCACCAGGGCCAGTTCCTGATGGATGATCACGATGCCGTGCTGCTCACTGGCCCTGATGTCCTTGAAGGAGCAGACCTCCCCCTCGAAGAGGATGTCCCCTTCGTAACTGCCGCTCGGGTGGACGCCGGAGAGGACCTTCATCAAGGTCGACTTGCCGGCGCCGTTCTCGCCGCAGATGGCATGGACCTCGCCCTGCTGGACGGTCAGAGTGACATCCGACAGCGCCTTGACGCCGGGAAAGGTCTTGACGATCGAGCGCATTTCCAGGACGGGTCCCGCCATGGTCGTGCCTTCCAATCACTAGGGGGTGGCGGTTACTTGAGGTCGCTGTCCTTGTAGTAGCCCGTGGCGACGAGCTCCTTCTCGTAGTTGGACTTGTCGACGCTGACCGGCTGCAGCAGGTAGGCGGGGATCACCTTGGTGCCGTTGTTGTACGTCGTGGTGTCGTTGAGCTCGGGCTTCTTGCCCTTGAGGGCCGCGTCGACCATGCCCGAGGCCACCGTCGCCAGCTTGCGGGTGTCCTTGTAGACCGTCTGCGTCTGCTCGCCCGCGATGATCGACTTCACCGAGGCCAGCTCGGCGTCCTGGCCGGTGACGATCGGCAGCGGCTTGCTCTTCGAGCCGTAGTCGTCCGACTTCAGCGAGGAGAGGATGCCGATGGAGATGCCGTCGTAGGGCGAGAGCACCGCGTCGACCCGGGCGCTCTTGTACGACGAGGTCAGGATGTCGTCCATGCGCTTCTGGGCGGTGCCGCCGTCCCAGCGCAGGGTGGTGACCTGGTTCAGCGCGGTCTGGCCGGACTTGACGACGAGCTGCTTCTTGTCGATGTACGGCTGCAGGACCTTCATCGCGCCGCCGAAGAAGTACTTCGTGTTGTTGTCGTCGTTCGAGCCGGCGAAGAGCTCGATGTTGAACGGGCCCTTCTTGGAGCCGTCCGCGAGACCGAGCTTCTGCAGGATGTAGTTGCCTTGGAGCTCCCCGACCTTCGAGTTGTCGAAGGACGCGTAGTAGTCGACGTTCTTGGTGCCGAGGATCAGACGGTCGTAGGCGATGACCGGGATCTTGGCGTCGGCGGCCTGCTGGAGCACGTTGTTCATCGACTTGTTGTCGATGGCCGCGATGATCAGGGCCTTCACACCCTGCGTGATCATGTTCTCGATCTGCGAGACCTGCTGGTCCGGGTCGTCCTCACCGAACGCGAGCTTGGTCTTGTACCCCTTGGCCTGAAGGTCCTTGACCACGTTGTTGCCGTCGCCGATCCAGCGCTCGGAGGACTTCGTCGGCATCGAGATGCCGATCGTGGCGCCCTTGGTGTCACCCGAGGTGTCCTTGCTGCCGCCGTCGCTGTTCTGGCCGCAGGCGGTCAGGGCGAGGGCGAGGGAGGCGGCTCCGGCTATGGCGGTGAGGGCGGCTCTGCGGTTACGCATGATCATCATCCTTGATGTCTTGGACCGGGCTCGGTCTCACGGAACTCGAATGCTCCGGGAGCTTTGAGAGAGGAGGGCCGAGAAGGTGTGTTGGATTGTGCGCGACTGTGTCGGCTTGTGTGAAGGGGGTTTGTGCGAACGTTATGAGGGAGTGTCGAACCGTGTGAGCGCGCCGGGCAGCCGGGTGCCGAGCGGCGCCATGTCGCCGTCGGCTCCGTGCCGTGCGAGCAGGTCGAGGGCGAGCCGGCCGCGCCGCACCCTTTCCCGGGCCGTGCTCAGGGTCAGGTCCCGCAGATGGTGTCCGTACGGGTAGATCCCGGGGGTCTTGGACAGCCCGAACTTCAGATACAGCGGTGCGCCGCGGCGGATCAGCTCGGCGACCTCGTACATCCGTATGTACCCGCCGAGATCGTCGGGGGCCTCGATGTACATGTCCATGGGGGCGGCGGAGACCCGCCGGATCTCGGTGAGGTGATCGAGTGTCAGATCGCTCGGCACGTTCACCGAGTCGGCGCCGAGGTGCTCGTACACGGCGTACGAGGCCGGGTTGACCGGACCGATCAGCGCCGAGACCTTGAGAGTGGTGTCGGCCGGGATGATCCCGGCGACCCGCGCCCGGTGCAGCGTCCACAGCACGCCCTCGTCGGCGACGAGCAGGCACTTGACGCCCAGTTCCGTCGCCCGGACGGCGTCCTCGACACAGCCGGCCACCGCGTCGTGGCCGCGGGCACGCAGCCCGCCGCCGCGAGAGTCGGTACGGACCGAGGCGCCGATGTCCCAGATGCCCCGCGGGCCGGTGAACAGACAGAGTTCGATGTCGCGTTCACCGGTGGCCTCGACCATCTCGGTGATCTCGGCGTCGGTCAGCATCCAGATACCGCTGCCCTGGCTGATCCGGTGGATCGGCACATCGAGCCGCGAGGACTCCTTGAGGACCACGGCGAGCGCCTCGGGCCCCTCCACGGAGGGAACCTCGGTGCGCCAGCGACCACCTCCGGGGAAGGTGTGCGGCGAGGCGTCGGCGGGGGAGAGGGCGGGCGCGCCCAGGCCGAGAGCGGCGAGCGCGCTCTCACCGGGTCGACGGGCTGCCATGGGGAAGGCGTCGGTCACGAGCTGTCCTTCATGTTCGATATTTCGGGCGGAGTTCGCGGCTCAGGGTGTGCGGGAGCCTGGTGTACGCCGGTACGGAGCCGTCAGGAGTCCCCGTACCGGCGTACGGCTCGGGTGGTCACGGCTTCAGCAGGACCTTGCCGACCTTGGGATCACCGGACCCCACCAGCTCGATGGCCTCCGGGAACGCGGCGAGCGGCAGCTCGTGCGTCACCAGCGGCGACGGATTCAGCAGACCGGCGCCGAACACCCGCACCGTGTGCGCCCAGGCCTCCGGCGGCGCCCCGAACACGGTGTGCACCTCCAGCTGCCGTACGACGAGATCGGTCGGATCGAGCCCCTCGGCACCCGGCGCCGGGATCCCCGTGAGGACCAGGCGTCCGCCGCGCCGCAGCAGGGAGGCGGCGGTGCGCGCGGCGGACGCGGACCCGGCGGTCTCGATGACCACGTCGAAGTCGTCCGGGAGTTCCTGGTCCCTGGTACGGAAGTCGGTGGCGCCGAAGTCCTTCGACAGGGCCGCCCGGTCCGGACGGGTGCCCACCACGAGCAGCTCGGCCGGCGAACCCGCCTTCAGGAACTGCACGGCGAACATCCCGAGCGTCCCGGTGCCCACCACGGCCACGCGCTCACCGGGCCGGGCGTTCGCCTTGAGCGCGGCGGCCGCGATGCAGGCGGCCGGTTCGAGCAGGGCGGCGGCGGTCAGATCGGCGTCGTCGGGCAGGACGTGGAGCAGCCGCGCCGGCAGCGTCAGCGTGCTCGCCATCGCGCCGGGCCGGGTGAACCCGGTCTCCTCGTACCCGGCCGTGCACAACGTTGTCTCGCCCGCGTGGCAACGGTCGCAGACCTGGCAGTTGCGGAAGCCCTCACCGACGACCTTGCGGCCGACCAGCGTCGCGGGGACACCGGCGCCGACCTCCTCGACGGTCCCGGACCACTCGTGACCCGGGGTCAGGGGGTAGCGGACGTACCCCTCGGGCCGGTTGCCCTGGTAGACCTCGCGGTCGCTGCCGCAGATGCCGACCGCGTGCACCCGTACGAGCGCCTCGCCCGCCGAGGGCCGAACCGGCTCGTGCGGGATCAGCCGGTGCTCGCCCGGACCCTCGACGACGACCGCGGTGCTCACTTCGCCCCCTTGGGCTTGCGCTGCTCCCAGCCGTCGGCCCACAGGTCGAACCGGGCCTGCTGCTGCGGGAACTCGGCCGCGGCGTCGACGTCCAGCTCGACGCCCAGACCGGGCTCGTGGGACAGCTGGAAGTAGCCGTCGACGACCTGCGGGGCGCCCTTCACGACCTTCTTGATCTCCGCGTCCGCGAAGTCGTTGAAGTGCTCCAGGATCTTGAAGTTCGGCGAGGTGAAGCCGACCTGGAGGGAGGCGGCGGTCAGCACCGGGCCGCCGACGTTGTGCGGCGCGACCAGGACGTAGTGCGCCTCGGCGGTGGCGGCGAGCTTCCGGGTCTCCCAGATGCCGCCGATGTGGCCGACGTCGGGCTGGATGATGTCGACCGCCTGGCTCTCGAAGAGCTCGCGGAACTCTATGCGGTCGTGGATCCGTTCACCGGTGGCGACCGGGATGTCGACCTTGGCGGCCACCTTCTCCAGGGCCTTGAGGTTCTCCGGCGGCACCGGCTCCTCCAGCCACGCGGGCTTGAAGGGCGCGAGCTCGTGGGCCAGCCGGACGGCGGTGGACGGCGAGAAGCGGCCGTGCATCTCCAGCATCAGCTCGGTCTCGGGCCCGATCGCGTCGCGCACCGCCTCGATGAGCGACACCGAGTAGAGCGTGGCCGCGTGGTCGAGCTCGAAGTGGCCGGTGCCGAAGGGGTCGATCTTGAGAGCCTTGTAGCCCCGCGCGACGACCTCCTGCGCGGCCTTGTGATAGGCCTCCGGGGTCCGTTCGGTGGTGTACCAACCGTTGGCGTACGCCTTGACCTTGTCGGTGACCTTGCCGCCGAGGAGCTGCCAGACCGGCACCCCGAGCGCCTTGCCCTTGATGTCCCAGCACGCCATCTCGATGACCGCGATGCCGGACATCACGATCTCGCCGGCCCGCCCGTAGTCGCCGTACTTCATCCGGCGGACCAGGTCCTCGACGGCGAACGGGTCGGAACCGAGAATATGGTTGGCCTGCGCCTCATGCAGATAGCCGATCAGCGCGTCGGTGTGGCCCAGCATGCGGGTCTCGCCGACTCCGGTGATGCCCTCGTCGGTATGCACCTGGACGTAGGTCAGGTTCCGCCAGGGTGTCCCGACCACGTGTGTGGTGATTCCCGTGATGCGCACGGCAGATGCCCCCTGCTGCTTGAGCTTGTTCGAAATTTCGTCACACGTTCGAAATGCTGGCGTGACAGTAAGGATGCGGCCGGGGGAGTGTCAATGGGCCGCGCACATAACGGTTTGGACGCGATGGGCGCAGGATGGCGGGGAATGTTCGGGGGTGTCCGGGTCCGACGGACCGGAATGCTGGATTCCGCACAGAACTTTCACAACTGCCCCTAGGAACGTTACCGGCGGTGACCCTAGTCTTCCCGCGTCATGGACTACTGCCACGTGTGCCGAAGGCACCTCAACGGCGCCCTCGCCTGTCCCGGGTGCGGCACCCCGGTCGACGAACTCGGCGCGGACGCTGAGGAGGTCGACGCGCGCCCGGAATCGGATGGCGACGCCGACGCGTACTACGGCGAGGACGGCGACGCCCAGGGACACTCCGGGCGGGCCGCGCGACGGCGTGGGGAGCGTGGCCGGGACGCCGCGAGCGATGCCGGGAGTCCGAGCGGCCCGCAGGGCCCGCCCGCCCCGG
This sequence comes from Streptomyces sp. NPDC026500, assembly GCF_055567635.1. NCBI lineage: Bacteria > Bacillati > Actinomycetota > Actinomycetes > Kitasatosporales > Streptomycetaceae > Streptomyces > Streptomyces sp. NPDC026500. Next base: position 296,833 of record NZ_JBVHQB010000005.1, on the reverse strand, counting down.
CCGGCACCAGCCGACGCGACCGCAAGGCCGCCGCGCACCGTCGGCGGCGGCGCCGCACCCTGTTCGTCGCGGTGGGCTTCGTTCTCGCGGCCGGCGGTCTGAGCCTCGCCGAACTCGGCATCGACGCACCCGGGCTGGGCCCGAGTCCCGCGGCGGCCGGCGGGGAGTCGCCGGACGGCTCGGCCTCGTCGGCGGCGTCCGCGCACCCGAAGAGTTCCCCGTCGGGCTCCGCCTCGGCCACCCGTACGCCCGGCTCCTCGTCGTCGCCCTCCGGATCCGCCTCCGCGTCCGCCTCCGCATCTCCCACGGCGACGAGCGAGAAGAGCGCCGGGGGTGGGTCGGCGAGCGCCGGCACGCTCCCGGGCCGGTCCACCTCGGCCCCGGTGAACGCCTCTTCGTCCCCCCGGACACCGGCTCCCACCACCGCGGCGCCCACGACGTCGGCGCCCACACCGGCCCCCTCGTCCTCGGACGGGTGCAACCGCTTCTTGTGGTGGTGCACGTAACGCCTGCTGGCGCCCGACCGGCCCGCGGCGGTTCCGACACGCCGCTGACGGGGCTTCATGTCTGTCGCGTGACGACCCCTTTCCGGGGCACCCTCGGCGATTCCGCCCGACAGGACGCGGCGGAACCCGGCAGGCTTCGGCAGGACCCGGCGGAAACCGACAGACTGTGACAGGCTCTGCCAGACCCTGACAGAAGCCAACGGAAACTCGCAGAACCTGACGATCCCGGTCGATCCGGGAGGCTGCCGTTCGCGCCGTGAGGCGTTCAGGCCCGGGGCGCCCGTGCCGGTGCCCTCAGTCGCTGTCCGTGTCCTCGCCCAGCATGCGGCGCAGCAGGTCGCGCAGGGTCAGTCGTTCCTGATCGGAGAGCTCCGCCAGGGGCTCGCGGGCGAAGTTCAGCGAGTCGCGCAGCCCCCCGGCGATCTTGCGCCCCTCGGCCGTCGCCGCCGCCAGTTTCACCCGGCGGTCCGCCGGGTCGGGGCGCCGCTCCACCAGCCCCCGCGCCTCCAGGCGGTCAACGATCCCCGTGACGTTCGACGGCTCGCACTTCAGCTGCTGCGCCAGGCGCCGCATCGGCAGCGGCTCCAGCGAGAGAAGGCCCAGCAGTCGCGCCTGCGCGCCGGTGAGGGCGTGTTCGGCGGCGGCGTCCTCGTACTCCTCGTGGTAGCGGGCCACGACCGTGCCGATCAGCTCGACGACCTCCATGGTCAAAGGGTCGATCCGTGGTCTCTTGTGGGTGGCCATGCCTCCCAGAGTATCGCGTTACTTGACATCATCAAATATTCAGGCGCATGGTTGTTTCAGGAACTGAAGTATTAGAGCCGCTCGCCGGTCACCGTGAAAGGCGCACCCTCATGTCCGAGACCCCCCAGCTTCCCTCCGTCGGCCGCGAATGGCACCTGGTCAGCCGTCCGGTCGGCTGGCCCGAGCCCGCTGACTTCGCCCTGGTCGAGGCCGAGGTCCGGCAGCCGGGTCCCGGTGAGGTCCTGGTGCGGAACGCCTACGTCTCCGTCGACCCGTACATGCGGGGCCGCATGAGCGCCGCCAAGTCCTATGTCGCCCCCTTCGAGCTCGGCAAGACCATGCAGGGCGGCGCGGTCGGCGAGGTCATCGCCTCGAACGCCGAGGGCATCGAGGTCGGCGACCATGTGCTGCACTTCCTCGGCTGGCGCGAGTACGCCGTCGTGGACGCCAAGCAGGCCGTCAAGGTGGACCCGGAGGCCGCGCCCCTGTCGACGTACCTCGGCGTCCTCGGCATGACCGGCCTCACCGCCTACGCCGGGCTCCTGCGCACGGCCTCCTTCAAGGAGGGCGACTCCGTCTTCGTGTCCGGCGCCGCCGGTGCCGTCGGCAGCCAGGTGGGCCAGATCGCCAGGCTCAAGGGCGCCTCGCGCGTCATCGGCTCCGCCGGGTCCGACGAGAAGGTCAAGCTGCTCGTCGAGGAGTACGGCTTCGACGCCGCCTTCAACTACAAGAACGGCCCGGTCTCCCAGCAGCTGCGCGAGGCCGCCCCCGACGGTGTCGACGTCTACTTCGACAACGTGGGCGGGGACCACCTGGAGGCCGCCATCGGCTCGCTGAACCGGGACGGCCGCATCGCGATCTGCGGCATGATCTCCGTCTACAACAGCACCGAGCCCGTCCCCGGCCCCAGGAACCTGGCCCGGCTGATCCAGACCCGCGGCCGCATGCAGGGCTTCCTCGTCGGCGACCACTACGACCTCCAGCAGGAGTTCGTCCAGGAGGTCGGCGCCTGGGTCCGCTCCGGTGAGCTGAAGTACAACGAGACGGTCGTGGAAGGCATCGAGAACAACGTGGAGGCGTTCTTCGGCGTCCTGCGCGGCGACAACGTCGGAAAGATGATCGTCAAGCTCTGACCTCGGTCCCACCGACGGCCGAGGCCTGTCCGACGGCGCTCGTCGCGCACGACGGAGGCCGCCACGACGGAGGCCGCCACGACGGAGGCCGCCACGACGGAGGCGGTCACGACGGAGACCGGCACGACGGAGGCCGCACCCCCGGGGACGTGGGGTGCGGCCTCCGTCTGTTCCCTCCGAGGTCAGGACACCGTCAGCAGCGCCCTCGCCACCTGCGGGAACTCTCCCTTCGGATGGTCGCGGAAGAGCGGTTCGGTGCCGAACAGCACGGCGTGCGGCCCGGACACCACCGAGGCCCGGCCGCCGGCCGCCGTCGGCCCTCCCGAGCCGTCGTCCAACGGCCGCCAGTGCCCGGCGAGCAGCGGATCGCCGCTCGCGTAGGACTGCTCCACGCGGACACCGGGGCCCAGGTCGGTGAACCAGACGGGCGCGTAGACGAAGCTGTGGTCGGGAGCGCCCGCTGTCACGGAGCCGCACGTCCGCGCGGCGCCGCTCACCCTGGTGGAGCCGCCCGAATTCACCACTCTCACCACGCCGTTGGCGTCCGGGTTGCCCTCCACCGGGGTCGCCGCGAGCAGTCCGGCGGCCGTGTTCAGCGCCGCGCCCGTGGCGCCGCGTCCGACGAGGCCGTGGGTGCCCAGGAACGTGTCGAGAGCCGCCCGCGCGGCCGGTGCGAGGGCCGCGTGGTCCAGCCCCGACGACACGAACAGCACGTCCGCCGCCGACCAGTCGAAGCCCGCGTCCAGGATCGCCGTCGACACCGGGATCACGTCGAAGTTCATCTCGCGGAGCGCGAAGAGTTCGCCGGGGGTGACGGCCGCGGCGACGCGGACCCGTCGCAGAAGGGCGCCCCCCGAGGCCGTCGCCCGGTCGAAGGCGACGTCGTACACACGGGCCGCCTCGACGGCCCGCGCACGGCCCGACGCCGGCACGACCACCCCGCCGCCACCGTCCTCCCGTACCGGAACCCCTTGCTTCAGAAGGGAGTTGAGAGCGGCGATCTCCTGCGGTGTGCCCAGCCGGAGCCGCAGATCGCCGTGCGCGGCGACCTGCCCGGCGCGCGGCGCGGCGTCGACCGCGCGCAGCGGGAGAGCCGACAGGGAGCCGCTCTCCACCCGCTCGACCGTCGCGCCCCACAGCCGGCCGAGGCTCCAGCCCGAGATGTCGTACATCGTCGACACCTTGTCGCTGATGTCCCGTCCGTCCGCGAGCATGACATTGGCCAGACCGCGCTTCGGCTGACGCAGATTGACGACGTACGAGCCCTTCGCGTACGAGCGTCCCGCGAGCCGGAAACCGCGTGTCGCGCGGGTGACGCGCACGTCGTTGGCGATCAGGTGGTCCACCAGACGCGCGGCGGCGGCGCCGGAACGCTGGGCCGCGCCCGCCGGAACGACGTACGCGCTCGGGAAGTCGGTCGTGTAGACGTCCTCGGGACCGATGCCCGGGACACCGGGGACGGTCTCGGGGGACACCGGTACCTGCGCGGCGCCCGTCGCGCCCCGCCGGAAGACCTCGATCTGGTCGGCGACGAGCGAGGTCCGGTGGGTGCGGGCGAAGTCGAGCGTGGCGCGCAGGGCGGCGCCCGCGACCGCGACGTTGATCGCCGAGCGGCGCCTCAGTTCCGTCACCGGCAGGGTGTCGTACGCCGTGCCGTTCACCGTCATCGGGATCTCGACGGTGTGCGCGGCGACCGCGCCGTGGAAGGCCGCGTACTGCGGGGTGAACACCGGCGGCCAGTCGTCCCAGCCCTCCTGCTGGTCGCGGAAGGGGATCTGGACGGGCTCCACACCATCGCCCGCGGGGGTGTATCCGAGGCCGTTGACGGCGGCCTCCATGCCGAGGGCGTTGGCGTAGGTGTTCTTGAGGAAGAGGTCGTACTCGTAGTTCTCGCCGTGCGGCGGGGTCGTCGGCTCGATGAGCGTGCCGTTGACGTAGCCGTGCAGATCGAGCATGACGGCCGGCTGCTTGTCGATCATGATCTGCCGCATCGCGCGCGTCTCGGGCTGCGAGGCGGTGATGAAGTCCCGGTTCAGGTCGAATCCGTTGGCGTTCGAGCGGGTGCCCGCGATACGGCCGTCCGGGTTGGCGGTGATGTCGAAGTAGAGCCTGCTGTGGGCGAGGAGGTCCTTGGTCTTCGCGTCCTCGGCCGTCGCGAGGTGCGCGATGAGCGAGAGGGCGGCGTCCGTTCCCTCCCACTCGTTGCCGTGGATGTTGCTGTTGAGGAAGACCGGCGTCTTGTAGTCGCGCTTGATCGCCGGTTCCTTGGCGGCGGCGCCGGGCGCGTTCTCGATGAGCTCGCGCATCCGCTCCTGGGCACGGGTACCGGCGGCGGACTCCGGGGCGGTGACGGTGACGAGGAACAGGCGGTGGCCGCCCGCGGACCGCCCCGCGACCTCGACGCTCACCCGGTCGCCCAGCCGTTGCAGGGCGTTGAGCTTCGGGGCGATGGCGTGGTACGGGGTGAGGCCGAGCCTGATGGACTTGTCGGCGGGGTTCTCGGGATCCGGGGTGAGGACCTGCTCGCGGGGGTAACCACGAGTGCTCGCCGAGAGGCCGGTGACGGGGGCGGTGAGCGCGGCGCGGGCGGCGCTCGCGGGCGAACGGGCGGCGCTGTCGGCGACGGCGGAGCCCTCGCGGACCGGAACCGGGACCGGGACCGGTGGCCCGTGGTCCGCGGTGGCACTGGTCGGCGCGACCAGCAGCGACCCGGCCGCGACGGTCGCGACGACCGCGACGGTCCCGGACAGGGCGCGTCTCGACAGGGTTCGGCGAGGCTTCGGCAAGCGCATGCGTCGTACCTCCGGACCAACTCGGATCGTTCTCGGACCAACTTGGATCGTTCTAGGAGCGGATCGTTCTCGGGACGGTTCGGATCGGCTCGGGCCGGTACGGCTCGGCTCGGCCGGTACGGCGAGGTGTATCTGTTCGACTCTGGCGCAACAAGGGCGTCTTCCCGCCACACAGGCCCTCACGTCCGCCCCGACGGCCGTCATGGATGCCCCGGACGGCGCATCACCGGGGGGCCGGAGCGGGCATGCTGACTGCGGCACCCGGCCCGATCCGCCGGACAGGTCCCGGCGGCGACGCGTGCGGCGAGGAGAGCCCATGTCCCCGATTCCGTCGCTCCCCAGCAGGGAGGACGTGCTGCGCCTGGTGCGCGGCACGACCGACATCACCGGCCAACTCCTCGACACGGCGGGGAACATCACCAGGATCGCCGTCAATACCCTCGACCCCCGGGACGGCTCCGGGACGGAGGCGCTGCGCGTCCTGCGCGAGACGACGGCCGAACTGGCCGAGGCCAGCGCCTCCCCGCAGGCGCAGGAGGCGTTCTACAAGATCGTCGACACCCTGACCCGGCTCGGCACCAGCGGGGCGCCGCTCGCCGTGCACCCCGTGAGCGAACCCGCCCAGGCGCTGCTCGCCGCGATCGGCGACAGCCTGCTGCCCGTGCTCGACGCGGTGGAACCCGCCGTGCAGGAGGCCGTCGTCGTCCTCGGTGAGCTGATCGAGGCCACCTCGCCACTGCTGCCGGCGGCGGCCGGCGTCGCGGCGGGGGCCCTGCTCGCGCTCACTCCGGTGATCCGGACCTCGGCGGACGTACTGCGCGACTCCTCGCCCGAACTGCGGCGCGTCGCCGACGCGTTGACTGCCGCGCTGGCTCCGCTGCTGCCTCTCCAGGTGGCACTGGCCGAGCGGGTGGCCGCCGCGGGGGCCGGAGCCGTCCGAGCCGGACTTCCGCCGCTCGCCGACCTCACGGAGGCCGCGGCCGCCGCCGTGACGGCGGCGCGCCCGCTGCTCGTCGCGGGCGAGGAACTCCTCGTCGCCGGTCTCGAACAGCTCCAGCCCGTGATGCTGAGCTCCGCCCACCGGGCCGGCCGGGTCGCCCGCGCCGCCGCGGTCCGCGTCTCGGCCGCGATCGCGCCCGCCGCGGACCGGGGGGTGGTGGTCGCCGTCACCGTCGCGTAGCGCCACCGCCCTGTAACGGGTCACCCCCGCCCCGTGTCGAAGCCGTCACCACCACGCACTGGGGTCCGCCGCGACACCCCGATAAAGTTTCCCCATGCGCGATCTTGGGGTGGGCTTCGGCTATTTGCTGCGCGGCCAGCGTTGGGTGGCCCGGCACGGGAAGAGTTACGGGTTCGGGTTGCTGCCGGGACTCATCACGCTCGTGCTCTACGCGGCGGCACTGGTCGCCCTCGGCATGTACGGGGAGGGCTTCGTCACCTGGGCGACGCCGTTCGCGGACGGCTGGACGAGCCCCTGGGCAGGTCTCTTCCGCGGCTTCCTCACCGCCGTGCTCTTCGCCCTCGCCCTCCTCCTCGCCGTCCTCACCTTCACCGCGGTCACCCTGCTCATAGGCCAGCCCTTCTACGAGGGCCTCTCGGAGAAGGTCGACAGGGACGTCTCCCCGGACGGCACGGCCCCCGAGTCGGGGCTGCCGCTCTGGCGTGAACTGTGGATCTCCGCGCGCGACAGCCTCCGTATCCTCGTGCGGGCTCTCGTCTGGGGCGTCCTCCTCTTCGCACTCGGCTTCGTTCCGTTCGTCGGGCAGACCGTCGTCCCGGTGCTCGGCTTCTTCGTCACCGGCTTCTTCCTCACCGAGGAACTCGTCGCCGTCGCCCTGCAACGCCGCCGCATCGACCTCCGGGCCCGCCTCGCCCTGCTCCGCTCCCGCAAGGCACTGGTGTGGGGCTTCGGCACCCCGCTGGGCCTGGCCTTCCTCGTTCCGTTCGTCGCGGTGTTCCTCATGCCGGGCGCCGTCGCGGGCGCCACCCTGATGGCCCGGGACCTGCTCGGCGAGGAGATCGAGGAGAGCAGCGAGGGCGATGCCGGCGAGGACGCGGACGGGGCTTCCGAGGGGGCTTCCGAGGAACAGGGCGCCACCTCGTGACCGAGACGCCCGCCGTCGCCGTCGCCGTCGTCACGGTGCGTGCGGGGCGGTCGCGTCGACGGCCACCGTCAGGATCGCCCGCACCTGCGCGATGATGTCGAGACGGTTGCGCACGAACTCGGGGTCCGTCACCGTCCCGGTCGCCGGGTCCGTGTTGTCCGCGCCGAACTGCAGGACAGGCGTGTGGACATGACCGCCGGGCAGGCTCGCGCCGAGGCCGAGACGGTCCCGCAGCAGCGTCGCCCGGTAGGCGATCTCGTTCGACAGATAGTCCCCGCCGCCGCCCGCGCGGGCCTGTGATCCCGGGGTCGGCCCGTCGGGGCGTACGACAGGATCGGCCCCTCCCGCCGGGATCTCGGTCACCGAGGTGTGGTCGTAGACCGGGAAGCGGCCCGTGTGCGCGGCGACGATCTCCGCGTACGGGAGGGTCGTCGTCGTCCACTGGGGCTGCGAGGCCGGGTCGGTGACCGGGACGGTCCCCGTCACCGAGACGTTGTCGTTGTCCGGAAAGCCGCCCCGCCAGGCCCCGTTGGTCCGCTCCACGTCGAACCGGCCGACGCGGCCCTGGCTGACCGTGGTGAACAGGTCCACCTGCGGGAGGTACGGCCGCAGGGTCCGTTCCACCGTCCCTTCCGCGGAGCCGGACGCAGGGGAGGTGCCCCCGGTGAAGTCCTGCCAGCGGACCGGGAACACGACGGTCTCCACCCGCGCCGGACCGCCCGCGGTCCGGATCGTCGTGCCGTCGAGAGCGAGCGCGGTCGCCCCGGACGGGTTGGAGATCCGGATGTCACGGTCGAGCGTGAACGGGTCGAACCCGGTGACCAGGATGCGCTTCATCCCCGTGCGCGGCCCCGTGCGCGGTGGGAAGTGCACCGCGTTCTGACCGCGCGAGCTCCACTCCAAGCCGTCCAGCAGGCGGGCGCGTTGAGTTCTGGTCAACCCGAACCCGGGCTCCCATCCCCGCACTTCGCGCGTCATGCCGAGCCGCGCCCAGTACAGCGGCCGGTCGTCGTCCCGGCTCAGGTCGCCGCCCGCCGGGCCCCGGCCCTGCGCCCGGTCGACCGCCCGCCGCCACAGCCGGGCACCCTCCCGCATCACGACCCGCTCGGCCTGCGCGTACGACCCGGCCCGGCCCAGCGCCCGGACGAACTCCGGTGCCAACGTGTCGAATCCGGAGCGCCGCAGGATCTCCCGGGGCGCCGCCCCGTCGAGTCGCTGCTCCTCGACCGTAGGGGTGCCGGCGGTGGGGTTCTCGGCCGTCGTCGCCGACGCGGTGGGCAGCACGGTGATGCCCGCCAGCAGCGCCAGCCCGAGAATGCCGATCCGAACACGTAACTGGGTCAAGGGAGTTCGGGCCTTCCGTCATGTGGGGGGTGCTGCCGGACGGCGGCAGTATCCCGTGACGCGGGGGCGTACACCATGGCGCGAGGCGGAAGTGGCCGAAGGGCATGGGCCGTTGACCGGGACGGACGTCGGTCAGTCCTCGCCCAGCAGGGTGAGGAAGTCCCTGAACGCGGCCGGCATGTCCACCGACTCCGGGTCCAGCAGCCACTGGTACTGCAGCCCGTCCATCACGGCGACGAGCAGCGGAGCGGCGCGCTCCGGCGTGAGACCGCTCGGCAGCCGCTCCCCGTACTCCGCGCGCAGCACCGAGGCCATGTTCGCGCGCACCGCGGTGTAGCGCCGGGTGAAGAACTCACGCGCCGGGTGCCCCTCCGTGACGCTCTCGCCGAGCAGCGCCGAGAAGGTCTGGATGATCCCGGGCCGCATGGCGTTGTACTCGACCAGCGAGACGAGCAGGTCGGCCCGCCACGTGGTGTTGGGCAGGGCGTCCCACTGGTCCCGCTCCTTGAGCACGGCGACGAGCAGGGCCTCCTTGGTGGGGAAGTGGTGCAGCAGGCCCTGCTGGGTGAGGCCCACGCGCTCGGCGACCGCGGCGAGGCTCGCGCCCCGGTAACCGCGCTCGGCGATCACCTCCAGCGCGGCGCGCACGATCTCCGCGCGCCGCTCCTCACTCCTGGTCCTGGTCGCCATGGCGTCACCGTACGGCATCCGATCACCGCCATTATAACGGCCACGTCACGAAACCTACCGCTCTACAGGTGGCCGATGCAGGATGGGGGAGACCGACGGCTTTCAACGAGGAGGTGCCGCCATGGCGGAGACTGCGGTGGAGACGGCGAAGGACCGGAAGGACGCGGAAGCGGAGGCGGCCCGCGAGGCCGTCGTCGAGGCGGCCCTCGGCCGGCTCGACCTGGACGCGAAGGCCCGGCTGCTGTCCGGCCGGAACATGTGGACGCTGCCCGCGCTCCCCGAGATCGGTCTGAAGTCGCTCGTCATGTCCGACGGTCCGATCGGCGTCCGCGGCGTCCGCTGGACCGCCGACGACCCCTCCGTCGCGCTCCCGTCGCCCACCGCGCTCGCCGCCACCTGGGACCCCGACCTGGCCCGCCGGGCCGGCACGCTCCTCGCCCAGGAGGCCCGCCGCAAAGGCGTCCACGTCCTGCTCGCCCCCACCGTCAACCTGCACCGCTCACCGCTGGGCGGCCGCCACTTCGAGGCCTACAGCGAGGATCCCCACCTGACCGGCGCGATCGGCAGCGGCTATGTCCGGGGCGTGCAGTCCGGCGGCGTCGGCACCACCGTCAAGCACTTCGTGGCCAACGACGCCGAGACCGACCGCTTCACGGTGAACAACCTCGTCTCCGAACGCGCCCTTCGCGAGCTGTACTTGGCGCCCTTCGAGGCCATCGTCGAGAACGCCCACCCGTGGGGGATCATGACCGCCTACAACTCGGTCAACGGCACGACGATGAGCGAGCACCGCTACCTCGTGAACGAAGTCCTGCGCGGTGAATGGGGCTTCGACGGCTTCAACGTCTCCGACTGGATGGCCGCCCGCTCCACCACGGCCGCGATCGAGGGCGGCCTCGACGTCGCCATGCCCGGCCCCCGGACCGTCTACGGCCCGCCGCTCGCCGCGGCCGTGCGCGCCGGCGAGGTGGCGGAGGCCACCGTGGACGCGGCCGTCCGCAACGTGCTCCGCCTCGCCGCCCGCGTCGGCATCCTGGAGGGCGCCGAACCTGTCGTGACCGAGCTGCCCGAGGCCGTCGACGGGGAGGCGCTGGCCCGCGAGATCGCCCGCCGCTCCTTCGTCCTCGTCCGCAACGAAGGCGCCCTGCCGCTCGCCGAGGGGCACCGGGTGGCTCTCATCGGAGCCGCCGCCCGCGACGCCCGCGTCCTCGGCGGCGGCTCCGCCACCGTCTTCCCCGCCCGGATCGTCTCGCCCCTCGACGGCCTTACCGCCGCCCTCCCCGAGGGCAGCCTGACGTACGCCGTCGGCGCCGACCCGACCGTGGAACTCCCGGTCGCCGACAAGGGGTTCGAGCTGCGCACGGTCTGCCGTGACGCCGCCGGCGAGATCATCGCCACCGTCTCCGTCCCGAACGGCCAGATCCAGTGGATGGGCGACGACCTGCCCGAGGGCGTCACCCTCCCCCAAGCTTTCGACTCCGCTCAAGCAGGGGGTACCCCCAACACCCTCCACAGCGTCGAGCTGACCGGCACCTTCACCCCGCGCGACAGCGGCCCGCACACCTTCGGCATCAAGGGCCTCGGCGCGTTCACCCTCACCGTCGACGGCACGACGTACTTCGACGACGTCCAGGGCACCGACAAGGACCGCCCCTTCGTGACGATCTTCGGCGCCCCGGTCCCGCGCGGCCAGGCCGAACTCACCGCGGGCGAACCGGTCGAGGTCTCCCTCACCCATCTCGTCGAGTTCCCCGACGGCATCCGGATGAAGGTGGTCGGCTTCTCGCTCGCCCATCAGGAGCCCGTGCGCGACGCGGACGAGCTGATCGCCGAGGCCGTCGGGGCGGCCCGCGCCGCCGACACCGCCGTCGTCGTGGTCGCCACCACCGACCGCGTCGAGTCCGAGGGCTTCGACCGGGCGGACCTCAGGCTCCCCGGCCGCCAGGACGAACTGGTGCACGCCGTCGCCGCCGCCAACCCCAACACCGTCGTGGTCGTCAACTCGGGCTCCCCGGTGGAACTCCCGTGGCGCGACGAGGTCGCCGCCGTGCTCCTCAGCTGGTTCCCGGGGCAGGAGGGCGGCGCCGCCCTCGCCGACGTCCTCACCGGCACCCACGAGCCGGGCGGTCGCCTCCCCACCACCTGGGGCTCCCTCGCCGACGCCCCGGTCACCCAGGTACGCCCGGCCGACGGCGAACTCCCGTACACCGAGGACGTCTTCATCGGCTACCGCGCCTGGGAGAAGGAGGGGAGGACCTCCTCGTACGCCTTCGGCCACGGCCTCGGCTACACCGACTGGACGTACGAGTCCATCGAGGTCGAGGGCACGACCGTCACCGTCCGGGTCCGCAACTCCGGTGAGCGCGCCGGGCGCGAGGTCGTCCAGGTCTACCTCGCCCCGGCGGAACCCGGCACCGAGCGGCCCGTCCGCGTGCTCGCCGGTTTCGCCGGCGTCGAGGCGGGACCCGGCGAGAGCGTCGAGGCCGTCGTGGCACTCCCGCGCCGCGCTTTCGAGATCTGGGACACCACCGCGAGCGGCTGGGCGTTTGTGAAGGGTTCGTACGAGATTCAGGCGGGCCGTTCCCTCAGGGACCGCCGTCTGAGCACGATGATCGAGGCGTAACCAGCGCGCGCCGCTTCGGCGAGCCCCGGTCCGGAACCTGACCTCCGGACCGGGACTCGCGGTCTGGCTAGGACCGCACGGAGAACCCGTACACCGTCTCCGACCTGTACACGTCGCCCGGCCGCAGCTCCGTGCTCGGGAAGTCCGGCCGGTTCGGGGAGTCGGGGAAGTGCTGGGTCTCCAGCGCGATGCCGTCGTTGGGGGCGAAGGGGTCGCTCAGGTGGTCGGCGGTGTAGAACTGGAGACCGGGTTCGGTGGTCGCGACCGTCAGTACCCGCCCGGACGCCGGATCGTGCAGCTCGGCGACCTCCACGGGAGCGCCGGTGACCCCCTTGTCGAGCACGTAGTTGTGGTCGTATCCCGCGCCGGTCTTGCGGGACTCCCGGAAGTCGAAGCGCGTGCCCTCGACCGGGTCGAGTTCCCCGGTCGGGATGAGGTCCGCGTCCACCCGCGTCAACCGCGAGGCGTCGAGGCGCAGTTCGTGCCCCAGCGCGCTGCCGGAGCCGCTCAGGTTCCAGTACGTGTGGTTCGTCAGGTTCAGCACGGTCGGCGCGTCGGTGACCGCCTCGTAGGCGATCCGCAGCGCGCCCCGCTCGTCGAGCGTGTACGTCACCGAGACCTCCAGGCGGCCCGGAAAGCCCTCCTCGCCGTCCGGGCTGACCCGGGAGAGCCGCACCCCGTGTTCGAGCGGCGCCGCGTCCCACACGCGCTTGTCGAAGCCGCCGTCGCCGCCGTGCAGCGAGTTCGGCCCGTTGTTCGGGACCAGGTGGTACGTCGCTCCGTCCAGCGAGAAGCGGGCGCCGCCGATCCGGTTCGCGTACCGCCCGACCAGCGCGCCGAGATACGGTTCCGGATGGGCCGTGTAACCCGCCAGGTCGGGGAAGCCCAGCGTCACGTCCACGGCTCGCCCGTCCCGGTCCGGCACCTCGGCCGACTGCACGATCCCGCCGTACGTGAGCACACGCACCCGGACCCCGGCGCGCTCCAGTGTCCAGCGATGGACCGGGGTGCCGTCGGAAAGTGTGCCGAAAAGTTCGCTCATGAGGGAAACCCTAGGTCACCGGTTTGCGCGAGGTGACGGTCCGGTAGGCGATCTCTGCGAGTCGTGCCTGTCCGTCCCTGCTCGGATGGAACCAGTCCCAGTGGCTCAACTGGTCCGTACCGAAGCGGTAGTCGAAGACCGCGTCCCCGTCGAAGCGGCAGCGCCGGTCCTTAGCGCACACCTCACGCAGCACCTGGTTGTACGCCTTCACCCGGTCCTGCACCTGTCCGCGCCGCAGGGTCGCCGCCGAGCCCAGCGAGTCCGCGTCGCCGAGCATCGAGGGGCAGATGCCCAGTTTCCAGACCTGCTTGCCCAGCGGATTGCCGCGCCCCTGGGACCACAGGCGCTTCAGATCCGGCACGCTCGACACATACACCTGGGTCTTGGGCAGAGCGCCGCGCAAGGTGTCCATCGCGTCCTGGAACTCGGTCCGGAAGTCGGCGACGGACGTCATCGCCGATGCGGAGGAGCGGCAGGCGTCGTTGGCGCCCGCCATCACCGTTACCAGCTCCGGCCTGCGGGTCGCCGCCTGTGCCATCTGGCCGGGGAGATCGGCCATCCGCGCGCCGGTGACCGCGTAGTTCCAGCTGCGCTCGGCCGCCCCGGTGGCGCCGAGCAGCCGTACGGCAAGACTGTCGACCTGCGGATCGCTGCCGGTCGCCCACGACACCTCGGGGCAGTCGGACAGCACACTGCACGCGTCGAACCCGCGCGTGATGGAGTCCCCGACCGCGGCCATGGAGTCCGGGCTGCGGTCCCAGACCGGCGTGGGCTTCGGGGACGGCCGGGCTCCCGTCCCGCTGGGCGCGGAGGAGTTGCCACCGGTGGCGTCGCACGCGGCGACGCCCAGGAGAGCCGCCGCCGCGGCGACGGCGAGGACGGCCCGCGAACGGTGGCTGCGATTCCGCATCCCCTGGTCTCCTCGTTCGTTGTACAGGGTTGGTCGGCACCCGTTCTGCGCGGTCGGTCGCACCACGTCGTACACGGTCGGTCGCACCGCGTTTCCATGGGGCGGCCGTCTCCACCCGGGAGATGACCCGGACCCCCGGCAAGGGAGTCCGGACGCGTCCCGCCGGGTGAAACCTCGGAGGTTCACGGCGCTTGGACCGACGGTACGTCACACTCCTTGCGCCGCCGCAGGGTAGCCTCGCCACGTGGCCGCCCTGCCACTGCCGTTCCGCTAAGTTACAAGATGTCTCGCTCTGTCCGGAGGCCCCAGTGACGACACGTGGAGTTCTCTACGTGCACTCCGCGCCCCGCGCGTTGTGCCCGCACGTCGAGTGGGCGGTCGCGGGGGTGCTCGGCACGCGCGTCAACCTCGACTGGATCCGGCAGCCCGCCGCGCCGGGCACCTGGAGATCCGAGTTCTCCTGGAAGGGCGAGGTCGGCACCGCCTCCAAACTCGCCTCCGCACTGCGCGGCTGGCACCTGCTGCGCTTCGAGGTCACCGCCGAACCGTGCCCCACCGCCGAGGGCGAGCGCTACAGCTGCACCCCCGAGCTCGGCATCTTCCACGCGGTCACCGGCATCCACGGCGACATCCTCATCCCCGAGGACCGGCTGCGCGCCGCGCTGCTGCGCTCCCAGCGCGGCGAGAGCGACCTGGAGGCCGACCTCGCCAAGCTCCTCGGCAAGCCCTGGGACGACGAACTGGAACCCTTCCGCTACGCCGGCGAGGGCGCCCCGGTCCGCTGGCTGCATCAGGTGGTGTGACGCTCCGTCAAGGGCGCTCCTCCATAACCGAAGAACGAACGGCGTGTGGCCCGTACCCCTTGATCAAGGGGTACGGGCCACACGTCATTCAAAACAGGGAACCGGCGTCAGACGGAGCGGAACGCCAGCACCACGTTGTGCCCACCGAAGCCGAACGAGTCGTTCAGCGCGGCGATGCGGCCCTCGACGGGCAGCTTGCGCGCCTCGCCGCGGACGATGTCGGCAGCGGCCTCGGCCTCGGGGTCGAGGTTCTCCACGTTGATGGTCGGCGGCGCGACCCGGTGGTACAGGGCGAGCACGGTCGCGACCGACTCGACGCCACCGGCGCCACCGAGGAGGTGACCGGTCATCGACTTGGTCGCGGAGACCGCGAAGTGGTCGGCCTCGTCGCCGAACACCTTGCGCAGCGCCTTCAGCTCGGCCACGTCACCGGCCGGGGTCGAGGTGGCGTGCGCGTTCACGTGCACGATCTCGGCCGGGTCCAGGTCGGTGTTGTCGAGCAGGTTCTGCAGGGCGTGCGAGATGCCGCGGCCCTCGGGCTCCGGCTGCACGATGTCGTGCGCGTCGGCCGAGATGCCCTGGCCGACCGCCTCGGCGTACACCCGGGCGCCGCGCTTGGCGGCGTGCTCGGCGGACTCCAGGACGAGGACGCCGGCGCCCTCGCCGAGGACGAAGCCGTCACGGGCGACGTCGTAGGGGCGCGAGGCACCCTGCGGGTCGTCGTTGTTCTTGGACATCGCCATCATGTTGCCGAACGCGGCGATGGGCAGCGGGTGGATGGCCGCCTCGGTGCCACCGGCGACGACGACGTCGGCGCGGCCCGTGCGGATCATCTCGATGGCGTAGCCGATGGCCTCGGCGCCCGAAGCGCAGGCGGAGACCGGGGTGTGCACACCGGCGCGGGCACCGACGAGCAGACCGACGTTGGCGGACGGGCCGTTCGGCATCAGCATCGGCACGGTGTGCGGGGAGACACGGCGTACGCCCTTCTCCTTCAGCACGTCGTACTGGTCGAGCAGGGTCGTTACGCCACCGATGCCGGAGGCGATGACAGTGCCCAGCCGGTCGGGGTCGACGCTCGGGTCCTCGCCCGCCTTGTCGGTGAAACCGGCGTTCGCCCAGGCCTCCTTGGCCGCGATCAGCGCGAACTGCGCCGAGCGGTCCAGGCGGCGGGCCTGCGGGCGGGGAATGACCTCGCCCGGCTCCACGGCGATCTGCGCCGCGATACGGACAGCCTGGTCGGCGGCCCACTCCTGCTCGAGGGGGCGGACGCCGGAACGTCCGGCGATCAGGCCCTCCCAGGTAGAGGCTGCGTCGCCACCCAGCGGTGTGGTTGCGCCGATACCGGTGACGACCACGGTGCGATTGGTCGGGCTCACGGGAATTCTTTCTCCAACGGATACGAGGATTCAGCGGCGCCACCGCCGGGTGGCGGGGCATCAGCCCAGGGGAACCAGGGCGCCAGGCCCCGGTGAACCCGGACGGTCGGCCCAGGTGACCGGAAGATCAGGCCTGGTGCTTGAGGATGTAGTTCGTCGCGTCGCCGACGGTCTTGAGGTTCTTGACGTCGTCGTCCGGGATCTTGACGTCGAAGCGCTCTTCGGCGGCGACGACGACCTCGACCATGGACAGCGAGTCGACGTCCAGGTCGTCGGTGAAGGACTTGTCCAGCTGGACGTCCTCGGTGGGGATCCCGGCGATCTCGTTGACGATCTCGGCGAGACCTTCGACGATCTCTTCCTGAGTGGCGGCCATGTCAGGCGCTCCTTCGGTGTGTTTCCAGAGGGTGGCGGTTTTCCGTACGGACCGGATGATCCGGTACGGAGTGCCTAAGGGAGGGTAACGACCGTCGCGGCGTACACGAGACCCGCCCCGAAGCCGATGACGAGCGCGGTGTCGCCGCTCTTCGCCGCACCGGTCGCCAGGAGCCGCTCCATTGCGAGCGGAATCGAGGCGGCCGAGGTGTTGCCGGTGGTGCGCACGTCACGCGCGACCGTGACGTGTCCCGGCAGTTTCAGCGTCTTCACCATCGAGTCGATGATCCGCTCGTTGGCCTGGTGGGGAATGAAGACATCCAGGTCGTCCGAGGTGATCCCGGCCGCGTCCAGCGCCTGCTGGGCGACCTTCGCCATCTCGAACACGGCCCAGCGGAACACCGCCTGGCCCTCCTGCGTGATGGCAGGGAACTTGATCTCGCCCTTGGAGTCGAGCGGGAGCTCGGAGACGTCGCCGACCTTGAAGCGGTCCCACGGCACGGTCTGCTTGATCGTGCCGGCCTTGTCGCCCTCGCTGCCCCAGACGGTGGGGCCGATGTGCGGCTCCTCGGAGGGACCCACGACGATCGCGCCCGCGCCGTCGCCGAACAGGAAGGCCGTCGCGCGGTCCTCCAGGTCGGTGAGGTCGGACAGCCGCTCCACGCCGATGACGAGGACGTACTCCGCGGAACCCTCGACGATCATGCCCTTGGCGAGGGTCAGGCCGTAGCCGAAGCCCGCGCAGCCGGCCGAGATGTCGAAGGCCGCGGCCTTGTTCGTGCCGAGCTTGTCGGCGATCTCGGTGGCGATGGCCGGGGTCTGGCTGAAGTGCGACACGGTGGCGACGACCACGGCGCCGATCTGCTCGGCGTTGATCCCGGCGTCGGCGATGGCCTTGCCGGACGCCTCGATCGACATCGCGGCGACGGTCTCCTCGTCGGAGGCCCAGTGCCGCGTCTCGATGCCCGAGCGCGAGCGGATCCATTCGTCGGACGAGTCGATCGTCTCCAGGATCACCTCGTTGGGCACCACCCGGACGGGACGGTAGCCGCCGACGCCGAGGATGCGCGCGAAAGGAGCGCCCTTGGGTGCCTTGATCTTCGACATGCTCTCGGGCTCCTTAGGCCGCGCTGTGCTCGGCGATGAGCTCGCGAGCCGCGTCGAGGTCGTCTGGTGTCTTCAGGGCCAGCGTCGTGACACCGGGCAGGGCGCGCTTGGCGAGACCGGTCAGCGTCCCGCCGGGGCACACCTCGATCAGCGCGGTCGCGCCGAGCTTCTGGAAGGTCTCCATGCACAGGTCCCAGCGGACCGGGTTGGCGACCTGGCCGACCAGGCGCGAGACGACCTCGGCACCGGAGGCGACGGACTGGCCGTCCCGGTTCGAGATGTAGGTGACCCGCGGGTCCGCCGGACTCAGTTCCTCGGCGGCCTTGGCCAGCGCCTCGACCGCGGGGGCCATGTGGACGGTGTGGAACGCGCCCGCCACCTTCAGAGCGACGACACGCCGGACACCCTCGGGCTTGTCCGCCTCCAGGGCGGCCAGCTGCTCCAGCGTCCCGGCGGCGACGATCTGGCCCGCGCCGTTCACGTTCGCGGGGGTCAGCCCCAGCTTCTCCAGGTGCGCGACCGTCGTCTCGGGGTCCCCACCGAGCAGCGCCGACATACCGGTCTGCGTGATGGCGGCGGCGTCGGCCATCGCCAGGCCGCGCTTGCGTACGAGGGACAGCGCGGCGGTGTCGTCCAGCACTCCCGCGAACGCGGCGGCGGTGATCTCGCCGACGCTGTGCCCGGCGACCGCACCGGGGGTCACGTCACCGAGTGCCGCGGCGGACAGGAGGCCGGCGGCGACCAGCAGCGGCTGGGCGACAGCCGTGTCACGGATCGCGTCCGCGTCGGCCTGCGTGCCGTAGTGGGCAAGGTCGAGCCCGATGGCGTCCGACCACGCGGCGAGGCGTTCGGCGGCGCCGGGGAGGTCGAGCCAAGGAGTCAGGAAGCCGGGCGTCTGAGCGCCCTGGCCGGGAGCGACGAGTACGAGCACTCTCACACTCTCTCTTGTGGACGGCCACGGCCGCCCGTGGGGACAGGGACGAAGAACACGAGAGGGAATTGTAGGTCCCCGACAAAAGGCTAGGTCTGGGGATCTCCATCGGCCAGACGCCCCAGGATCAGCGCGATCCGCAGCGTGAACGCGGATCGTACATCCGAGGGTGACCAGCCGGTGACGTCAGTCACACGTCGGAGCCGGTAGCGCACGGTGTTGGGATGGACGAACAGCATCCGGGCGGCGCCTTCGAGGCTGCTCGCCTGCTCCAGATAGACGCTGAGCGTCTCCAGGAGCGCGGAGCCGGCTTCCTCCAGCGGTCTGTAGATCTCCTCCACCAACTGCTCGCGGGCGGAAGGGTCTCCGGCGATGGCGCGCTCGGGCAGCAGATCGTCCGCCAGCACCGGGCGCGGGGCGTCCTGCCAGGCAAAACACGCCTTCAGCCCGGCCGCCGCGGCCTGCGCGGACCGGGTCGCGGCGAGCAGATCGGGCACGATCGGCCCGGCGACGACGGATCCGGCGGCGAACGGACCGATCAGTGACTTGGCGACCGCGAGCGGGTTGTCGCTGCCGCCCGCGATGACGACCAGCCGGTCCCCGAGCACCCCCGTCAGCACCTGCAGCTTGGCGTGCCGGGCGGCCCGCCGGATCGCCTCGACCGTCAGTTCGCTGTCACCGTCCGGTGCCGTGCCCAGCACCACGCAGACATGTTCGGGCGAGTTCCAGCCGAGCGCGGCGGCCCGGGAGACGGCGCCCTCGTCGGCCTCGCCGGAGAGCACGGCGTTCACGACGAGCGATTCGAGCCGGGCGTCCCAGGCACCGCGTGCCTCCGCCGCCTGCGCGTACACCTGGGCGGTGGCGAAGGCGATCTCGCGGGCGTACACGAGCAGCGCCTCGCGCAGCACGCCCTCGTCCCCGGGAGCCGCCACCTCGTCGATGGCCGACTCCATGACCTCGATCGTGGTCCGCACCATCTCCACCGTCTGGCGCAGCGTGATGGCCCTGGTCAGCTCGCGTGGCGCGGTCCCGAAGACATCGGTGGAGATGGCCTGCGGCGCGTCCGGGTGCCGGAACCACTCGGTGAACGCGGCGATACCGGCCTGGGCGACGAGCCCGATCCAGGACCGGTTCTCCGGGGGCATGGCCCGGTACCACGGCAGCGTCTCGTCCATCCGCGTGATGGCCTGGGCGGCGAGACTGCCGGCCGACTTCTCCAGCCGCTTGAGGGTCGCGGTGTGCATCTGGACGTCATGCGCTGGGCGCTCGGTCTTGCTGGCTTCGGGTTCGGGCACGGGACAAGACTGCCTTATCCGGACGGAGCTGTGCGGCGGCGGGTCGCAAAGTAAGCGCGGGGCGTTCGCCTGGCCGGGGCTACGGTGGGCGGGTGATGGACGTCCGCCGCGCCGACGAGCGCTACCGCGGAGGGGACCCGGCGGCCGGGATCTCCTCGCTCCACGCCTTTTCCTTCGGCCCGCACTACGACCCCGACAACCTCCGCTTCGGCGCGGTGATCGCCTGCAACGAGGAGCGGCTCGCCCCTGGCGCCGGCTTCGACGAGCACCCGCACAGCCACACCGAGATCGTCACATGGGTGGTGGAGGGAGAGCTGACCCATCGCGACTCGGCCGGTCACGAGACGGTGTTGCGCCACGGCGACGTCCAGCGGCTGAGTTCCGCGGGCGGCGTCCGCCACGTCGAGCGCAACGACGGCGAGCTGCCGGTGGTCTTCGTCCAGATGTGGCTTGCCCCCCTGGAACCGGGTGGCGACCCGGCGTACGAGACCGTCCGCGGTATCGCCGATTCCACCCCGTACGCCGTTCCCGAAGCGGGCGCCATGCTCCATGTGCGCCGACTGACGGCGGGTGAGCGCACGGCGGTCCCGGACGCGCCCTTCGTCTATGTCCATGTCCTGCGCGGCGAGGTCCGGCTGGACGGCGTGGAACTGGGGGAGGGCGACGCGGCCCGCGTCACGGACGCGAAGGACCTGGAACTGGTCGCGGGTGTGCCCGCCGAGCTGCTGGTGTGGGAGATGGCGGCCGTCTGACACCGACGCCGGGATGCCGCCCGGATCGCCCCGACGCCGACGCGCCGCCTCCGAGGCCGGTTCGTCCACTCCTACGTCGACCGGTCGCCTCCGAGGTCGGCGCGTCCGGTCTTACGTCGACCGGTCGCCCCCCCGAGCCGGCGCGTCCATCCCAGCACCAGCGCGTTCGGCCCTAGGCCGACGCGTCCAGCTCGCGGATCAGCCGGTCTCCCTCGCGGGTCATGATCTCGGGGTCGCGCAGGGCGTTGGAGAGCAGGGACATCCCCTGGTAGGCGCCGACGAGCGTCAGCGCGCGGCCCTCCGGGTCGGCGACGCCGATCTCCCTGTACTGCTGTTCGACCCAGTCCAGCAGCTGCCGGACGACCCGTCCCGCCAGGAGATCGAGGCCGCCCTCGTCCCGCTTGTCGAGCTCCGCGGCGAGGGTGCCGGTGGGACAGCCGTAGCGCGCCGCGGTGTCCCGCCCGGAGACCCACGCCGCGATGAGCCCCTTGAGGCGGTTCCGCGGCTCGGGGAGCTTGTCGAGCTCGTCGGTGAGTTCCCTCAGGTGGCCGGAGTGTTCGGCTAGAGCGGCCTCGACCAGCTCATCCTTGGTCTTGAAGTAGTAGTACACGTTGCCCGCCGGGACCTCGGCGGCACGGGCGATGTCGGCGATCGTCGTGCGCTCCACGCCCTGCTCGTGCAGCACCCGGGCCGCGGCCGCCGTCAGCTGCCGCCGCTTGCCGGCCGCTTTGGCCCGCGGCCCCCGGGGCATCTCTGAGTCAGTCACCCGACTGACTATAGACAGCGGCATCCCGCCTTGCTAGCGTCCTGCCCATCGGGGTTAGTCAGTCGACTAACTAACTTTCGGCCGAGGGAATCGACATGTACGTGGTGACGGGTGCGACCGGGAACGTGGGACGCGCGCTGGTGCGGACGCTCGGCGGAGCCGGACTGCCGGTGACGGCGGTGGCCCGGAAGATCACCGGGGACGAGGTGCCCGAAGGCGTCCGGGCGGTCGCCGCCGACCTGGCCGAACCGGCCGGGCTCGGACCGGCGTTCGAGGGCGCCGAGGCACTGTTCCTGCTGGTGGCGGGCGAGGATCCGCGGGGCGTCCTGGACGCGGCGAAGACCGCCGGAATCCGCCGGGTGGTGCTGCTGTCCTCACAGGGTGTGGGAACGCGCCCGGAGGCCTACGGGCACCCGGCCCGCTTCGAGGAGGCCGTACGGGAGTCCGGCCTCGAATGGACGGTCCTGCGGTCCGGCGGGATGGACACCAACGCCTTCGCCTGGGCCGAGTCGGTCCGCGCCCGGCGCGAGGCAGCCGCGCCGTTCGGTGACATCGGTCTGCCCTTCGTCGACCCCGACGACGTCGCGGCCGTCGCGGCGGCCGCCCTGCGCGAGGACGCCCACGCGGGGGAGACCTACACCCTGACCGGTCCCGCGCCGACCACCCCGCGCGAACGGGCCGCCGCGATCGGCGCCGCCCTGGGCGAGCCGGTGCGCTTCACCGAGCAGACCCGCGAGGAGGCGCACGCCCTGATGGCGGGCTTCATGCCGCTGCCCGTGGTCGAGGGCACCCTCGCCATCCTGGGCGAACCGACCGAGGAGGAGCGGCGGGTCGGCCCGGACGTGGAACGCGTCCTCGGCCGCGCGCCGGGCACCTTCGCGGCCTGGGCGCTGCGCAACGCGGCGGCGTTCCGCTGACCGCGCCGGGGCCGCGCCGGACGGCGTGAGGCGGTCCGGCGTCAGCCGGTCCCGCGTCAGGAGGCGAGGTCGGCCAGCACCGCGTCGGTGAACGGGGTCCACGCCTCGATGGCCCAGGGCCCGAAGGTCCGGTCGGTCAGCGCGACGCAGGCGGCGCCCACGGCCGGGTCGACCCACAGGAACGTACCGGCCTGCCCGAAGTGGCCGAAGGTCCGCGGTGAGGACGAACTCCCCGTCCAGTGGGGTGACTTGGAGTCGCGGATCTCGAAGCCGAGCCCCCAGTCGTTGGGGCTCTGGTGGCCGTACCCCGGCAGGACGCCCTTGGTCCCGGGGTACTGGACGGTCATCGCCTCCGCGACCGTACGCGGGTCCAGCAGTCGCGGGGCCTGGAGCTCGGCGGCGAACCGGACGAGGTCGTCCACCGTCGAGACCCCGTCCTTCGCGGGCGAACCGTCCAGCGTCGTCGCGGTCATGCCGAGCGGTTCGAGGACCGCCTGGCGCAGATACTCCGCGAAGGGCATGTCCGCGGCCTTGGCGATGTGGTCCCCGATCACCTCGAACCCGGCGTTGGAGTACAGCCGCCGCTCCCCGGGCGCGAAGGTCGCCCGGTGCTCGTCGAAGGCCAGACCGGAGGTGTGCGCGAGCAGATGGCGGACCGTCGAGCCGGCGGGCCCGGCCGGTTCGTCGAGCTCGATCGCACCCTCCTCGTACGCGACGAGCGCGGCGTACGCGGCGAGCGGCTTGGTGACGGAGGCCAGCGCGAAACGGTGCCCGCCCGGCCCGTACGAGCCGGCCACCGTGCCGTCCGCGCGGACGACCGCCGCGGCGGCGGTGGGAACGGGCCAGTTCGAGATCAGCGCCAGACTCTGCAAAGACATGCCCACGAGCCTAAGTCGTTCACAGGCTCAGCCGCATCGAGGGGTCAGGCTTGCGGACGAACCCGAGGGCCGCGTAGAGCGGCTCGGCCTCGGCGGACGTGTTGAGGTCGACGTGGGCGACACCCCGCTCGCGGAACCAGTCGAGGAGCGTCTCCATACAGGCACGGGCGTATCCGCGGCGCCGTGCCTCCGGATCGGTGGCGACGCTGAAGACGTACCCGACCGTGCCGTGCGGGTTGTCCGCCCGCCCGATCCGGTACTCGATCGTCCCGGCGGCGAGGGCCGCGAGAGCCCCCGGCCGGTCCGGGCGGTCGACCACGAACGCGGCGAAGGATCCCCCGGGGTCGGCGAGCTTCCCGCGTACGGTGGGGAGCGACGCGGCGTGCCACTCGGTGGAGGCGCCGACGTCGAACACCGAATCGATCATCACCTGGCGCAGGCGCAGCACTTCCCGGGCGTCCTCCGGCGTGGCACGGCGTACGAGACTCATGATCCGCACGGTATCCACGGCCTCCCGGCCACGTCCTCGCAATTTTGGCGGATTCGACTTGCTTGGAGTGCACTCCAAGGTTTTAGCGTGGGGGCCATGACGGTGATGGAGACCACAGCCGAGGCCACCGGGACCGATACCGGGACGGACTTGTGCGCCGGCCCTCCCGAGCGGGAGCGGCGCCCGGACGGCCAGGACAACTACACGATCAGCGAGGTCGTCGTCTTCACCGGCCTCAGCGCGCACACCCTGCGCTGGTACGAGCGCATCGGGCTGATGCCGCACATCGACCGCTCGCACACCGGGCAGCGCCGCTACAGCAACCGCGACCTGGACTGGCTGGGCCTCGTCGGCAAGCTCCGGCTCACCGGGATGCCGGTCGCAGACATGGTCCGCTACGCGGAGATGGTGCGCGCGGGCGACCACACCTACCTGGAGCGCTATGAACTCCTGGAGGCGACCCGCCGGGACGTCCGGGCCCGGATCGCGGAGCTCCAGGACACCCTCGCCGTGCTCGACCGGAAGATCAGCTTCTACGGTGACGCCGGGCGCGCCCTCGCGTCGGAGAGGTCTCGATGACCGACAGCAGGATCAGGGCGGTACGGCTCGGCAACGAGGGGCCGGAAGTCGGTGTGCAGGGCCTCGGCTGCATGGGCATGACCTGGGCGTACGGACCGCCGGACGCCGACGCCTCCCGGGCCGCCCTCCACCGGGCGCTGGAACTCGGCGTCACGCTGTACGACACCGCCGAGGGCTATGGCGGCGGCGAGAACGAGAGGTTCCTCGCGCCGTTCCTCAAGGCGCACCGGGACGAGATCGTCATCGCGACCAAGTACGGCGTGACGGTCCCGCCGGACAACCCGCGCAAGCGGATCATCCGCAACGACCCGCCGTACATCCGCCAGGCCGTCGAGGGCAGCCTCCAGCGCCTCGGCGTCGAGGTGATCGACCTCTATTACATGCACCGACGCGATGTGAACGTGCCGGTCGAGGAGAGCGTCGGTGCGATGGCCGACCTCGTCCGCGAGGGCAAGGTCAAGTATCTGGGTCTGAGCGAGGTCACCGCGGGGGAGCTGCGCGCCGCCCAGGCCGTGCATCCCATCGCGGCCGTCCAGTCGGAGTGGTCGCTGTTCAGCCGGGACATCGAGACGAACGTGGTGCCCGCCGCCCGCGAGCTGGGCGTGGCGCTCGTCCCGTACTCACCGCTCGGCCGCGGCTTCCTCACCGGCTCCTTCGGCAACGCCGACCAGGACCTCTCGCGGGACGACGTCCGCCGCACCCAGCCCCGCTTCACCGGCGAGAACGCGGCGGCGAACGCGGCGCTCCTCGCCCCGATCCGTACCGTCGCCGACGCCCGTGGTGTCTCGCTCGGCCAGATCGCGCTGGCCTGGGTCCAGCAGCGGGCGAGTGTCCACGGCCTGACCGTC
This sequence comes from Streptomyces sp. NPDC026500, assembly GCF_055567635.1. Taxonomy (NCBI): domain Bacteria; kingdom Bacillati; phylum Actinomycetota; class Actinomycetes; order Kitasatosporales; family Streptomycetaceae; genus Streptomyces; species Streptomyces sp. NPDC026500. The sequence continues at coordinate 271,824 of NZ_JBVHQB010000005.1, read as the reverse complement.
GTACCGATCCCGGGCACCACCCGGCGCGAGCGGGTGGAGGAGAACACGGCGGCCACCGGCATCGCGCTGACCGAGGACGAGCTGGCCCTTCTGGAGCCGATCGCGGCCGAGGTGGCGGGCGACCGCTACCCCGACATGTCGTTCTCGTCGGCGGGCCGGGAGTGAGCGGGGCCCGGAGCGTCCCGGTCCCCGCCGCTACAGCTGCGCCAGCAGCTCCGCCTTCTTGACGGAGAACTCCTCGTCCGTGAGGAGCCCCGCCCCGTGCAGTTCCCCGAGGTGCCGGATCCGGTCGGCGATGTCGGCCGGGTCCCGGCGCGGTACCGAGGACGCGGCCACCGGCGCGGGACTCGCGGAGCGCGCGGCGGCGAGCACGGCCGCCGCGAACGGCAGCGACTCGTGGACGGGCCCGTACCCGAGCCCGAAGACGACCGCCGCCGGGTCCTGGTCCGCCTGGGCGGGCTGCGCGGGCGCGGGCTCCCGCCGCAGCAGGCGGAGATGGCCCTCGAACACCTCCGGGGAGCGCCATTCGACCCCGCACAGTCCCGAGACCGGGAAGGTCTGGTCGCCGGCCTTCCACTTCGCCGAGGACGCGCCCGTCCAGAACCACCGGAAGGACACCGTCCTGCCGTCGAAGGAGGCCTTCCCGTCGTAGGCCTTGAAGTGCAGCGGTCCCTCGGGCGGCTTCACGAGATAGCGCTCGGCGGGCTCGTCGTCCTTGGTGAGCTGTCCCCGCAGCTCGTCCGCGTAGTACTCGGCGAGCGTCTCGCGCTCGGCCGGCAGCACCAGGCGGTAGGGGTCGCACCCCTCCTTGAGCTGTCCCGCGGCCGCCTCCATCAGCGGATCGGCGCCGGGCCGCGGCACCGCACGCAGAACGACCGTGCCTCGCTTCCCGGGCGTCAGCGTCACCGCCGCGATCGCCTCCAGGGGGATGCGGCGTTCGCCGAGCGCCTGGAACAGCTTCGGCGTACGGATCCCCCGTTCGAAGCGGATGAGCACGGAGTCGGACTCGAACTCCCAGGCGGCATGAAATCCGGCCAGTACGTCACCCATGCGGGCCATCGTATGCGGCACGCAAGCCTCCGTCGCCTCTCTGGGCGGACCGCAGTTTTTCGTCCTCTACGCGTGTCAGGCCGACGCGCCGACGGACAAACCCGTCCGGCATACGTCATCATCGTGCGCGCATCGGACAGCGCGGTACGCGCCGATCCCGATCTCCGCGAAGTTGCGGAGACTCTCCGTGCCCGGCTCGAAGTAGCCGGCGTGCCCCTTCGCCCCGTCGGCGGACAGGAGGCGCGCCCCGAACCCCTTCGACACCGGGTCCGCGCCGTGTCCGAGACCGCCGACCTCCAGGTGCGGCACGTCCTGGATCCAGTCGTCCGCGTCGCGCATCGCCCAGACCCGGGCGGTGGTGTGCAGGTTCGCCGCCTTCGCCGCCCGCATGCCGGGGCTGCCCGCCACCGCTATGTCGGACACTCGGGAGGGCAGCGAGGAGGCGGCCACTCCGCACAGGACCGAGCCGTAGCTGTGGCAGTACAGCGCCACCTCCGTGCTTCCCGGCAGTGCCCGCACCAGCGCGTTCAGCCGCACGGCGCCTTCCTCGGCACGCATGGCGGTGGCCGCGTCCATGCCGAGCCCGCTGGGCGCCGTGTAGTCGGCCCACGCGATCACGGCCGTACGCGTGAGCGGGGCAGCCGAACGCTCCGCCCTGTACAGGGAGTCCGCCATACCGACGGGCGCCGAGTACTGCTTGAACGTGCGCTGGAAGGTGAGCAGGTCGGTGTCGACACCGGGCACCACGACCGAGACGCGGCGGGCCGTGTCGAGGTCACCGAAGACCTCGGCGACGCGCCCCGAGCCGTTGGGGTCGAAGGCGAGGATCTTGCGGCCCTTGTGCAGCAGTGCTTCGTAGCGGTGCATCCGGCGGCCCGCGTCGTGCTGGCCGAGCGAGGACAGCCGGTTGTCGTGCATGCGCTTGCGCTCGACCGTGCGCTCGTGCTTCAGGGCGAGACGGTTCGCCGTGTAGCGCAGGGTCACCGGCGCGCCGTTCATGTTGCCGACCGCGAGCGGATAGCGGTGGGCGAGCCGGGAACGCTGCTGCGCGTCGAGCGTGGTGAAGAAGTGGGCCAGCCGGCCCGGAGCGGAGTCCGGGTCGGGCAGCTTGTGCCCGGCGACCGTGCCGTGCTCCCACGCCGAGCGGGACGCCTGGAGCGGGGAGGGCTCGCGGTGGCTGTGGAGCGCGGTCCAGCCACTGGTGGCCAGCATCACGAACACCACGGCCAGCGCGAGCAGTGCGCGCCAGGCGTTGAGTTGGGGGGTTGTGTCGAAGGAAGTCACTGAGAGGACACCCTAGGAGAAGTGAGCAGCCTCCCGTTAAACGAGTGACTGGGATCACGTTTCTGATGGGGTGATTGGGGCAAACCGGGTTCAGTTTGAGTTAAATGGTGACACTGTGTGCGTACATCTCTGCGACGCGTGTGCGATATGTGACGCTCCGCGCGGGGGTGTTGTGATTCCGCGGGGTCCCCGCGAGGGGTCTCGCGGGGACGTCATCCGTACAACGAGCGCGGGTATGCGCGAGGTTCCGTGCGTGGGCATGGGCCGGGTTCTGTACGCGGGTGTGTGCCGGGTTCCGTAGGTGGGCATGCGCACGGTTCCGTACGCGGGGCATGCGCGGGGTTCCGCGCGCGAGCATGTACCGGGTTCTGTGGGCGGGCGCATGTCGGGTTCCGTATGCGGACCGCACCGGCTGTCGTGCGCGGACATCGTGGACATCGCAGGGTGTCGCGCGGGGCTGCCTCGGAGTGACACCGCGAAGCGTCACCGGACGGTCACTGTGGCGCCGTGCCCCACTTCTCGGCCAACGCCGGCCCCACATGGTCGAGATAGGTCGCGGTCAGCTCGCGGATCGCCTCGACGCTGGTGTCCTCGCCCGCGCCCCACAGGCGGCCCGTCACCCGCATCACCCCGCCGAACACGGCGACCGCGATGCGCGGGCGCGGGTCCGTGTCCACGTCGAGGCCCTCGCGGTCGGCGATCAGCCGCGCGATCTCCTCCTCGATCTCCTCCGAGCGGCGCAGATGGACGGCGAGCAGCGCGGGTGTCGACTCGATCAACTGGTAGGTGCGCATGTGCAGTTCGATCGGCACGACGGCCTCGATCGCCTCGCCGATGGTGTCCCAGCTCTCCAGGACCGCCCGGCGCAGCGCCTCCAACGGGGCCTCGTGGGGCGGTCGTTCGCGCACCGCGGCGATGAAATGCGACTCGGCGAGCCGCTGCAGGAAGAGGGCGGCGTCCTCCTTGCCGGCGAAGTAGCGGAAGAAGGTGCGCTGGGAGACGTCGACGGCCTCGGCGATCTCGTCGACGGTGGTCCGCTCGTACCCCTGGGTGGTGAACAGTTCGAGGGCGGCCCGCAGCAGCGCGTCCCGGGTGCGCTGCTTCTTGCGCTCCCGCAGCCCGGGGCGTGACGCCGCCGGCTCCGCCGTGCGTACCGTCTCCGCCGTGCCGACCGTGTCCGTCATGGTGTCGCGATCTCTCCTGTCCAAGCTGTTCGCCCAGTTCAGCCTATCTGTGAGTAACGTGACAGTTACCGACTTGTGAATCGGTTTGTCAATTGTCAGCGGCTGTCACTAGCCTCGAAAAATGACTAGTCAGACCACCATCGACAAGACGGGCCCGGGGGACAAGACTCCGGTCTCCCCGTTGGACCAGGCTCCGTCCACGGGCCTGCGCGGCCATCCGTGGTTCACCCTCATCACCGTGGCCGTCGGGGTCATGATGGTGGCCCTGGACGGCACCATCGTGGCCATCGCCAACCCCGCCATCCAGAAGGACCTCGGCGCCAGCTTCGCCGACGTCCAGTGGATCACCAACGGCTACTTCCTCGCCCTCGCGGTCACCCTGATCACCGCGGGCAAGCTCGGCGACCGGTTCGGTCACCGGCAGACCTTCCTCATCGGCGTGGTCGGCTTCGCCGCCGCCTCGGGCGCCATCGGGCTGTCCGACAGCATCGCCCTCGTGGTCACCTTCCGCGTCTTCCAGGGCCTGTTCGGCGCGCTGCTGATGCCGGCCGCGCTCGGCCTGCTCCGCGCCACCTTCCCGGCCGAGAAGCTGAACATGGCGATCGGCATCTGGGGCATGGTCATCGGCGCCTCCACCGCGGGCGGCCCGATCCTCGGCGGTCTGCTCGTCCAGCACGTCAGCTGGCAGTCGGTGTTCTTCATCAACGTGCCCGTCGGCGTCATCGCGCTGGTCCTCGGCGTGCTGATCCTCACCGACCACCGCGCCGAGAACGCCCCGCGTTCCTTCGACGTCCTCGGCATCGCGCTGCTCTCCGGCGCCATGTTCTGCCTGGTCTGGGCGCTCATCAAGGCCCCGACCTGGGGCTGGGGCGACGTCCTGACCCGGTCCTTCCTGGGCGCCTCGCTCCTCGGGTTCGTGCTCTTCGCCCTCTGGGAGAAGCGCGTCAAGGAGCCGCTGATCCCGCTCGCGCTGTTCCGCTCCGTGCCGCTGTCGGCCGGTGTGGTCCTGATGGTCCTGATGGCCATCGCCTTCCTCGGCGGACTGTTCTTCGTCACCTTCTACCTGCAGAACGTGCACGGCATGAGCCCGGTCGACGCCGGTCTGCACCTGCTGCCGCTGACCGGAATGATGATCGTGGGCTCGCCGCTGGCCGGCGCCCTGATCACCAAGGTGGGCCCGCGCATCCCGCTGGCGGGCGGCATGGCGCTCACCGCGATTTCCATGTTCGGCATGTCCCGGCTGGAGACGGACACGAGCAGCCTGGTCATGTCGCTCTCGTTCGCGGGCCTCGGCCTCGGTCTCGCGCCGGTCATGGTCGGAGCCACCGAGGTCATCGTCGGCAACGCCCCGATGGAGCTCTCCGGTGTCGCCGGCGGTCTCCAGCAGGCCGCCATGCAGATCGGCGGCAGCCTCGGCACGGCCGTGCTGGGCGCCGTGATGGCCTCCAAGGTCGACGCGGACCTCCCGGGCAACTGGACCGACGCCAAGCTGCCGCCGCTCACCCCGGCCCAGCTCGATCAGGCCTCCGAGGCGGTCCGGGTCGGCGCCGCGCCGGTGACCAAGGACACCCCGGCCGCCATCGCCGCGCAGATCACCGATGTCGCCCACGAGACCTTCATCTCCGGCATGAGTCTCGCCTGTCTGGTCGCCGCCGGTGTCGCCGTCGTGGCCGTCTTCGTCGCGCTGCTCACCAAGCGGGGCGAGAACGCGGAGGCCGCGGGAGCGGGCGGCGGACACATCTGACGGACGGTCCGCGCACCGGCAGGCCTGCCGGCGTGGAACGGGGGTACCCGACTCATCGACCCGAACCGACCGAGAGGTCACGGGAGTTCAGGAGTGGATGATGACGGGCTTCGGAAACGGTACGCGCAAGTACCCCCGTTCACGTGGCCGGATGGGACCACGGACCGGGCCGGACAGCGCGACCCTGGGCATCATCGGAGTCGTGTGCGCGGTGGCCGGATTCTTCACGCTGGGAATCGTGCTCGGGCCGGCCGCGATGGTCTGCGGCTGGCTCGCGATGGGCCGCCGCTGGACCGGCTCCGGGCCGGTGCCGGCCCTGATAGCCCTGGTGCTGGGAGCGATCGACACCCTCCTGGCGGTCATCTGGCTGGCAGGCGGCGCGGGCAACGGCCTGCTCTGACACCGGCCGGGCAGCTGATATCGGCAGTGGGCTCGCGCGTCGCCCCGAGCGGCACGCGGGCCCACTGGTCCGTTCGGGGGCGTTCCACCGTCCTCAGGTCCTCAGGTCCCCAGGTCCCCGGGTCCACGTGTCCCCCGGGGTCTACGTGGGGGAGTGTTCCTCCGTTCCCGCCGGCAACGGATGCGGCAGGATTCCCGGGCCGCCGGTCAGGGCGGCGACCTCCGCCCGCAGGGCTCGTACCTCCGCCGTGAGCGCCTCGATCGCCGCGGTCTGCCGCCGCTCCTCCACGTCGTCCTTCTCGAACCGTGAGATGAACCAGGCGGCGATGTTCGCGGTGACCACACCGAGGAGGGCGATCCCGGAGAGCATCAGGCCGACCGCGAGGACGCGGCCCATCCCCGTGGTCGGGGCGTGATCGCCGTACCCCACGGTCGTCATCGTGGTGAACGACCACCACACCGCGTCACCCAGTGTCTTGATGTTCCCGTTCGGCGAGTCCCGCTCCACCGACAGCACGGCGAGCGAGCCGAACATCAGCAGGCCGACGACCGCGCCCCCGACGTACGTCGTCAGCCGGATCTGCGAGGCCATCCGCGCTCGCCGCCCCACCAGCATCAGCGTGGAGACGAGCCGCAGCAGCCGCAACGGCTGGAGGATCGGCAGGATCACGGCGCACAGGTCCAGCCAGTGGTCGCGGACGAAGGACCGCCGCTGCCGGGCGAGGGCGAGCCGGACGAGGTAGTCGATGGCGAAGGCACCCCACACCACCCACTCCACCAGCGTGCAGGTGAACGTCACCGAACGGCCGGCGTCGCTGTCCACGATCGGCACGGCGTACGCGAGGGCGAACGCCACCGCGAGGACGAGCAGGGGCCGCTGGGTGTGCAGCTCCCAACGGGCCTGTGCCGATTCTTCCTTCATGGCCGCATCGTAGAAAGAAAAAAAGAGGGAGGGGCGGCGGGCCCACGGCCCGCCGCCCCTCATCCGTCGTACCGGTGGCCAGGGCCCGTCCTAGGCGTCGCCGCCCGCCGCGCCCGGGTCGGCGGCCGTCACGTCGAGGAGCTGGTAGCGGTCGACCGCCTGCTTCAGCACCGACCGGTCCACCCTGCCCTCACGGGCCAGCTCGGTCAGCACGGCGACCACGATCGACTGCGCGTCGATGTGGAAGAAACGCCGGGCCGCACCGCGCGTGTCCGCGAAGCCGAAGCCGTCCGCGCCGAGGGACTGATAGGTGCCGGGCACCCACCGGGCGATCTGGTCGGGAACCGATCGCATCCAGTCGGAGACGGCCACGAACGGACCCTGGGCGGCGGACAGTTTCCGCGTCACATACGGGACGAGCTGCTCCTCCTCGGGGTGCAGCAGATTGTGCCGCTCCACGTCGACGGCCTCGCGCCGCAGCTCGTTCCAGGACGTCGCCGACCAGACGTCGGCCCTGACGCTCCACTCCTCGGCCAGGATCCGCTGCGCCTCCAGGGCCCAGGGAACGGCCACACCCGAGGCCATGATCTGCGCGGGGATGGTGCCCGAGGTGCCCTCGCTGAAGCGGTAGAGGCCCTTCAGGATGCCCTCGGCGTCCACGTTCTCCGGCTCGGCCGGGTGCTGGAGCGGCTCGTTGTAGACGGTGAGGTAGTAGAAGACGTCCTCGCCGTGCGGGTGCTCCTCGGACGAGCCGTACATGCGGCGCAGACCGTCCTGGACGATGTGCGCGATCTCGAAGCCGAACGCCGGGTCGTAGGCGACACAGCCCGGGTTCGTCGAGGCGAGCAGCTGCGAGTGGCCGTCCGCGTGCTGGAGGCCCTCACCGGTCAGCGTCGTACGCCCAGCGGTCGCGCCCAGTACGAAACCGCGCGCCAACTGGTCGGCCATCTGCCAGAACTGGTCACCCGTTCGCTGGAAACCGAACATCGAGTAGAAGACGTAGACCGGGATGAGCGGCTCGCCGTGGGTGGCGTACGCGGAGCCCGCAGCGATCAGCGATGCCGTGCAGCCCGCCTCCGAGATGCCGTCGTGCAGCATCTGGCCGGTCGGCGACTCCTTGTAGGCGAGCAGCAGTTCGCGGTCCACGGACTCGTACTGCTGGCCGAGCGGGTTGTAGATCTTCGCACTCGGGAAGAACGAGTCCATGCCGAAGGTGCGGTACTCGTCGGGCGCGATCAGCACGAACCGCTTGCCGATCTCCTTGTCCCGCATGAGGTCCTTGAGCAGCCGGACAAAGGCCATGGTCGTGGCGATGGACTGCTGACCCGAGCCCTTCTTCACGCTCGCGTACGTCTTGTCCTCGGGCAGGACCAGCGGCTTCGACCGCACGACGCGCGTCGGGACGTACCCGCCGAGCCCCTTGCGGCGGTCGTGCATGTACTGGATCTCCTCCGAGTTCCGCCCCGGGTGGTAGTACGGCGGCGCGCCGTCCTCCAGTTCCCGGTCGGAGATCGGCAGGTGCAGCCGGTCGCGGAAGCCCTTGAGGTCGGCGACCGTCAGCTTCTTCATCTGGTGCGTGGCGTTGCGGCCCTCGAAGTTCGGGCCGAGCGTCCAGCCCTTGACCGTCTGCGCCAGGATCACCGTCGGCTGGCCCTTGTGCTCCTTGGCCGCCGAGAACGCCGCGAAGATCTTCTTGTGGTCGTGACCGCCGCGCCCGAGGTGCAGGATCTGGTCGTCGGTCATGCCCTCGACCATCGCGCGCAGCCGGTGGTCGTCGCCGAAGAAGTGCTGGCGGATGTACGCGCCCGTCTCCGTGGCGTACGTCTGGAACTGGCCGTCCGGCGTGGTGTTCAGCCGGTTGACCAGGACCCCGTCGCGGTCCTGTGCGAGCAGCGGGTCCCAGGTGCGGTCCCAGACCAGCTTGATGACGTTCCAGCCGGCGCCCCGGAACTGCGACTCCAGCTCCTGGATGATCTTGCCGTTGCCGCGCACCGGGCCGTCGAGGCGCTGGAGGTTGCAGTTCACGACGAAGGTCAGGTTGTCCAGGCCCTCGCGCGCGGCGATCGACAGCTGGCCGAGCGACTCCGGCTCGTCCATCTCGCCGTCGCCGAGGAACGCCCATACGTGGGACTTGGAGGTGTCCGCGATCTCGCGCGCCGCCATGTAGCGGTTCATCCGAGCCTGGAAGATCGCGCCGAGCGGGCCGAGGCCCATCGACACGGTCGGGAACTCCCAGAAGTCCGGCATCAGCCGCGGGTGCGGGTACGAGGACAGTCCGTAGGGCGCCTTCGACTTCTCCTGGCGGAACGCGTCGAGCTGCTGCTCGGAGAGCCGGTCCAGGAGGAACGCGCGGGCGTAGATGCCCGGCGAGGCGTGGCCCTGGAAGAAGATCTGGTCGCCGCCGTCGCCCTCGTCCTTGCCGCGGAAGAAGTGGTTGAAGCCGACGTCGTAGAGCGAGGCGGAGGAGGCGAAGGTCGCGATGTGGCCGCCCACGCCGATGCCGGGGCGCTGCGCCCTGGAGACCATCACCGCGGCGTTCCAGCGGGTCGCGTTGAGGATCTTGCGCTCGATCTCCTCGTTGCCCGGGAAGAACGGCTCGTCCTTGGTGGCGATCGTGTTGACGTAGTCCGTGCTGCGCATCTCGGGCACGGCCACGCGCTTCTCACGGGCCCGCTCGATCAGCCGCAGCATCAGATAGCGGGCCCGCTCGCGGCCGCGCTGGTCGACGGCGGCGTCAAGGGAGTCGAGCCACTCCTGAGTCTCCTCAGGGTCGAAGTCCGGGACCTGGCTGGGAAGGCCGCCAATGATGATCGGGTTGCGATCGGATCCGGAAGCCACGCTGTTCCTTCGCTGTCAGAGGGCTGTCTACGGTGGGTTTTCCCTGCATCTGCACCGATCCCCATCGTGTACCTCGGGAACGCGTACGTCATCTCTACTAGGGGGTAACCGAGACGTTCGTGCAGACCGTTGGGACGGGCCCGACCAAAACGTAACGATACGCTCAGGGCGTGACGCGTTCCGCAAAGCCGTTCGGCTCTCGTACGCTCCAAGGGTTCCGAATGGAATAAATGGGGCAGAAGAGTGTGGTGCCCGTCACGTGGCGTCATGATGGCCCGCCGGGAGTTGCGTCGGCACTGCCAGGATCGTCACCGTTTCGGCGGTCTCGACGGCCGGGTACTTGCGCGATCCGCTCCGCCCGTGTGGACTACGGCCAACGCTTCGCGCACGCGCGTGGCTGAGACTCCCCCGACTCTGGACGAGCAGGGGGAGACCCCAATCCCGAAACATGATCAGGAGGCAAGCCGTGAGCGCGACCGCGGACCACGCGGAGGAGCGGACCAACCCGGCCGCCAGGCTGGGGTTCGAGCCCGGACAGGTGGTCCAGGAGATCGGCTTCGACGACGACGTTGACCACGAGCTCCGTGAAGGCATCGAATCGCTGATCGGCCAGGATCTGGTCGACGAGGACTACGACGACGTCGCTGACGTGGTGCTGTTGTGGTTCCGGGACGAGGACGGCGATCTCACGGACGCACTGGTGGACGTCATCGGTCTCCTTGAGGACGGCGGCATGATCTGGCTGCTGACCCCGAAGACCGGCAGGGACGGTTACGTCGAGCCCAGCGACATCAGCGATGCCGCACAGACAGCCGGCCTCTCCCAGACGAAGAGCATCTCCGTCGGCAAGGAATGGTCGGGTACCCGCCTGGCCACTCCCAAGTCGAAGCGCTGAGCTGCAGCCCCGTCTGCAAGCAGAGCATCCGTGAGGCCCCCGCCGAGCCACCTCGGCGGGGGCCTCACGCATACCCCCGGACCAGCCCGGCCGGGGGCCTCACGCATGCCCGTGAACCGGCCCGGCGGGGGCCGCACGCACCTGCCCGGGCGACCCTGCGGGGGTCGCGCCGCGGCCGGGAGTCGATCACTGCGTACGCTGGTCGTCACCCGAACAGACCTTTGGAAGGGAAGCGAGTGACTATGGCCATCGAGGTCGGCACCAAGGCCCCGGACTTCGAGCTGAAGGACAACCACGGCGCCACCGTGAAACTGTCCGACTTCCGTGGCGAGAAGAACGTTGTGCTGCTCTTCTACCCCTTCGCTTTCACCGGCGTGTGCACCGGCGAGCTCTGCTCCCTGCGCGACAACCTGCCGCAGTTCGCCGACCGCGACACCCAGCTCCTCGCGGTCTCCAACGACTCCATCCACACCCTGCGCGTCTTCGCCGAGCAGGAGGGCCTGGAGTACCCGCTGCTCTCCGACTTCTGGCCGCACGGCAACATTTCGCGCGCGTACGGCGTCTTCGACGAGGACAAGGGCTGCGCCGTGCGCGGCACGTTCATCATCGACAAGGAGGGCGTCGTCCGCTGGACCGTGGTCAACGCGCTGCCGGACGCGCGTGACCTGAACGAGTACGTCAAGGCGCTCGACACCCTGTGATTCTTCGGTTCCAGCCCTGCGAGGCACGGGAACCCGTCACTAGGATCGAACCGTTGATCCGATACCAACGCAGCTACGGGGCTCCCCGCCCCTGAACACCATTGGGAGGACTCGTGGGAGTCAGCCTCAGCAAGGGCGGCAACGTATCGCTGTCGAAGGAGGCCCCGGGACTGACCGCGGTCATCGTCGGTCTGGGATGGGACGCCCGGACCACCACCGGCGTGGACTTCGACCTCGACGCCAGCGCCATCCTCACGAACGCGGACGGCAAGGTCAGCACCGACCAGAACTTCGTGTTCTTCAACAACCTGAAGAGCCCGGACGGCTCGGTGGAGCACACCGGCGACAACATCACCGGTGAGGGCGAGGGCGACGACGAGCAGATCAAGGTCAATCTCGCCGCCGTTCCCGCCGACGTCACGAAGATCGTGTTCCCGGTCTCCATCTACGACGCCGAGAACCGCCAGCAGTCCTTCGGCCAGGTCCGCAACGCGTTCATCCGCGTGGTGAACCAGGCCGGCGAGGCGGAGATCGCGCGCTACGACCTCTCCGAGGACGCCTCGACGGAGACCGCGATGGTCTTCGGCGAGCTCTACCGCAACGGCGCCGAGTGGAAATTCCGCGCCATCGGCCAGGGCTACGCCTCGGGCCTGCGCGGCATCGCGCAGGACTTCGGCGTCAACGTCTGAGCCGACAGGGCCTCGGGCATCTAGGTCCGGTGCCGCACCGCCTCGGTGCGGCACCGGATCTGCCGTACCAAGTGAAGATCGAACCTCGGGGAGGACCAGCATCATGGGCGTCACGCTCGCCAAGGGGGGCAATGTCTCCCTCTCGAAGGCCGCACCGAACCTCACACAGGTGATGATCGGGCTCGGCTGGGACGCGCGCTCCACCACCGGAGCCGACTTCGACCTCGACGCCAGCGCCCTGCTGTGCAGCGGCGGCCGGGTGCTCGGGGACGAGTGGTTCATCTTCTACAACCAGCTCAAGAGCCCGGACGGCTCGGTCGAGCACACCGGTGACAACCTCACGGGTGAGGGCGAGGGCGACGACGAGTCGATCCTGATCGATCTGGCCAAGGTTCCGGCCAACGTGGACAAGATCGTCTTCCCGGTCTCCATCCATGACGCGGACAATCGCGGCCAGACCTTCGGCCAGGTCAGCAACGCCTTCATCCGTGTCGTCAACCAGGCCGACGGCCAGGAGCTCGCCCGCTACGACCTCTCCGAGGACGCCTCCACCGAAACGGCGATGATCTTCGGCGAGGTCTACCGCTACAACAGCGAGTGGAAGTTCCGTGCGGTCGGCCAGGGGTACGCGTCGGGGCTGCGGGGCATCGCGCTCGACTTCGGAGTGAACGTTTCCTAGGCCCACCTGCGTCAGCCGAAGGCGGCCCCTTAGACTTCGTGGTCAACAGTAGGTAAAGCCGAGTACGGCGCGGGGGCGACCCTCCCCCAAGCTAGCGCTTGGGGGTGCCCCCACCACACGATGATTGGGTAGCCAGTGCTTCTGAAAACCTTCGGCTGGTCGTTCGCGATTACCGCGCTCGGCCTGGTCGCAGCGGCCGTCTACGGGGGGTGGACCGCCTTCGGCATCGTGGCGATCCTGGCCGTCCTGGAGATCTCGCTGTCCTTCGACAACGCGGTGGTCAACGCCGGAATCCTGAAGAAGATGAATGCCTTCTGGCAGAAGATCTTCCTCACTGTCGGCGTCCTGATCGCCGTCTTCGGCATGCGCCTGGTCTTCCCCGTCGTGATCGTCGCCATCAGCGCCAAGATCGGCCCGATCGACGCGGTCGATCTCGCGCTGAACGACAAGGACAAGTACCAGCAGCTGGTGACCGACGCTCACCCGTCGATCGCGGCCTTCGGCGGTATGTTCCTGCTGATGATCTTCCTCGACTTCATTTTCGAGGACCGGGACATTCAGTGGCTGCGCTGGATCGAGCGCCCGCTCGCCAAGCTCGGCAAGGTCGACATGCTGTCGGTCTGCATCGCCCTGATCGTCCTGCTGATCACCTCCATGACCTTCGCGGTGCACGCCCACCAGCACGGCGGCGCACACGTCGACAAGGCGCAGACGGTGCTGGTCTCCGGCATCGCGGGCCTGATCACGTACATGGTCGTCGGCGGACTCTCCGGCTACTTCGAGGACAAGCTCGAAGAGGACGAGGAGCGCGAACACGAGGAAGAGGAGGAGGCCGAGCGGAGCGGCAAGAAGAAGCCGGCCGTCGTCCTCGCCGGCCAGGCCGCGTTCTTCATGTTCCTCTACCTGGAAGTGCTGGACGCCTCGTTCTCCTTCGACGGTGTCATCGGCGCCTTCGCCATCACCAACGACATCGTGCTGATGGCGCTCGGCCTCGGCATCGGCGCGATGTACGTCCGGTCGCTCACGGTCTACCTGGTCCGCCAGGGCACCCTCGACGACTACGTCTACCTGGAGCACGGCGCGCACTACGCGATCGGCGCCCTCGCCATGATCCTCCTCGTGACCATCCAGTACGAGATCAACGAGGTCATCACCGGCCTCGTCGGCGTCGTCCTGATCGGCTGGTCCTTCTGGTCGTCGGTGCGCCGCAACAAGGCACTCGCCGAGGCCGAGGGAAAAGGCCCGACCTCGGACGAGAAGGCTGAGGTCTCGTCCGGGGTGTGACACCCCTCCGGCTGAGGAACGCTCTGAGCGGGGCGGTCGTCGAGGACGAGTCCTCTGCGGCCGCCCCGCCGCATACCGAGAAACGTGGGGGGCGGAATGGGCATCTGGCAGGACCTCTGGCGCGGGCGCTCGGCGGACTTCGACTCCGGCAGCGCGGCTTCCAACTCCATCGAAATGACCAAGCGCAACCACACGGTCTCGCTCACCAAACAGGGCGCGGCCACCGGCAACCTGCGCATCAACCTGTCCTGGCGGATGCGTACCTCCGACTTCGGCGGGCCGCAGCGCGGCAGCCTGCTGCGCCACCCCTTTCGCACCTTCAAGCCGGAAGTGGTCCAGGGGCACACCCAGAGCATGGTCAACGTCGACCTCGACCTCGGCGTCATGTACGAGCTGACGGACGGCACCAAGGGCGTCGTCCAGCCGCTCGGCAGCTTCCTCGGCGAACTCAACGCCCCGCCGTTCGTCAAGCTCAGTGGCGACGACCGCTTCGGTTCCGCCTCGGGCGAGACGGCCTACGTCAACCTCGACCACCGCGACGACATCAAACGGCTGCTGGTCTTCGTCTACATCTACGACCAGACTCCGGCCTTCGACCGTACGCACGCCATCATCACGCTCTATCCGAGCAACGGCCCGCGGATCGAGATCGGCCTCGACGAACGCCATCCGCAGGCCCGCTCCTGCGCCGTCGTCATGATCGAGTTCAACAAGGGCGAGGTGACCGTCCGCCGCGAGGTGAGGTTCGTGTACGGCTTCCAGGCCGAACTGGACCGCCTCTACGGCTGGGGGCTCCAGTGGGGTCGCGGATACAAGTCGAAGGCCGACCGTTAGCGGTCGGCCGGGCTCGGCGACCGGCCGACGCTCACACTCAGCGGCCTCGGCGGCCTCGGCGGCCTCAGCGGCCGATGAACTGCGGCCCCTGCGGCGGCAGCCTGAAGTCCGGGTCCGGCCCCGCGCCAACCGCCTGCGGGAAGCCGTACGCGGGCTGGGTGGCCGGCGCGGTCTGCGGCTGCGGGTAGCCGTAGGCCGACGGGTCCGCCTGCTGGCTGGTCGGCTGGGGGTAGCCGTACGCCGGCCCGGTCGCGGCCGCAGCGGCGGGCTGCGGATAGCCGTACCCGGGCTGCCGCGGGACCGGGGCGGAGTGCTCCGGCGGCAGCGGCACCGAGGTCTCGGGAGCCGCGGCGGGCGCGGCCCAGGCGGCCGGTTCCGGCGCGGACCCGGCCGCGGGCGCCGCCGCGGCCTCGGACTCGTCCACCGAGATCCCGAAGTCGGTCGCGAGCCCCACCAGACCGTTGGAGTAGCCCTCGCCGAGCGCCCGGAACTTCCATCCCTCGCCACGCCGGTACAGCTCGCCGCAGATCAGCGCGGTCTCCGCGCCGGTCTCCGGCTTGATGTCGAAGTACGCCAGCGGTTCACCGTCCGCGAGAGCCGCGTCGTACAGCAGAATGCGCAGATCACGTACGCGATCGAAGGTGACGTCATCCGCCGATGCGACCAGGAGAATCTGTCCGACACCGGGCTCGACACCCGTCAGATCCGTCTGGATGGTGTCGGTGAGGCCCTCGGCGCCCCGCTTCTTGCCGAGCCGCCACACCTTGCCCGACGGATGGCGGGGCTGGTTGTAGAAGACGAAGTCCTCGTCGGATCGCACACGACCGTCGGGGCCGAGGAGCAGCGCCGAGGCATCGACATCGGGGACTCCCTGACCGGGCGTCCAGCGCAGGACGGCGCGCACCGCTGTGGCGTCCAGCGGGACGTTCGACCCTTTCAGCATCGCGTGCGTCATGCGGTCATCCTGCCCTGTCGGTCCTGGTCACGACAATGTGGGGTCGTTCCGGAACCGGTCTGTGTTGGACATGGTGGAGTTACCTGAACTTCACGCCCGGTGGGAATCTCTGACATGGAACCGTACGTACTATTACCGGCCACATCACATTCGGCCACCTAGCCGCCGCGGGGGAGTCCCATGCGTCATTTCGGTCACGTCACCCCGGAAGAGCGGCAACGCCTCTTCCACCGGGAACCCGGCGTCTTCACGTCCGACTCCCCGGCCAGAATCCTCGCCGCGGCCCTCGGGGCGACGCTCTACAGTCCGGCGACCCGCCCGACGCTGGCCGACGACATCATCAAGCAGACCACGCGCGGCGTGGTCTCGATGGTGCTGTGCCTGGAGGACTCCATCGACGACTCCGAGGTCGTGGGTGCCGAGGAGAACCTGGTCCGCCAGTTCACCGACCTCGCGGCCCGCCCGGAGGCCGGTGAGGTGCCCCTGCTGTTCGTGCGGGTCCGCTTCCCCGAGCAGATCCCCGACCTCGTGCGGCGCCTCGGCCCCGCCGTCCGGCTGCTGTCCGGATTTGTGATGCCCAAGTTCACCGAGGAACGCGGCACCCCCTTCCTGGAGGCCCTCGCCACCGCCGAGACGGCGAGCGGCAGGCGGCTCTTCGCCATGCCCGTCCTGGAGTCGCCCGAGCTGCTCTACCGCGAGTCGCGCGTGGAGACCCTGGAGGGCATCTCCCGCGCCGTCGACAAGTACCGCGACCGGGTGCTCGCACTGCGCCTCGGCGTGACGGACTTCTGCTCCTCGTACGCGCTGCGCCGGGCCCCCGACATGACGGCGTACGACGTCCAGGTGGTCGCCTCGGTGATCGCCGACGTGGTCAACATGCTGGGGCGGGCCGACGGCACCGGCTTCACCGTCACCGGGCCGGTGTGGGAGTACTTCCGCGTCCAGGAACGCATGTTCAAGCCGCAGCTGCGCCGCAGCCCCTTCCTGGAGGGCCAGGCGGAGGAACTGCGCGAGACACTGATCGAGCACGCCATGGACGGGCTGCTGCGCGAGATCACCCTCGACCAGGCCAACGGCCTGATGGGTAAGACCTGCATCCACCCCTCGCACGTGCTGCCCGTGCACGCACTGTCCGTGGTCAGCCACGAGGAATTCAGTGACGCCCAGGACATCCTCAGGCCCGAGCGCGGCGGCGGGGGTGTACTGAGATCGGCGTACACGAACAAAATGAACGAGGTGAAGCCGCATCGCGCCTGGGCCGAGCGCACCCTGCTGCGCGCCGAGGTCTTCGGGGTCGCCCACGAGGACATCGGCTTCGTCGAGCTGCTCACCGCCGGACTCCCGGCGTGAGCCGGCCCGGCCGAGCGACGCGCAACCCCGACAGCAAGGAACCGATGAACACCCCAGCGCACGACCCGAACCACTCCGACGACGCGCACGGCCCGGACGGGGCTGACGACGCCGTGTGGACCGGGACCTGGGTCGCCGAGCGGCTCGGCGTCGAGCTCGTCGGCGACGAAGGGCTGAACGCCCTGCTGGGGCTCGCGCTGCGGCGCAACCCCAAGCGCGCCCACCTGCTCGTCTCGAACGTCCTGGGCAAGCACGTGCCGCAGTCGCCGGCCGTCGTCCACGACTACGGCGTCGCGCTCGGGCGGCGGGTGCGTGAGCTGCTGGGCACCGAGGACGCCCGCGCGGCTGTGGTCCTCGGATACGCCGAGACGGCCACCGGGCTCGGCCATTCGGTCGCGGACGGGGTGGGCGTCGCGCCCTACCTCCACTCCACCCGCCGCCCGGTCCGCGGGGTCCGGCCGGCGGGTGGCTTCGAGGAGTCCCACTCGCACGCCACCTCGCATCTCCTCCTGCCCGAGGACCCGGGTCTGCTGGCGGGCTCCGGCCCGCTGGTCCTCGTCGACGACGAGTTCTCCACCGGCAACACCGTCCTCAACACCATCCGCGACCTGCACCGGCGCTACCCGCGCGAGCGGTACGTCGTCGTGGCGCTGGTCGACATGCGGTCGGAGGCCGACCACGCGCGCTTCGAGAAGTTCGCCGGGGACATCGGCGCCCGCGTGGACCTGGTCGCGGCCGCGTCGGGCACGGTGCGCCTGCCCGAGGACGTCCTGGCGAAGGGGACGGCCCTGGTCGCCCGCTACGAACCTGCGGCGCCCGACACCCCCGCCACCGCCCCCGAGGGCGCGGGCCGGGCCGTCCGCGTCGAGCTCGGCTGGCCGCACGGCCTCCCCGACGGCGGACGGCACGGGTTCACGCCCGGACACCGAATACGTCTGGAGGGTGCCCTGCCCGCCATGGCGGCACGGCTCGCCGACGTCCTGCCCGAGGGCGCGCGCCGCGTCCTGGTGCTCGGCTTCGAGGAGCTGATGTACGCGCCGCTCCGACTGGCCCACGAGCTGGAGCGGCTGGTGCCCGCCGAGGTGCGCTTCTCCACCACGACCCGGTCCCCGGTGCTCGCCCTCGACGACCCCGGTTACGCCATCCGCAGCCGCATTGCCTTCCCGGCCCACGACAACCCGGACGACGGCCCCGGCGAGCGCTACGCCTACAACGTCGCGGGCGCCGGCTTCGACGCCGTCGTGGCGGTCGTTGACTCCACCGCCGACACCCCCGAACTGCACGCGCCCGACGGCCTGTTGGACCAGCTGGCGGCGCACACCCCGCGGGTCCTGCTCGCCGTCGTCCCGTCGTACGTCCCCGCACGGCCGTCCACCGAAAGGCCCTCCATGCTGCCCGAGCCCCTCCGCGGCCCCGCCTTCTCCTCGTACGCCCCCGACGAGGTCGGCTGGCTGCTGCAGGACCTGTCGGACGTGACGCTGGAGGCGCCGACCGAGGAGCGCGAGGAGGCGATCCAGAGCGGCGGCGCCCACTACGCCGAGTCGCTGCCGGTCGAGTACCAGCCGAGCGCCGAGTACCAGGAGCTCTTCCACGCGGCCCTCGCCACCTCGGCCGCCCGGATCGCCGAGGCCGTCGGTGCCGTCACCGAACTCGTCCTCGCCGACCGGTCGCCGCGTCCCGTCCTGGTGTCCCTGGCCCGGGCCGGCACCCCGGTCGGCGTCCTGATGCGCCGCTGGGCCCAGCACCAGCACGGCCTCGACCTGCCGCACTACGCCGTCTCCATCGTCCGCGGCCGCGGCATCGACGCCAACGCGCTGCGCTGGCTCGCCGCCCACCACGACCCGGCCGACGTCGTCTTCGTCGACGGCTGGACCGGCAAGGGCGCCATCACCCGCGAACTCACCGACGCCATCGAGGAGTTCGAGGAGGCCGAGGGCATCACCGGCTTCGACCCGGAGATAGCGGTGCTCGCCGACCCGGGCTCGTGCGTGCGCACGTACGGCACCCGCGAGGACTTCCTCATCCCCTCCGCCTGCCTCAACTCCACCGTCTCCGGGCTGATTTCGCGCACGGTCCTGCGCTCCGACCTGGTCGGCGAACACGACTTCCACGGCGCGAAGTTCTACCGCGAGCTCGCCGGCTCCGATGTCTCCGTCGAGTTCCTGGACGCCGTCGCCGCCCACTTCCCCGCTGTCGCCGAATCGGCCCGCGACCGGGCGAAGGAACTCCTCGCCGCCGACCGCACCCCCACCTGGGAGGGCTGGGCGGCCGTCGAGCGGATCAGCGAGGAGCACGGGATCCACGACGTGAACCTCGTCAAGCCGGGCGTCGGCGAGACCACCCGGGTGCTGCTGCGCCGGGTCCCCTGGAAGATCCTCGCGCGCGCCGGAGCGGGCGCCGACCTCGACCACGTCCGGCTGCTCGCCGGGCAGCGCGGGGTACCCGTCGAGGAGGTCGAGGAACTCCCGTACACCTGCGTGGGGTTGATCCACCCGAAGTACACGCGTGGCGCGACCGGTGCCGACGGCAAGGCGGTGACCCTCTGATGTCCGTGCCCAAGGTGCTCGTCGCCAGCGACCTCGACCGAACGCTCATCTACTCCTCGGCCGCGCTCGCGCTGACCATGCCGGACGCGCGCGCGCCCCGGCTGCTCTGCGTCGAGGTGCACGAGAGCAAGCCGCTGTCCTACATGACGGAGACGGCCGCCGCGCTGCTGACCGAACTGGGCGACATCGCGCACTTCATGCCCACCACGACCCGCACCCGCAAGCAGTACCAGCGCATCAACCTGCCCGGTCCGGCCCCGGAGTACGCGATCTGCGCCAACGGCGGACATCTGCTCGTCGACGGTGTCTCCGACCACGACTGGCACTCGGGCGTGAAGGAGCGGCTCGCCTCCGAGTGCGCGCCGCTCGACGAGGTGCGGGAGCACCTGGAGGCCACCGCGGACCCGGCCTGGGTGCGCAAGCACCGGGTCGCCGAGGACCTGTTCGCCTATCTGGTGGTGGAGCGGGAACTGCTCCCCGAGCAGTGGGTGAAGGACCTGGCCGTGTGGGCGGAGAACCGCGGCTGGACGGTCTCGTTGCAGGGCCGCAAGATCTACGCCGTGCCGAAGCCGCTCACCAAGAGCGCGGCCGTGCGCGAGGTCGCCCGCCGTACCGGAGCCGTCCTCACCCTCGCCGCCGGGGACTCGCTGCTCGACGCCGACCTGCTGCTCGCCGCCGACCGCGGCTGGCGTCCGGGTCACGGTGAGCTCGCCGAGGCCGACTGGACGGCACCGGCGATCACCGCGCTGCCGGAGCGGGGTGTCGCGGCGGGGGAGCGGATCCTGCGCGAGTTCGTGGGCGCCTGCGCCGGCTCGGGACTCGTCTGAGGGAGGCGCGGAACTCGGTTCCGGTCCCGTTGGGGGTGGGTGTGTCCGGGGGGCGTTCCGACCCTGGCACGCCCGGCCCGGGACCGGTCCGAGCCGTGTCCCGAACGCGGCTTCGGTCCTGTCGCGTCGGGGCGTGCGGGCGCTCGGTCCGGCGCGTGCCGGCTTCAGGGCCGGGTGGGCGGTATGGCGAACTTGGTTCCGGCCCGGTCGTATTGAGCGGCTACGGGCTGATCCGGCCTCGATGCGCCCGACTCGGGACGGTCCGAGAGATATGTGGAACTTGGTCCCGATGGCGTCCTGTTGGGACGACCGGGGCCGTTCCGCCGCGACACGCCGGAGTTGATTCGGGCGTGACTGAAGAGTTGGTAAGAAATCCCCCGGATCAGCCGCAGCAGCCGCCGCCGCAGCACCCGCCTCCGCCGCCACTCGAACGCGGTGCGGGCGCAGGCGCGGACGCCGAACCACCCCTGGCGACAGCGACCGTCGACAGCAGTTTGACGGTGTCGTCGTGCCCGGCCGGACAGGCCGCGGGAGCGGCGGATTCGGCCATGGGGCGGCTCAGTTCAAAGGTGTCGCCGCAGGTCCGGCAGCGGTACTCGTAGCGAGGCATGCGCACAGGTTAGCCGGAACGAGTCATCGTCCGTAGGGCTCCGGGACCTTCGTCGGGCGTGGCGGATCGAGGTTCCCGGGGCGCGAGTGAGGGCTGGTCGAAGGGGTGAACCGGTGAACTCCGTTGCCCCTTGAGCTTTTTTGTCTCGTTGCCGATCGAAGGGATCGCATTGGTCGCTGATAATTTAATAGGGCCGCGACGAGCCGCAAGGTCGGGGAGGGGGGCTCGCAGCCGCGAAAGCGGCCGCTGCAACTACCCGCGCGCGCAATTCCGAAGTGCGGAGGGAGACGCAGTCGTGACCAGGACATGGCATCGCAACGATGCTCCGAATCCCCTGTCTTTGGGCCGTCCGAGCGCAGGAGCGCGCCGTGGCTAGCCCAACCGGATCGCAGCGCGGTCGCGGCAGCCGCCGCAAGCCCTCGCAGCCCACCCCGCTGTCCGGACTCGCCGCACGCCTCGTGCCGCTCGCCCGTCGCCTCAGACCCGCCTACCCGCGCCCGGGGCGGGTCGGTTGGCGACGCTGGCTGCCCTCCTGGCGGCAGTGGCTCGGCGGCATCGCGCTGTCCATCGGCCTGAGCGGCTCGCTGCTCGTCATCGCTTACGCCGCAACGGACATACCCCAGAACCTGAACACATATGCCACCCAGCAGGACAACGTCTACTTCTGGTCGGACGGCACACCGATGGCCCGTACCGGCTGGGTGCGTCGCCAGGCCATGCCTCTGAAGGACATACCCGAGGACGTGCGCTCGGCGGTCCTCGCGGCGGAGAACGAGAGCTTCTACACCGACCCCGGCATCTCCGCCAAGGGCCTGGCCCGCGCCCTGGTGCGCACGGTCGGCCAGGGAGACACCCAGGGCGGCTCCACCATCACCCAGCAGTACGTCAAGAACGTCTACCTGACCCAGAACCGTTCGGTGACCCGCAAGTTCACCGAGGCCATGATCGCCCTCAAGCTCGACAACAAGATGAGCAAGGACAAGATCCTCGAGGGCTATCTCAACACCAGCTGGTTCGGGCGCGGCACCTACGGCCTCCAGCGGGCCTCGCAGGCCTACTACGGCAAGGACGTGAGCCGCCTCAACGCCAGCGAGGGAGCCTTCCTCGCCGCACTCCTCAAGGGCGCGGGCCTCTACGACCCCACCTTGAGCAAGGCCAACCACCAGCGGGCCGTGGAGCGCTGGTCCTGGATCCTCGACCGCATGGTCAAGTCCGGCAAACTGTCGGCGGCCGAGCGTGCCACGTACACGAAGTTCCCCGAGCCGATCAAGCAGAGCGGGAGCTACGACACCGGCAAGCAGAGCGACTACCTGGTCGAACTGGCGACCCAGTACGCCAAGAAGGCCGGGCACATCTCGGCCCGGGACTTCGACCTCGGCGGCTACCAGATCTACACGACCTTCGACCGCAAGCGCGAGACCGCGCTCACCGACGTCGTGGCCAAGGCCCGCAAGCAGGCGAAGAGGGACCACCCGGAGGACGCGAAGGCAGCCCACTACGGTGCCGCCTCGATCGCCGCCGACGGACGGATCCTCGCCGTCTACGGCGGCCCCGACCACCGTGAGCAGGGCTACAACGAGTCCAACGCCACCACCGTCCCGGCCGGTTCGGCCTTCCTGCCCTTCGTCTACGCCGCGGCCCTGGAGCACGGCGTCCACAAGACCCGCGAAGGCGCGGCCACACCGGTCACCCCCGACTCCCTCTACAACGGCGACGACGGCGTCCCGGTCAGCACGCCCGAAGGCCCGTACTGGGACCGCGGAGGCAAGAAGGTCGCCGCCCACAACGAGGGCAACAAGAACTACGGCCAGATCACGCTGCGTTCGGCGCTCGCCGCGAACGTGAACACCCCGTTCATGCAGCTCGGCATGGACGCCGGCCTGGACAAGGTGCGCGAGACCGCCGAGGCGTCGGGACTGCTCTCCTCCAGCATCGGACCGCAGGTGCCCGGACTGTCCCTCGGCACCGCCACACCCAGCGCGATCCGTATGGCCAGCTCCTACGCCACCTTCGCCGCCGGCGGAACGCACTTCGAGCCGTACTCCGTGCGCCGCATCACCCGCAACGGCGCCCACGTCCGGCTGGACATGCCCGCACCCCATCGCGCCATGCGCGCGGAGGTGGCCCGCCAGGTCACCGAGGCGCTCTCGGACTCCTTCCGCACCGGTCACCCCGGCGCGGCCCCCCTCGCGGCGCAGGTGGCCGGCAAGCGGGGCGCCACGCTGGACGACAAGGCCGCCTGGTACGTGGGCTCGAACCGTTCCGTGTCGACGGCGGTGGTCCTGTACCGCATCGACCTGACCAAGAGCCTCGAACCGCTTCCGCTCAAGGGGATCGCCGGCGCACCCGTCGCCGACGCGCCGTACAGCATCTGGTCCGGTGCCATGAGCCCGCTTCGCTGACCCCGTCGGCCGACCGTCCGGCTCGGCCCCCGCCGACGGCCACCCGGTGGCCGCGCCACGCTCCTTCCACCCCCCTCGCAGAATGTGCCCCGTATGAACTCGAAGCACAGCCGGCGCCGTCGCCGTGAGCCCGATCCCGGTTCTGCCGCAGCCTCCGCACGCCAGGGCTTCGCGGCCATGACGGCCTTCCTCGTCGTCACGTCGGTGGCCGCCACCTACCTGGCCCTGAACACGGACCACACCACACCGGCCGCGTCCGCCCGCGCGCACGGTTCCGACGCCGCCAAGGCGAAGAAGGAACCGGTGTGGGACGGGAAGACCCATGTGCTGGGCGACGGCTCCACGTCCTACACCGGCCCGCAGAAGGGCGAGTTGAAGGCCGTACCGCTCAAGCCCGGCGAGAAGCCTCCCCAGTTCGTCGTCTTCTCCTGGGACGGCGCTCTCCAGGGCGACGACCAGCTCTTCTCGCACTACCGGGAGCTGGCCCAGCAGTACAACGCCCACATGACGTTCTTCCTGACCGGTATCTACCTGCTGCCCAAGGACAAGAAGACGCTCTACGAACCGCCGATGCACTCGCCGGGCTCGGCGGCCATCAGCTACGCCACCGACGATCACCTGCGCGCCACGCTGGAGGAACTCGGCAAGGCGTGGAAGCAGGGCAACGAGATCGGCACCCACTTCAACGGCCACTTCTGCGGCGACAAGGGCGGCGGGGACTGGAGCGTGACGGAGTGGGAGAGCGAGATCAACCAGTTCTTCTCCTTCGTCGAGAAGTGGAAGACCAACACCGGCTACACCGACCTGGCGCCCCTGCCCTTCGACCCGGCCCGTGCCATCAGCGGCGGGCGCGCACCCTGCCTCGAAGGCCAGAAGAACCTGCTCAAGGCCATGAAGGCCACGGCCAACAAGTACAACTGGCGCTACGACGCCAGCTCCGCGGGCGACTTCCAGATATGGCCCAAGAAGAAGGAGGGCGTATGGGACTTCCCGCTCGAGATGCTCCCCTACGAGAACGGCAAGTACCAAGGCCTGTCCATGGACTTCAACTTCCTCTACAACCAGTCCGACGGTGAGACCGAGGGAGACCCGGCCAAGTACCCGCAGTGGGAACAGGAGACCGTCAAGTCCTACGAGGCCGGTTTCAACCGCGTCTACTACGGCAGCCGGGCACCGCTGTTCATCGGCAACCACTTCGAGGACTGGAACGGCGGCATCTACATGAAAGCCATCGACCAGGTCATCAAGAACGTGTGCACGAAGAAGGGCGTTCGCTGTGTGTCCTTCCAAGAGCTGACCAAATGGCTCGATGTGCAGAAGCCCGAGACCCTGGAGCGCCTGCGCAGCCTCGACCCCGCCCAGTCGCCGGACTGGTCGACCGTGGTGAAGTAGGGCCCGCCATGGCGCCGGTGGCTCCGCGGCAACGCGCTGAGCTTCAACTTACCTCCGACATAAAGGACCTGGTTGTAGGCGACGCGAACTCCCCCCGGATTCAGCACAGTTGAGTGGGACATGTAAAGATTCCCTTCCCTGGAGTCCGACCGGGGATCAAGGAGAATCATCAGTGATAGCGAAGAACTTAAGCCGCAGTTGCTCGACCGTGGGGGCCCTCACCCTCTCCGCCCTCCTGCTGCCCCTGTCCGCCGCCCACGCGACGGCCCCCGCTCCCCGGGTGACCGCGTCGACGGCCGACGCCTTCGGCCGTGTGGCCGACGCCGTGTTCACCGACCGCACGGCCGCCCTGCTGGACGGGGCCCCGACGGCCCGTACGGCCCTGAAGGCGACCACGGCGGGCATACGGGTGTCCGACACCCTCGCGCACACCGAGAGCACCGCGGTCTCCTCGCTGCACGGCACCCGGTCCCGCCTCGCGGCCCTCGGTGAGGCCTACAGCGCCGCCGACACCCGGGTCGCCGTGAACAGAACCCGGGTGACGGGACAGCGGGCCACCGCCTGGGTCACCGAGACCACCACCCTCACCTACCGGAAGATCCGCGGCGACGAGCCCGCCACCACGGGCTTTCGCGCACACCACGTACTGACCTTCGCCGCCCAGCCGGACGGCACCTGGAAGCTGACGGGCGAGCGGTCGACGGACAAGGGTCCCCGGCAGGTCAACGAGCCCGTCACGACGACGCCCCGCAGGACCACGATGGCCGCTGTCGACGCCCCCCGGGCAGCGACCACGTACCCCGCGCCCGCCAACGCCAAGACGCTCACCGGCGGCCCGTACGACTACGCGGCCATGGCGACGTACGCCGAGACGTACTGGAAGAACTACAACCCCGCCTACCGCAGTTTCAACTCCGTCGGCGGCGACTGCACCAACTACGTCAGCCAGTCCCTGAAGGCGGGCGGCTGGGCGCCGGTCACCAGCTCCGACGAGGACTACGGCACCTGGAACTACGGCGCGACCACGCAGACCGACACCTGGGTCGGCGTCAACGAGTTGTCCTGGTTCACCCAGACCGCCGGGCGCTCCACGCCCCTGGCGAACGTCTACCAGATGGACGTCGGCGACATGATGCAGATGGACTTCGACAAGGACGGGTCCAAGGACCACTCCATGATCACGTCGTACCGGAGCGCCGGCGGGGTGCCGTACCTGACCTACCACGACACCGACACCTACCGCCGGTCGGTGTCGAGCCTCCTCGCGTCGTACCCGAACGCGGCGTACTACGCGTACCGCACCTGATCAGTGCCTCGGCACGGCCCTGCGACGCGACGGACGGGTGCGTCGCGGGGCCGCTGCCGGGGTCCGCGACGGCCGCTCGGGCAGGCCCGTCGCCGGGACGAGGGCTTCCGCCGCCGGGACGCGGTCCTCCTCGCCCGGGGTCTTCCTCGCCCTTCTCAGACGCCGCCGCGCTGCTCGCGGATCTGCGCGACCACATGCGCCACCGTCTGGCGCACCGCCTCCGTCTCGGTCAGGAAGTGCCAGTAGTCGGGGTGCCGGCCCTCCAGCGTGGCGACGGCCCGGTCGAGCCGTGCGACAGAATCGTCGAGCGGACCGGCCTGCCGGGGGTCGGGGGTGTTGCGGCCCGCCATGGCCAGCCGCTGCGCGTCCCGGATCGCGAACCGCGTGCGGTCGATCTCCTGCTGGGGGTCCTTCTGCACGGCGTTCAGCCGCCGCAGCCGGTCACCGGCCGCCGACACGGCCTCGTCGGTGCTGTTCAGCAGCGCCCGCACCGTCGCCAGCAGGGAGGCCGCGTCCGGCCAGCGCTGCGCCTCGCGCGCGGCCCGTGCCTCCTTCAGCTTCGCCTCGGCCTGCCGTACGTGCTCCGTGGCCTGCTCCGGCACATGCTGGAGGTCCTGCCAGCACGCCGCGGAGAACCGCCGCCGCAGCTCGCTCAGCACGGGCTCCACCTGCCCCGAGCGGGTCGTCAGCGCCTGCGCGCGGGTCCGCAGCGAAACGAGCCGGTGGTCGATCTCGGCGGCTCGCTCCGGCAGCCGCTCCGCCTCCGAGCGCACCGCCGCGGCCTCCCGCGAAACCCGCTCGGCACGCTCCAGCGTCTCCGGCACGCCGTGCTGCCCGGCGCCCCGGTTGAGCTTGGTCAGCTCGGGCCCGAGAGCGGCGAGCCGGGCGGCGAGATCGTCCGCCTTCAGCCCCGACTGCCGTACGGAATCAAGGGCGTTCGAGGCGGCGAGCAGCGACTGCCGGGCGCGCTCGACAGCCGGGGCCAGCCGGGCCAGCTGGGTCTCGGCCTTGCCGAGCAGCGGCCCGAGACTCTGCTCGAACCGGTCCAGGTCGGCCTTCACACGGCCCAGCTCGTCCTTCGCGGCGACGAGTTCGCCGCGGGCCCGCGCCGCGACCGACGCCTCCAGCTCGTCCCGGTCCAGATCGTGGGCGTCGACAGCGGTGATGTACTTCTGGCTGGCCTCGTCGATCCGCCGCCCCAGCGCCTCGAAGTCGGCGACCACGCGCCGGGCGGCCGGGGAGTCGTCCACGGCCGTGATGGTCTCGATCGAGATGCGCAGGTCGCGCTGGGCGGTGTCGAGTTCGTAGAACGCCGCCGCGGCGGCGTCCTTGGCGGCCTGCGCCTCGGCCCGCTGGCCCTCGGACCGCCCGCCGAACCAGCGCCGCGTGCCGCCTCCCGCGAAGGCCGCGGGCAGCACGAGGGCGGCGAACAGGGGCAGTGCGACGAGCGTGAACACGTCACGGGCGACGGACGGACGAGGACGACGCACCGGCCGCTCCGGTCGCTCCGGCGATGGGGCCCGCCGGGCGGCAAGAGGGTGTGCAGGCCGCGCGGATCCCGCGAACGGCGAATACGGCTGCGAAGGTGTCGCCGTCACATCCCTCTCCCGTGCTGTCATCCGCCTTGCCCGGCTGTCATTCTCCCACCGGTTGAAGACGAACACACGGGCCGGTCAGTTCGCTGTTCGTACCGTGATCTTTCCGTCGCCGGTGTGCGCGGAGACCCGGTGGGAGCTGGAGTCGTCGCGGGGCACGTCCACCTGGACCGAGCCGTCACCGCTGCCGGTCGTCACCCGGTAGGTGGCGCGGGGCAGCACGATCGAGACGGAGCCGTCGTTGCTGCGGGAGTCCACCAGGTCCGGCACGGCGCCGAGTTCGAGCCGTACCGAGCCGTCCTCGGTACGGGCGCGCACGCTGCGGGCGTCCACGCCGACCGCCCGGATCGAGCCGTCGCCGCTGCGCAGGTCCAGCGCGCCCGAGGAGTCGCTGACCCGCACCGAACCGTCCGCCGTACGGATGCTCAGCGCTTCCTCGAAGCCCTGCGCGCTCACCCGTCCGTCCCCGTCCTCCACCTTGACGGCCACCCCGCGCGGCACCACGATCCGGTGCCGGGCCGAGCAGTCGGCGACGACACCCGAGCACTTCATCCGCAGCACCAGCCGGTCGCCGTCCTCCATGGCCCAGGTGACCTTGGGGTCCCCGCCGAGCGTGACATGCCCCTGGAACCACCGGGTGACCTGGACCTCGCCGGCCTTCGCGGAATCCGACACCACCAGATCGAGCGCGGAGTCGGCCGAGTCGACGGTCAGGGTCCGCCCGTGCAGCCCGAAGGACCGCTGCTCGGGGTGCTTGTCGTCCCCGGCGGACGCCCCGCACGCGCTGACGCCCACGACGAGCGCGATCACGACACCGCTGACGGCGGCGGCACGAGTGCGGGTGCGGGTGGCGGTGCTGGTGGCGTGCGAGGCGGGTGTGGCGGGTGTGGCGCGTGGGGCGCTGTGGGTACGGTTCCGGGTGGCGCTATGGGTGCGCGTGCGGGTCATGACTGATCTCCCCCTGAGACGGTCTGCGAGACGCTTCGACCTTCGGCCTTCGACCTTCGATGGTCGACCGGAGCCGGTCCTCGAAGCCTCTCCGACGGTAGGCATCCACGGAGCCCGGGACGATCCGGCCCGCTCCCGGATACGGGGTGGGGATAACCCCCGGGCCGCACCGCCGGGCCCCGCCCCGCCCTCCGCCCGCCCCTCACTCGCCGGATACGGGTTTGCGGGGCACACCCCCGGGCAATGTAGGCTGTCGACTCGTCCTGGGCGCGTAGCTCAGTGGTAGAGCGCCGCCCTTACAAGGCGGATGTCGGCGGTTCGAAACCGTCCGCGCCCACCAGTCTCAGGACACGAACAAGGCCCAGGTCAGCCGGTGTGAATCCGGTGATCTGGGCCTTGATATTTCTCAGCCGCTAGACGGCTCCGTGCCACTCACGTGCCAGAAAGTCCACGTGGAGTCCACTTCACTTTCTTGATCTGGCCGTCCACGTAGTCGGCGATCTCGCGGTCGCGCCCGTTGACGAGGTGCCGATGGACCCGCGCGGCCCGCACCGACGAATGGCCCATCCGTTGCATCAGCTCCCGGTTGCTGGCGCCGCCGGTCGCGGCGAGGGTGCGGAGGTAGATGCGCAGGACCAGGCCGATCCGGGTGGGGCGCAGCCGCAGGATGCGCGGGGCGCGAGACCCGGGCACGGGCCGGTTGCTGATCCGGGCGAGGGCCTGCGATGAGTTCCAGCACGGTCCCAGGTCTTCAGGTACATCCACCTTCCGCGCGCGAATTTGGAGGCACCTTGAAACTCTTGCTTACGTCAGGCGGCGTCACGAACCCAAGCATCCACTCGGCGCTCGTGCAGCTTCTCGGCAAGCCGATCGCCGAGTGCCACGCCCTCTGCGTCCCGACAGCACAGTAGGGTCACCCGATGTGCGGTCCGACATCGGTGCGGGGCTTCGCAGCCGCCGAGCCCGCATGGCAGCACTTGTCCGGCCTGGGCTGGGCGTCGCTCGGTGTCCTCGAGCTCACCGCACTGCCCACCATCGGCGCCGAGCGATACGTCCCCTGGATCAGGGAGGCCGACGTGCTCCTGGTCGACGGCGGCGACGCGACCTATCTGTGCCACTGGATGCGGGAGTCCGGGCTGGCCGATCTGCTGCCTTCGCTGCCCGACACGGTCTGGGTGGGAGTGAGTGCCGGAAGCATGGTGATGACGCCCCGGATCGGAGCGCACTTCGTCGAGTGGCCGTCCGCACCGGACGATCGCACCCTGGGAGTCGTCGACTTCTCGATCTTCCCGCACCTGGACGCCTTCCCGCAGAACACCCTGGCTGACGCAGAGCGGTGGGCCGTCGACGTCGGCGTCCCGGCCTACGCCATCGACGAACAGACGGCCATCAAGGTCGTCGACGGCTCCGTCGAGGTGGTCTCTGAAGGGCAATGGACGAAGTTCGGGTCATAGCCGCCCGGCATTCGAGACGTCGCGTCGTTCCGCGAGACCCTCTAAAACTGCCGATCATCGTTGACACCTGGGTCTCTGAATCACTAGGAGATCCACATGTCGAAGACACCCCCGCGCGAGCGCGGGCTTGCCCCTGGGGCCCGACTCCTCTGCGCCTTCGGCGCCGGGGTCAACCCCTGGGTCCGCAGCAAGCAACGACCCATGAGCAGAGACCTGGACACGGAGCTCCCCGGTCAGAGCATGGCTCCGGCGGGGGTGCTCAGGCTCCAAGATGGCGGGGGCGCCGTTCGCGAGTGCCGGCCTAGGTGTGGCCTAGGTGGCGTGCGCGGGGTGCTCCCATCCCGTCTGCCGTCGACCCAGGCAGAGCCGAGCAGTCGCGGCCCCGGGCGTCAAGGTCGTTCGTACAGTGCCGCGCTCCACCTGGACGCACCGTTCGGGTTGCAAGGATCCGGGCGGGATCGGGGATACGGCGTCGGTGCCGCTCCGGGCTCTTGGGCGGGGACCGGCACACGCGGGTCAATCGATCCTCAGTGGCTTTGGCTTTGGCTGATCTGTAGGCACCCTGAATTGATCGACAATCCATTGAACAGGTCCTTCGACTCGTACGGACGCACGGCCGTTCGTGGTGTAGGGCCGTTCCAGTTCCTGATCCTCGGTGTGAGGGGTGTGTTGCCGGACGGCGGAGTTCGAGTCTTCGGCCACCACCGTGCAGGCGCTTGCCATGAAGGCAGCCGCCGGCCGAGACCTACCCGTCGAGGTGCTCGGACCACCAACCTCGGTCGGCTTGCCAGTCCTGGAACCAGGCCACGAAGTCGGCCTCTGGCTCGCTTTCCTCCCTCGCGTCCATGTACGGGGCCACGCATCCGTCTCCCAGCCACCAGACCCGGCCGCGTTGAGGCCCCGTGACCACGAGTACCCAGAACTCGTCGTTGCCGCCCAGGAGAACCGAGCCGTTCTGATAGATGGCGTGGAGCAGGGGCGAGTGCTCATCGTGGTCGTAGTAGTCGTACTCCCACTGCCACTCCTCCTCCACGGGGAAGGGTTCAGTGAACCTGCGTACCGCTGTTCCGTCGAATGGTTCGGGGCTGAGCCAGCAGACGGCTTTCCAGCTCTGCCAGTTCTCAGGCAGGCTGCCCAAGGGAAGGAGCGCGTGTCCCATGGATGCGCCCTCCAGCGAACCGTTGGAAACCTCCGCGACGAACGTACGGTAGGGCTCCGGTAGTTCGATGCCGTGAGCGGCTTCCCACGCTCGTACGCCGGCCCAGCCGAGGGGGGACCGTCGAAGATCTCCGGGGACGGCATCACCGAGGGCGGAGATCGCACTACTCAGGCGGTACTGCTCTGAGCTACCTGTCATGTGCGTAGTGAACAGGCCGGACGGCGAGTGCTGTGCGGCGGGGAAGTACGGCAATCACACGGTGGTGTCGGTCGGCCGGGCCACGATGCGCGGTCCGGAGGTGATCATGAGGCTTACTGTCCCACCAGCCCCGCTCGACATCGCGGAAGCATCTCCAGAACTTCTGCCGTATGCGCGGGCGACCACTCTGCTGTACCCGCGCGCCGGCAGCCCCGTACGGGATGAGAGCTCGCTGGGCGGGCCGCTCGCGTGGCCCGCCGATGAGCCCTGGCCGATGTGTGCCGCTCCTGACCACTACAACCCTGCCCGCGGTTGCGCGGTGGTCGGTCCGGCCCCCGTCGCCATGGTGCCCGTGTTGCAGCTCTTCGCTCGCGACGTCCCGGCCATGGTGTTTCCGGCCGGCGCCGACGTGCTCCAAGTGCTCTGGTGCCCGCTGATCCACTCCGAACACGACCAGCACTCGCCGGTGCCCGTGCTGCGGTGGTGATCCGCCACCGCCCTGGCGGATCGACCACTGGTGGACGAGGTGCCGCGACCTTACGACTTCGACCACAGTTCACCGCTACGACTGCTGAGTTGTCGGCCGCCCAGGGCGCTGGCGAAACGGTGAGCCGGTCAACTGTCCTGTGGGCCAACGCGGTCGGGCCTCACGGCAGCGCCGGGCAGCGGAGGTTGCGGTGATCGGTCTGTCGGATACGCGTCGAAGCTTGCTGGAGCCGAGACCGCCGAGGTCGGACGGCGCGGCTCCGATGCGAGGAGTCGGCGTGCGCGGCCATCGATAAGACCCTGCACGCGACCGACCCGCGTCGTTGAGCCACCACACCCCGGGATCACCTGCTCGGAGCGCTGGGGGCCACCGGGCCAGGCCATCCTCCAGTTCGACGCGCGCCCCTTATAACGGGGTGTCACGCGTGTGCTTCAGGCGCATCCGGGCGTCGACCTTGTCCGGAGGGGGGACCTCCGACCAGAAGCGGTGGCCGGAGACGAACACAGTGAGCTCGCGCTCGCGTTGGCGGAGCTTCTCGACCTCGGCCTGTTCGTCGGCGGTCCAGCCGGGGGAGGCGGGGCGCTCCACCTTGCGCCAGCCGCCGGTGTCACTGAAGCCGTCCAGCGGCTCCACCGACCAGGGGAGCCGCTTCAGCAGGGCCAATAGCTCGGCCCGGACCTGATGCAGCTCCTCCTGACCGGCGAGGAGGTCACTCGGAAAGTCATAGGTCGCAGCCACGTGGCAATGCTACGCCTGTTCGATTTTGTGATGCGAGTTCCTTCCGGGACTTCACGCGAACGGGTGTTCCGAACAGGTGTTCCGATGGCGTGTGACCTGGGGGAACGCCTCGTCTCCCGGGTCGCGAGCCTCTGGTGAACCCGGGCCGGTCGGGCCGGTCGCGACGCGGTGCGCCCGGAAGAGTTGTCCAGGTGAAACTGAACAGTCACAACTGGACAGTTTGGGCTGAGCGATTTACGGTGACGCTATGGATCAGAGCGGCAATCGGCGGGGCGACGCGGGTGTCTCGGATTCCGCGGCGCGCGCCGCGCAGGATCTGCGGGTCGCGTTCAGTCTGCTCCGGCGGCGGATCCGCGAGGTCTCCGAGAAGCAGGACCTCACGCCCTCCCAGATCTCCGCGCTCACCCTGGTGAGCAAGAGTGGGGCCGCCACGGCGAGCGCGCTGGCGGCGACCGAGGGAGTGCGCCCGCAGTCGATGGCCGCCACGCTCGCGGCCCTCGACCAGTACGGACTCATCCAGCGCAATCCGGACCCCGGGGACGGCCGGCGTCAGCTGGTCACGCTCACCGACGCCGGGCGCGAGCGCGTCGAAGGCACCCGGCAGGCCCGTTCGGAGTGGCTCGCCCGAGCCTTCCAGGACCGGTGCACCGAGGACGAGCGGCAGACGGTCATCGAGGCGATGGCCCTGCTGGAACGGCTCGCCCGGCCGTGATACCGACCCTCCGGGACTGGATCCAGCACCGCCTCACCCCCGCCCGTCACCGACCGCCCGACCGTTTCGACCGTCGACTGATCGCCCCGATGGTGCTCGGTTCCGTGCTGAACCCGGTCAACTCCTCCATGATCGCGGTGGCGTTGGTGCCGATCGGCAGAGCGCTCGGGGCGTCGCCGGCGGAGACCGCCTGGCTGGTCTCCGGGCTCTATCTCGCCACCGCCGTGGGGCAGCCCGTCATCGGACGGCTCGTCGATCTGTACGGCCCCCGCCGCCTCTACCTCGCCGGTACGGCCATGGTGGGCATCGCCGGACTTCTCGGTGCCCTCGCCCCGAACCTCGGTGCGCTGGTCGCCGCCCGGATACTGCTCGGATTGGGCACCTCGGCCGCGTACCCCGCCGCGATGCACCTCACCCGCAGTGAGGCCGAACGCACCGGGCAGGGCAGCCCGGCCGGAGTGCTGACCGCGCTCGCCGTCTCCGCCCAGACCGTCGCCGTGATCGGGCCCACTCTGGGCGGCCTGCTCATCGGCGTGGGCGGCTGGCGCACCATCTTCCTCGTCAACGTGCCACTGTCGCTGGCCTGTCTGGTCCTCGGAGCCTTGCGGCTGCCAAAGGTACGGCCGGCAACGGTGCGGCTGCCAATGGTGCGGCTGCCAATGGTGCGGCTGCCAAAGGCGCGGCCGTCGACTGTTCCGGAGCCGACTCCGCACCCGAGCGCGACCGCCCCGGATCGCACGTACGCCCCGAAGCCCACGACGGCGCAGGACGCGACCCCCGGACCCGCAGTACCCGCCGCGCGTGGCGTCGACCTCGTCGGCATGGCCCTCTTCGCCGCCCTGCTCGTCTCACTGATGCTGTTCCTGATGAAGCCGCAGGCCGCCGACTGGTATCTGCCGGTGCTCGCGCTCGTCGCCGGGAGCGCCTTCGCACGGCGGGAACTCCGGGTCCCGGAGCCGTTCATCGACCTGCGGGTGCTCGGCGGCAACGGACCCATGCTGGCCACCTTCCTGCGCCAGTTCCTCAGCTACACCACCGCGTACGCCTTCCTCTACGGGTTCACACAGTGGATGGAGGAGGGGCACGGGCTGCATGCGGCCGGCGCCGGGCTCGTCCTGCTGCCGTTGTCGCTGAGTGGACTTGTCGTCTCCGGCGTCACGGGGCGGCGGGAAGCTGTTCGCGGCAAGCTGGTGGTCGGGAGTCTCGTCCAGATCGCCGGATGCGTGGCGCTCCTGACCATGAACTCCGGCAGCGCGATCTGGCTGCTGGCCGGCGTCGGCGCCCTCATGGGTGTTCCGCAGGGTCTCAATGGCCTGGCCAATCAGGACGCCCTGTACCGCCAGGCCGACCCCGCCCGGATGGGCTCCGCGGCCGGACTGCTGCGCACCTTCACCTACCTCGGCGCGATGGCCGCCTCCGCCGCCGACGCGGCCTTCTTCACGCACGGCGCTGACACCGGCGGCCTGCACCATCTGGCCCTCTTCATGCTCGCCGGGGCAGTGCTGCTCCTGGCGGTGACCCTCATCGACCGATCCCTCCGCGATCTCATCCCTCGAAAGGCCTGACCATGGCAGTCACCACGCTCGACCCCCGCACGGCGCTCGTCCTCATCGACCTCCAGCACGGCATCGTCGGCAACCCGGGCCTCGCCCCGTACGCCGCCGCCGACGTCGTGGAGCGGGCGGTCCGGCTCGCGGACGCCTTCCGCGGCCACGACCTCCCGGTCGTCCTCGTGCGGGTCACCGCCGCCGCCGACGGCGCGGACGCCGTACACGGCCGTATCGACGGCCCGAGCCGCGGCCGCGCCTTCCCGGAGGGCTGGGACGTCATCGTCGAGGAGCTGGCCGGGCACCCCGGGGACATCACCGTGACCAAGCGGAACTGGGGCGCCTTCTACGGCACCGACCTCGACCTGCAGCTGCGCCGCCGCGGGATCACCCAGATCGTGCTGGCCGGCATCGCCACCAGCATCGGCGTGGAGTCCTCCGCCCGCGCCGCCCACGAACACGGGTACCACGTCACCCTCGCCACGGACGCCATGTCCGACCTCGACCCCGAGACGCACCGCAACAGCGTCGAGCGGATCTTCCCCCGCCTCGGCGAGAGCGGGACGACCGAGGAGATCGTCGAGCTGCTCGACAAGACCCGGGCCTGAGCGGCCAACTCCTGCGGGCCGCAGCTACCTTGGGGTCCATGACCCTGGATGATCTTCGTGTGTTCGTCGCCGTCTGCCGGGCCGGGAGCCTGAGCGCCGTGGCCCGGGAGCTGGGCTGTACGCAGTCGGCGGTGAGCCAGCACGTACGCCGGCTGGAACGGGAGGTCGGGGTCGGCCTCGTCGAGCGGCAGGCCCGGGGCGTGGTGCCCACCCGCGCCGGGCGGGTCCTCGAACGGGCCGCGGCCGACGGGATCTCGGGCCTCGACCTCGCGCTGCGCCGGCTCGACGAGCTGGCGCGCGGGGGCGCCGGGACGGTACGGATCGCCACCGGCGGCACCACCGTGCGGCACTTCATGGCCGGGGCCGTCGTCGAATTCCGTCGGCGGTACCCCAAGGTGAGCCTGGAGTTCCAGACCGAGAACTCCAGCCGCGGCTGCTTCGACGCGCTCGCCGACCACGGCCTCGACCTCGCCTGGGTCACCCTCGGCCCACCCGTGCGCGGGGTCGAGCAGCGGGCCGTCGCCGAACTCTCCTGGGTGCTCGCCGTACGCGCCGACGACGAACTCGCCGCGCGGGAGCGGATCGAGGCGGAGGAACTGGCCGGACTACGGATCGTCGGACTGCCCGAGAACTCCACCTCCCGGGCCCATCTCGACGCCGCCTACCGGGAGTTGGGGATACCGGCGAGCGCCTCCGACACCAGCGTCGCCGACTGGGACACCGCGATCCTGCTCGCCGAACTCGGCCTCGGCCATGCGGTCGTCCCCGACCTGCCCGGTCTGCGTGGCCCCGGCCGCCCCGGCCTCCGCTTCCTCCCCGTACCGGCCCTGCCGCCCCTCACGGTCGGTTGGGCCGTACGTCAGTGGGACGCCTTGTCGCCCATGGCGCACGCGTTCGCCGACACGGTGTCCCGGCACTGCGCGGGCGCGGGCCCGAGCGCCGGGACGGGGACGGTGGCCGGGGACTGACGGGGACGGTGGCCGGGGACTGACGCCGACACCGGTCCCGTAAGCCCCCCGGATGCCCCGGATGAACGGCATCGGGTGACAACTGCCCGCCGCCCGGCCGCCCGAGCCGCCGCCCGGCTGTTCGGCCGCCGCCTGGCCGTCCGAGCCACTGCCCGGCTGTTCGGCGGCCGTCCGAGCCGGCCCGGCACCGGCACCCAGTACCGCCTGGATCGCACCGGCCCAAGACGCTGCCGGGCGCCCGGGTCCCGTAGCCCGGATGCCGTCGACCGCCGCCCGCCCCGGTCCCGGTCCCGTCGCCCCGGATGTCGTCGACCGCCGCCACGGTTCCGTCAGCCGCCCCGGACGTCATCGGGCGCCGCCCCGCCGTCAGTTGCTCGCGTCGGCGGTCGGCGTCAGGTCCCGGACCAGCCCGCTCGCCACCGGTACCGGCACCCCGGTCCGCTCCGCCGCCCGCAGCAACGCGCCGCCGATCGCGTCGAGTTCGAGTGTGCGGCCCGCTTCGGCGTCGCGCTGCATGGAGGACTTGGTGGCCGCCGGGAAGGCGTCGTAGCGGGCGAGAGCGGCCGCCGGATCGACGGGGGCTCCGCACGCGCGGCCGACCGCCGCCGTCTCCTCGACGAGGGCTGCCAACTCCGCACGGTGCAACGTGCGTACGTCGCCCACCGGCACTCCGTACCGCGTCGTCAGCAGCGCGAACGGCGCGAGGAACGACATCTTCGCCCAGAGCGTCGCCGCCTCGCCGTCCTGGACCCGGGCGCGCACCCCGGCCCACTCCAGGGCCCCGGCGAGTGTCTCGACCCGCGCTCGGGGTGCCGTGTCGGCGGTCAGGTCGACCTCGGCGAAGGGGCTGCCGTGCTCGATCACTCCCGGCGTGATCCGCGTCGACTCCACGCGGATCACGGCGGGGGCCACCTGCTCGGGGCGGTAGCGCTCGCGCAGCAGTGCCGGGTGCTCGACACCGTTCAGGAGCGGGACGATCAGGCCTTCCTCGCCCAGGGCCTTCGACGGGAGACGCTCCAGCGCGGCGTCCAGGGCCGTCGCCTTGACCGCGATCAGACACACGTCGGCCGGCTCGCGCAGTTCGGTGTCGGCCGCGACCCGCGCCGTGAAGTCGCCGAAGTAGCCGCTGCGCACCTCGATGCCGTCCGCGGCCAGCGTCCTGGCGGTCTCGTCCCCCGCGAGGCAGATCACCCGGTGGCCGGCGCGGGAGAGAAGCGCCGCGAGCAGTCCGCCGACCCCGCCCGGACCCAGCACCGCCACCGTCAGCCCGTCGTTCGCCATATGTCCTCGTTCCTCTCCGCGGGACCCCGAACGGGGCCCCGGAGATCGTCACAAGCGGCGGTCACCCGAGTCAATCCTCGGAGAACCTTGCCCAAGTCCAAGGATTTACTGGGGTATTGCGGTGAACGGGACCCCAGGCGCCGCTACGGCACCTGTACCGAAGCCCCGGGCTCCAGCAGCCGCAGCCGGTCCGTGAGACCCGCCTCCGCGAAGGCCTTCGTCAGGGTCGAGCCGTCCTGCGTGAAGTGGCCCCAGTGCTCGAAGTGCAGCGGGACGACCCGGGCGGCGCCGAGTATCTCCGCCGCCCGCGCCGCGTCCTCGCTGGTCAGGGTCAGTGGAGCGTCCGGCACCAGCGGGGTCCGCGCCGCGCCCGCGAACAGCACGGCCACGTCGAAGGGGCCCTCCCGGTCCGCGATCTCCCGTACGACGTCCAGGGACGCGTTGTCGCCGCTCACGTACACCTTCGGCAGCCCCTCCCCGGACAGCACGAAGCCGGTCACCTCGCCCACGAGTGGCAGCGAGCCGTCGGGTCCGTGCTGCGCCGGAACGGCCGTCACGGACAGCACTCCGCCGTCCGGACGCGCCAGTTCGACGGACTCCCAGGGGCGCAGGGCCCGCACGGGCGCGCCGATCCGCTCGTACGCCGAAACCGTCGACAGGGTCACCGGGGCGTCCTGGAGATACCCGCGCCCGGACGCGTCCAGGTTGTCCGGGTGCTGGTCGTGGGAGAGCAGGACGGCGTCGACCGGGCCGAGCTTCTCGGCCGGCAGCGCGGGCCCGGTGGTCTTCACCAGTTTCCGTGCGCCGACGGGGTACTCACCGGGAGCGTCGAAGGTCGGATCGGTGAGCAGCCGCAGGCCGCCGATCGCGATGACGGCGGTGGGGCCGCCGACGTAAGTGATCTCCATTGACGTCATGTTCTGCTCAATCCGTGGAACCGGCGGCGGTATTCCCGGCCGTGGCGGCCCCTCTTGCGCGACCGGTGACCAGGACGGCGCCGGACGCGCGAGACTGGAGTCATGTGCCGCAGCATCAAGACACTTCGCCCGCCCGCGATCCCCGAGGAAGCGACCGAGGAGGAGATCCGCGCCGCCGCTCTGCAGTACGTCCGCAAGGTCTCCGGGTTCCGCGCCCCGGCCGCCCACAACCGTGAGGTCTTCGACCGAGCCGTCGAAGCGGTCGCGGCGGCCACGGCCGAGTTGCTGGACGACCTGGAGGTGCGCGGGGCGGCGACCCAGCGCGCCGGATAGCGCGCCCCGCACAGCACGCGGTGTGTGGGCCGTAGCCCGCGAGCCCGTGGCCGCCCGCAGCGGTCAGGCCCTGGCGCGCAAGCCCGCGGCCCGTAGCCCTCAAGCCCGTGGCCCATGAGCCCGCGGCCCATGACGCCGCAGGCCTGCAAGCCCGCAGCCGGTGGTCCTTGGCTCGCAGCCGCTGGTCCGCGGCTCAGGCGCCGGTGCCCTGCTCCCGTACCATGGGCCGGCGCACGAGGTAGGCCGCGCCCGCTCCCGCGATGAACAGAGCCCCGAACGAGACGCCCGTCGCGAGCCAGGTGGCGCCCAGCCACTGGCCGCCGAAGTAGCCGAGGGCCACGCTGTAACCGGCCCAGGCCAGTCCCGCGAGGACCGACCAGGGCAGGAACTCGCGGACCCGGCGGTGCGCGGCGCCCGCGCCGAGCGAGACGACCGAGCGGCCGGCCGGCGCGAAACGGGCGACGACGACGAGTACGCCGCGGGCCCCGCCGCCGCGCGCCAGGACCTCGCCGAGACGTTCCTGCGCGCTGGTCAGGCGGCGGGACCGGGCGATGGCGCGATCCAGGCGGTCGCCGCCGCGCCAGGCGAGGCGGTACGCCATCAGGTCGCCGAAGACCGAGGCCGTGGCCGCGCAGAGGGTGAGCACCAGGATGTCGGGCACGGCGTGCGGAACGGCGCCGGTGGCCGTGGCGGAGCCCGCCGCGGCCGTCGCCGCCGTGATGACCAGGACACCGCTCGGCAGGACCGGCAGAAACACATCAAGAACGATGGACACGGCGACCACCGCGTAGATCCATGGGCTGCCCGTCAGCGACCCCACACTCTCCAGCACGAAACTCTCCCCCGACTCCCCCGTAAGCACGGCCGCGCCGCGACTCACGGGGGAGTGGCGGGGCGGCCTGTGACAGCCATACAGCGTACGCCGCGGATGTGACAGAAGATCCGCTGGGGGCACGTGTGTCGGTCACGTCACGTTCACGAGCCCGCACGTTCCGGTACTTCGTACGGCGCCGATGTCCGCCATGGGTGTGGATGGCGCCCTGGGTGAGCGGCTCCGCCGACGAGCCGGGCGGCCCCGTCGGCGAGGCCGAACGGTCCGGAGACGACGGCGCCCGCCTCCGTGAACCGGGGGCGGGCGCCTTCCTGCGAGGTCAGGCGGTGACGGGCTCCGCTGCCCGCTCGTCCTCGGCGGCCGAGGAGGTGCGGGCGGCGAGCAGCCGGTCGAGGCCGAGCGCGCCGGAGCCGGTGAAGACGAGGAGCAGCATGGTCCAGCAGAACAGCGCGGAGAGCTCGCCGCCGTTCTGGATCGGCCACAGGGCGGCCGACTGGTGGACGTCGAAGTAGGCGTACGCCATCGAGCCCGAGGCGATGAGCGCGGCGGCGCGGGTGCCGAGGCCGAGGAGCACGAGCGCCCCGGCGACGAGCTGGATGACGGCCGCGTACCAGCCGGGCCAGGTGCCCGCGTCGATGGTGCCGCCGTCGGTGCCCATCGCGCCGCCGAGGACGCCGAAGAGCGAGGCGGCGCCGTGCGCGGCGAAGAGCAGGCCGACGACGATACGGAACAGGGAAATGGCGTACGGCTGGGCGCTGTTGAGGCGTCCGGTCATGTGGGGGACTCCTTCGGTCTGGTTCGGTCCGGGAGGCCGGACCGTGGGACGGAACCGAGTGAGTCACCAAGGTTAGGTGGACCTAAGCTATACTTGCAAGTTCAACATTCAGCCACGGTCGGGCTTCCGTTTGTGGTTCCGCTTCGGTCGTCGTCGCACGTAGGGCCGTCCATGCCGCGACATCGGTACCCGAAAGCGTGACCGAATCTGCTCCGGGTCCGGCGCTCGCCGCGGTCACCCGGCCCACGCCCGCCCCGCGTCGGCATCCCGAGCGTGAACCGCAGTGCTTACGGGCGGCCCTGACGGCTGATCAGGCGACAGGGCCGCCGCGGTGCCGTCCGTCCCCGGTCTCGTAGCCGTCGACCGCGGGCGGGCGGCACTGTCCCGTCCGTGCTGTCCCCTCATCACGTCCCCTCATCACGGTCCCCTCATCACGGTCCCGTCTGCACGGTCCCGTCCGTATCGGCCGGGCGGGAGTCCGTCGGCGTTCCGTCAGCGCGTCCGGTTCCGGAAGCCGCACCCACGGAAGCGGATGGTCCGCCTCATCGCGCCGCCGAGTGCGGGGCGATCACGGACTCCTTCACGGTCGTCAGCCGGGCGCCCCTCGCCGTGCTGCCGGTGGCGCCGCCCCGCACCTCTCGTGCCTGTTCGAGGCGCAGCGACGCCGAACGGCCGTGCAGGGTCAGGGTCATCAGCTGATTGCCGAACCAAGGGCCGCCGGTCTTCCGCCAGTCGACCGGTGGGTGCCCGCAACGGCCGTGCCGGACGAGGAGGTTGCCGAACAGCCGGGCCGGACGGCTCCAGCCGAAGCGGAAGCCGAGCCGTATGGAGAGCGGGATGGAGTTGTGGACGGGGGAGCAGGTCAGCTGGAGAACCCGGGCGGCGGGCTGCCGGGCGGGGTCGGCCCAGACCGGATCGGCGACATACGCGTGGTGCACGTCTCCCGACAGCACGCACACCGTCGCCGGCGCGTCCTCGCCCGAACCGGCCTCGGCGATCAACTCCGCCAGCTCCTCGAACGACTCCGGGAACGCCGCCCAGTGCTCCAGATCGGCCGCGCGGCGCAGCCGCTCGCCGAACCGCGCCCATCGCGCGCCCCGCTCACCCCGGCACAGGGCGGCGTCCCACGTCTCCGCCTGGTGGATCAGCGGGGGCAGCAGCCAGGGCAGGGACGTGCCGATCAGGAGATGGTCGCGGGAGCCCGGCGCCTCCAGGACCTGCTCGCGCAGCCAGGCGGCCTCGCCGGGATCGAGCATCGAGCGGTGCTTCTCGTCCAGGACGCGGGCCGCGCGGCTGTCGAGCATCAGGACACGGGTCCGGCCGAAGTCGCGGCGGTAGCTCCAGCGGACCGAGGCCGGGTCGCGGTCGGCCTGGGCGGCGAAGGCGCGCAGCACGTCCGTGCCGTCGGGGGTCTCGCGTACGGCCGCGTACAGCAGGTCCGCGGCGAGTTCGCCGGGGGAGAGGTTGCCGAGGTGCTGGTGGACCCAGTACGACATCAGACCGCTCAGCACCCGCTCGCGCCACCACGGGGTCGCCCGGATCTCCGCGACCCAGGCCGCGCTGGTGTTCCAGTCGTCGATGACGTCGTGGTCGTCGAAGATCATGCAGCTGGGTACCGTGGACAGCAGCCAGCGGATCTCCGGGTCGAGCCAGGATTCGTAGTAGAGGCGCGTGTACTCCTCGTAGTCCGCGACCTGATGGCCCGGGGGATCCGCCAGACCCCTTCGCGCTGCGATCCACTCGCGGGTCGCCTTCGAGACCTCGTCCGCGTAGACCTGGTCGCCCAACAGCAGGAGCACGTCAGGGCGTTCGCCGTCCGGGGTCGCGGCGATCCGGGCGGCGAGGGTGTCCAGGGCGTCGGGCCCGACCGGGTCCTTCTCGTCCGCGGGCGGCGCCGCCCAGCGGCAGGAACCGAAGGTGACGCGGACGGCGGCGTCGTCGCCCTCGGGGGTGCGGACGGCCGAGGGGGGAAAGGGCGAGTCGGGCAGCGGCCAGACGGTCGCCTCGTCCAGCAGGATCTCGTACGCGGTGACCGTGCCCGGCGTCAGTCCGCTCACCGGCACCAGCGCGTAGTGGTGGCCCGCGATCTGGAACGTTCGGGCCTTTCCGCCCGCGCCGTCCGCGCAGCGCACCTCGGCGGTGCACGGACGGCTCGCCTCGACCCAGAAGGTCGCGGACGAGCCGTCGACGTACCTCAGCAGCGGTCCCAGGCGCAGTTCAGCCATGATGATCCCCCTCCTCCGTCGCCCCGTACGGTACGGAACGACGGAGGCCTGTGGGGAGGTTCCGGAGACCGTGGGAACACCGTGGGGGGAACGGTGTCCGGAACCCGGGCGACCTGGGCCGCCGGTCTGTGACGCCCGTGCGGGTCAGCAGCCGCTCAGGACCGAGCTCAGCTTCGACTTCTCCGCGGAGTCGACCTTGAGGTTGTAGTAGTACTTCACCTGGACCCAGGCGCGGACGTAGGTGCAGGCGTACGAGCTGAGCGAGGGCATCCACTCGGCCGGGTCCTTGTCGCCCTTGGACTGGTTCACGTTGTCCGTGACGGCGAGCAGCTGCGGGCGCGTCACGTCATTGGCGAAGGCCTGGCGCTGGGCCGTGGTCCAGGCGCTGGCGCCGGAGTCCCAGGCCTCGGCGAGCGGCACGAGGTGGTCGATGTCGACGTCGGAGGCGGCGGTCCAGGTGGCGCCGTCGTAGACGGAGTACCAGCTGCCGCTGGTGGCCGCGCACGCGGAGTCGGTGACGACGTTCGAACCGTCGCGCTTGAGTATGTACTCACGGGTGTTGCAGGTGCCGCTGATCGTGATCCACGTGGGGAACAGATCACGGGCGTAGCCGGTGCGGTTCTCCGTCGCGACGGTGAGGGACGCGAGGTAGGTGCGGGCGGTGGCCGCGCTGACCGGGGTGGGGAGGGCGGCGGAGGCGGTCGGGCCGTTGAAAACACTGGCCATGGCTATCAGGCCCGTGATGGCTGCGAGTATGCTCAGCCGTCGACGCGCGTAGACCTTTGGCATGCGAACTCCCTTGGGGTGTGGGGGCGTTGGAGCGAGCGAACGAATGCTCGCGGCGTCGTATTGCCGGGAGGTAAGTGCGCGGTTAGAAGTTAGTGACGTGCACATGACATGACAAGGTTTATGGCAGAACTTTCGGCTCGGGGGGAAAGCCCGTCCGCGGGACTTTCGGCCCTGGGGGGCCGCTTCGCGGGTCGCGTACCATGGACGGCGCAGAAGGGGAGTAGCTCTTCGCCGGACCGTCGACATACTGCTCAGCTCGCCTGAGCCGGCGCCCGGAGGCAGACCTCGTTCACGAGGTCGGCCAGCGAGACCTTCGGCAAGCAGTGCACTTGCCCGTGCCGGGACCTTCCGGCGTGGGTGCTTCTGCCCGCGCCTCCCGGTGCGGGTGTCGCTGTGTGCTGCCGTGCCGAGGAGTCGCGCAGTCGCAGCACGCGCAATCGCAACACTCTCGGCGGGGCAGCCCGACCGATTGAGGAATTTTGATCAGCTTCAGCGTGATGGCGCTCGTCTTCGGTGTCGTCTTCCTTGCCGAACTGCCGGACAAGACGGCCCTCGCCGGACTCGTCCTCGGCACGCGCTACCGCGCCTCGTACGTCTTCGCCGGTGTCGCCGCCGCGTTCGCCGTCCAT
Organism: Streptomyces sp. NPDC026500; assembly: GCF_055567635.1. Taxonomy (NCBI): domain Bacteria; kingdom Bacillati; phylum Actinomycetota; class Actinomycetes; order Kitasatosporales; family Streptomycetaceae; genus Streptomyces; species Streptomyces sp. NPDC026500. The sequence continues at coordinate 227,738 of NZ_JBVHQB010000005.1, read as the reverse complement.
GTGGCGCTCGCGGTCGCGGCGGGCAGCGTGCTGACGCTGCTGCCGCAGCAGATCGTGCACGCGGTCACCGGTGTGCTGTTCCTCGGCGGTGCTGCGGTGCTGCTGATGAAGAAGGGCGAGGACGAGGAAGAGATCCGCAAGCCGGAGAACCAGACCTTCTGGAAGGTCTCCGGGGCGGGCTTCATGCTCATCCTGGTCGCAGAGTTCGGCGACCTCACCCAGATCATGACGGCGAACCTCGCCGCGCGGTACGACGATCCGCTGTCGGTGGGGCTCGGCGCGGTGCTGGCGCTGTGGGCTGTCGCGGGGCTCGGGATCGTCGGCGGCAGGGCGCTCATGAAGCGGGTGCCGTTGGACCTGATCACCAAGGTCGCGGCGATGCTGATGCTGGGGCTGGGGGTCTGGAGCCTGTACGAGGCCGTGGCGGCCTGAGTCCTGTCCCGCGGGGCGCTCTTCGCGGCCGGGCACTCGCCCCCGGCGGGGCGCTCTTCGCGGGGCTCCGTGTGGTGCCGGGGTGGGGCTCGGCGGGCGCCCCGGCGGCCTGGCCTCTGTGGGTGCGTCGAGGGCCGGGCGTGGCCACTGTCCCCGTGCGAGTGCGTGCGGCCGCCTCCCCCGGAGGGGGCCGGCTGTGGGCGGATGCCGGGTCTCCCGCCGGGGGCCGGCAGTCGGTGTCCGGAGGGTGTCTCGATGGCGTCCTGGGGGTTGCGTTTGCTGTCCGGGTGGATAAAGGGCAGGTCAGGGGCAGTGGCGCCGAGGAGGCTTGTTTTGTATCTTGTAGGAACAAAGTGGTTCCCGTCCGCACCTCCCTGACCGGCGGGCGGGGCCGCCTTGTTTCCCGGGGGTGTGTCGACCCCCCATATCTGCGTTTTGGAGCATGCCGATGACGACGGCCACCACCGTTCTGACCACCCGCGCCCTCCTGCTCGACATGGACGGCACCCTCGTCAACTCGGACGTCGTGGTCGAACGCTGCTGGCGCGGCTGGGCCGACCGGCACGGGCTGGACGGGGACGAGGTCATGAAGGTCGTCCACGGCAGGCAGGGCTACGCCTCGATGGCGGTGCTGCTGCCGGACCGGCCCATGGAGCAGAACTACGCGGACAACACGCTGATGCTGGCCGAGGAGACCACCGACATGGACGGCGTCGTCGCGATTCCGGGAGCGCCGGAGTTCCTGGCCTCCCTCGCGGGAGTGCCGCACGCGCTCGTCACCTCGGCGGATGTGGCGCTGTCCGGCGGGCGGATGGCCGCCGCCGGGCTCGGACTTCCCGACGTGCGGGTCACCGCCGAGTCCGTCGGCGCCAGCAAGCCCGATCCCGAAGGCTTCCTGAAGGGCGCGGCCGAGCTGGGGATCGCGCCCGAGGACTGTGTCGTCTTCGAGGACTCCGGAGCGGGGATCGCCGCGGGGCGGGCCGCCGGAATGCGGGTCGTCGGGGTCGGTCCCCGGGCGGGATTCCACGGGCCGGACGTGCTCGTGCGTGATCTGACCGAGGTACGGGTCGAGGTCGTCGGGGACGGGACGGTTCGCCTTCACATCGGCTGAGGGCCGGGAGGGCTGGGGGAGAGGCTGGGTGGAGGGTTTCTGCCCCCTCCGTCCCCTCCGCCCCTCCGTCCCCTCCGCCCCCTCGGTCCCTGCCCTTCCCGTGCCGCTGCTCCCGCCCTGGACCCCGCTCCTGGAACGCCGGAGGGGCCGCATCCTGCCCCCGCGGACAAGAGCGCACGGCCCGTGACCCGTCGCGCACCCTGCAGGCGGTACCCGGACACCGGTTACGGCTCCGCCGTCTCCGCCTCCAGGCTCGCCCGCGTCGCCGGGCCGTACACACCCGGGTCGTCCCCGGTGATGCCTCGCGCCCACTGGTACCAGCGCACGGCGTCTTCGAGGTGATGCTCGAACTGGCCGTCGGCTTTCCGCATGTACATCCTGAGCTGGCTCAGCCGCAGCTGGAGCTCGGTCACCTCGGGCCCGCTGTCTCCGCGCCGCAGGGTCTGCGCGGTCAGTCCGCCCGAACCGCCGCCCCCCGTTGACGCCACCGATCCCGTCGCGGTCGCCGTCGCGCTGGGCGGTGCGGACGTCGGCGTCGGCGAGGCCGACCCGGACGGCGTCGGGGACGTGTCCGATTCGGACGCCGACGGCGACGGGCTCGCGCTCGGCGAGGAGGCCGAAGCCGACGGCGCCGATGACGTCGAGGACGCGCTCGCCGACGGTGACGTCGAGGCCGTGTCGGACAGCACCTCCGGCACGCTCGCCCTGGCGTCCTTCGGCAGGGCCCCGTCCCGCGCGGGAGGGTCGTACGAGAGCAGTCCGCTCGCGAACCCCGCCGCGGCCACCATCGTCACCACGACTCCGGCGACGGCGACGACCCCGGTCCGTCGGCGACGCCCCGGCCGACCGGCGGCCGAGGCTCCCGATCCGGGCTCCGGGGAGCGCTCCTGGAAGAGGCGGACGTCGGTGGCACGCGCCTCCGAGGGAAGCGCCGTCAGTCGCATGGTCGCGTCGGCCGGCATCGCTGGCGATCGCGTCGCCGCGTCGGCCGGCACCGGGGCCAGTTGCATGGTCGCGTCGTTGGGGACGGCGGCCAGTTGCATGGTCGCGTCGTTCGGAACCGGGGCCAGTCGCATGGTCGCGTCCGCCGGAATCGCGGCCGGCTGCATGGTCGTAGCGCCGGCGTCCTCTCCGTACGCGGGAGGCATCGGCGTGCCGCCGACCGGCTGAGTTCCGTCCATGGAACCCATCGGCCCGGCGCCGTCGACCGGCGCGCTGCCGCTCGGAGGTGCTCCATGGCCGCTCACCGGCGTGTAGGAGCCATCCGGCGCCCAGGTACCCGCCCCGGCGGCCTCCGAAGGCCCTCCGGCCCTGGGGGCGGCGTGCCTGGGTCCGCGTGCCGGTCCGGCCGGCCCTGGTCCGGCGGGGTCCGGATCGCCGGAGCCCCCGCCCGGCCCCCGACCCTCTCCGGGATGCCCGGAATTCTCCGTACCCAGTTCTACGTAGGGGCGTATGCGCAGCGGGTTGAAGTCCTCCGCCGCCGCGGCCTGCGCCGTGCGCTCGTCGCGCAGGGCGTCGGACGCCCTGCGGGTGCAGGCGCAGGACGGGGTGCCGTCCTGCGCCCGGTGTGCGGCGCACTCTGGGCAGACATGCCCGGTCCGTTCAGTCACGAGTGGGTCCCTCCCCCCTGAAAACTCCAGTGATTATCCGGACGACCTTCATACAACCTTCAAGCAGCCCCCCGGAATCGCGGATTCCGGTTGGCTCGACAGGCCATAACCGGACACACCGATCAGGATGGAGGGTGACCGGGACCCTCGGGGCTCAGGGAGGCCGTATGACCGGGGACGCGCACGGTTCGGACACGCAGTCCGACCGGGGGCCGGAAGGGGCGGACGCGCCGACCGGCGGCGGCCCGGGCGGACCGCCCGGACTGCACGACTCGGTCGAGGTGAGCGAGTCGGCCCTGCGCCGCCGCACCGCGGCGGCCGCCGACGCCCGGGACACCGTGCACGGCAGCGTCTTCGTGTCCATCGGCGCACTGCTGCTCGGCATGCTGCTCGCCGCGCTGGACCAGACGATCGTGTCCACCGCGCTGCCGACCATCGTCAGCGACCTCGGCGGTCTGGAGCATCTGTCCTGGGTCGTCACGGCGTACCTGCTCGCTTCGACGGCGGCGACCCCGCTGTGGGGCAAGCTCGGCGACCAGTACGGCCGCAAGAAGCTCTTCCAGACGGCGATCGTGATCTTCCTGATCGGATCGGCGCTGTGCGGCATGTCGCAGAACATGGGCGAGCTGATCGGCTTCCGGGCCTTGCAGGGCCTCGGCGGCGGCGGACTGATGGTGCTGTCGATGGCGATCGTCGGCGACCTCGTCCCGCCGCGTGAACGGGGCAAGTACCAGGGGCTGTTCGGTGCGGTGTTCGGCGCGACTAGCGTGCTGGGGCCGCTGCTCGGCGGCCTGTTCACGGAACATCTCAGCTGGCGCTGGGTCTTCTACATCAACCTCCCCGTCGGCGTCGTCGCGCTCGCGGTGATCGCGGCGGTCCTGCACATCCCGAAGAAGTCGGCCCGTCATGTCATCGACTATTTCGGTACGTTCCTCATCGCCGCCGTCGCCACCTGCCTGGTCCTGGTGGCCTCGCTGGGCGGCACCACCTGGGACTGGGGCTCGCCGCAGATCATCGGTCTGGTGATCGTCGGCGTGGTCCTCGGCGTCGCCTTCGTCGTCGTGGAGCGGCGCGCGGCCGAACCCGTCCTGCCGCTCAAGCTCTTCCGTGTCCACACCTTCACGCTGTCCGCGATCATCAGCTTCATCGTCGGCTTCGCGATGTTCGGCGCGATGACCTATCTGCCGACGTTCCTCCAGGTCGTGCAGGGCGTGTCGCCCACGATGTCCGGCGTGCACATGCTGCCCATGGTGTTCGGGCTGCTGCTGTCGTCCACGGTCTCCGGGCAGATCGTCAGCCGTACCGGCCGCTGGAAGGTGTTCCCGATCGTGGGCACCGGCGTCACCGCCATCGGTCTGCTCCTGCTGCACCAGCTGGACGAGAACAGCAGCACGGGTGAGATGAGCGTGTACTTCTTCGTGTTCGGCCTGGGCCTCGGCCTGGTCATGCAGGTCCTGGTCCTGATCGTGCAGAACGCCGTGTCGTACGAGGATCTGGGCGTCGCCACCTCCGGGGCGACCTTCTTCCGGTCCATCGGCGCCTCGTTCGGTGTCGCGATCTTCGGCACGGTCTTCGCGAGCCGCCTCGGCGACAACCTGACGAACGCGCTGGGCGGGCAGCAACTGCCACCCGGCATCACCACGGACTCCCTGAAGGCCGACCCCAAGGGGATCGGTCAGTTGCCGGCCGATCTCCAGCCGCCCGTCCTGCACGCGTTCGCGACGTCGATCACGGATGTCTTCCTGTACGCCGCCCCCGTAGCCCTGCTCGGTTTCGTGCTGGCCTGGTTCCTGCGCGAGGACAAGCTGCGCGGCTCCGTCACGGCCCCCGACGTGACGGAGACCCTGGCCAGCAACCCGGTCGAGAGGTCGTCGTACGACGAGGTGTGCCGGGCGCTGTCCGTGCTCGGCACCCGGGAGGGGCGCCGCGAGATCTACGAGAAGATCACCGCGCGCGCGGGCTACGACCTGCTGCCCGCGGCGAGCTGGCTGCTGCTGCGGATCAAGAAATACGGGTGGGCGGAGCCCGCTCTCCTGGCCGAGCACAGTGCCGTGCCCCTGAACGTCGTCCTGGCCGCCACCCGCCAGGTCGAGGAACGCCGGCTCGCCCGCCGCGAGGGCCTGGACATGGTCCTGACCGACGAGGGCCGCGTGGCCGCCGGCAATCTGTCCAGGGCCCGCGAGGAGTCCCTCGCCGAACTCCTCGGCGACTGGTGGGGACCGGACCGTCCCACCGACCTCGCCCAGCTGGTCGCGGAGCTGAACGACGAGATGTGCGGCTCCGACGCGGACCGGCCCCACGAGCGCACGCTGCTCGGCCGGCCCGAGGGGGAAATGGGCTGAGCGTCAGCCGGTCAGGTCCTTCCGGAACCAGTGCTCGGCGTAGACCTCGTCGTTGTGCGCCGCCGTCTCCTCGTAGCCGTGCCGGGCGTACAGCGCCCGCGCCTCGACGAGGTCGCCGCGGGTGTCGAGGACCAGCCGCCGGGCGCCCAGGCCGCGAGCCGCCGCCTCGGCCGCCGCCAGCAGGAGGGGCGCGCCGCCCTTGCCGCGCAGATCCGCTCGGACGAAGACGCGGCTCAGTTCGCCCGTCGTGGCGTCGAGCATCCGCACCCCCGCGGTGCCGCCGGGCTCACCGTCGTGGCGCGCGACGAGCAGCACACCCGTCGGCGGCGCGAACTCGCTGCCCGTCCGCGCGGCGACCTCCCGCTCGAGCTCGTCGGGATCCGTCGTGCGCCCTTCGTGCAGCAGGTACCACCGGTCGCTGACCTCCGTGTAGTACGCCCTCCAAAGCGCGGCGGCGACAGGGGAGTCGAAGGGTTCGGGGGCCACGCTCCAGGAAGTCGGCGGGCCGGAAGGCGATCGGATCATGCCGGCCATTGTCGTCGGGTGCCACCCCCGGCTCGCAACCGGATAGAAGTGCCGGGCCGAACAGCCCGACGAGGAGCGGGTGTTGTCGGTCCTCGCGGGTGTGCGCCGGACGGGTCGTCGGCGGGAGGTCGGGGGGGCGGCCGGTTCAGGGGTCCGGGCGGTCGTGCCGCGAGGGGGCCGTTTGAGGAGCGACTTCCGGGCAACCCGGTTCAAGAACCGGCCCGTTGGGTCGAGAACCCCGGAAGGCACCCATGTCCACAGGCGTGATCATCGCTCTGATCGTGATCGTGGCGGCCGTTGCCGTTGTCGCGGCCGCCCTGACCCTCCTCGCCCGAAGGCCGCCGGGCGGGCGCACTCTGCGGCGGCGCTTCGGACCGGAGTACGACCGAACAGTCGCCCGGCACGACGGCGACACCCAGGCCGCCGAGCGCGACCTCAGCGAGCGCGTGAAGCGGCACGGCGCGCTGCGCGAGCAGCCCCTCGAACCGGCGGCGCGGGAACGGTACGCGGCCGGCTGGACGGCCGCCCAGGAACGCTTCGTCGACTCGCCCCAGGAGGCGGTGGCCGAGGCCGACCGGCTGCTCGGTGAGCTGGCCGGAGCACGCGGGTTCCCCGAGGGGGACCGTTACGAGGAGCAGGTCTCCGCGCTCTCCGTCCACCACGGACACCACGTCCACGGATACCGCCGCGTGCACCGTGCGGCGCTGGCCCGCACCGGCGCGGGTCAGAACGGCGGCGTCGACACCGAGCAGATGCGTGAGGCCATGCTGGAGGCCCGCGACCTCTTCGACGACCTGTTGACCCCGACCCGCCAGGACACCTCCCCCGGCCGTGCGCACGCCACGGACGACGTGAGCGAGCCACCGGCCGCCCGCCCGGAGCGTGCCAGGCGGTTCAGCATGGCCAAGGACGACCGGCGCGCCGAGCCGGCGCAGACGACGCAGGGCGCCGAGCGCACGGAGCGCGCCGAAAGCGCTGAGCGCACCGGAAGCGCTGAGCGCGCCAAGAGCACCGAAAGCACCGAGACCTCCACCCCCGACACTCGCTCCCACCTGCCCTGGTCCTTCACCAGGCGTCAGGCGAAGGGGAGTTGAAGAAGGTGAGCGCCATGAAGCCAGGCCAGGATTCTGAGCGGACCCCGTCCCGTGAGGCGGCGGGCGTGAAAGGCCGCGTGACCCCGGTACCCGCCGAGCGTTCCCCGGACGACCGGGAGAGCGGGAACCGCCAGGAGACCGAGACCGAGGAAGTGTCGCGCCGCGAGGCCCTGAAGGGCCAGGTGGATCCCGCGTCCGCCGAGCCCGCCCCGGGCGACCGGGCCAGGAACGCCGACCGGGTCAGGCACGGCGACGACACGGCAGCCCGGCCGACCGGGACCGGCGCGACGCCCCGCGAGGCGACGGGTGTTGACGTCGGCGAGCGGGAGGACCGGAGCGGCGACCGTACGCCGCGTACGGGGCGTACGGGCTCGGGCGACGCACCCGGCGCGTCCGACGGCCCCGGGCCGCGTCCTGTGACCCGTGACGCCGGGGAAGCGCTCCCCAGGGGCGGCTCGGCGGACACCAAGGACCGTACGGGTACGGGTGTGGGTACGGAAGATCGTGCCGGGCGTGACGAGCGGATGCTGCCGCTGGACGAGTACGACAAGTTCTCGCTGCGGATGCGGCACGCGGTCGGCGGGTTCGTCGACGGGCCGCAGGCCTCTGTCGAGGAGGCCGACCATGTGCTGGAAGAGCTCGCGGGTCGGTTCACGGAAGCCGTGACCCGGCGGCGGCGCGCTCTGCGTACGTCCTGGCAGTCGGGCGGCGAGGGCAAGGGCGACGGCAAGGCGACGGCCTCCGACACGGAGCAGCTCCGGCTCGCCCTGCGGGACTACCGCGAGATGACCGAACGACTTCTGCGGCTCTGAGCCCGCTCGGACACCTCCCCGGTGAGGTGAGGCCGCGTCCCGGACCATGCCCCGGGACGCGGCCTCACGCCATTCGCGCGGCCTCACGGCATTCGCGCGGCCTCACGGCATTCGCGCGGCCTCACGGCATTCGCGCGGCCTCACGGCGTTCGCGCGGGCCGTCGAGTCCGTGTGCGGCCGCGGTTCACCGTGCCGCGGGTCTCGCCGGACTCCCTCCGGTATCCCCCGGGCTCCCCCCGGGACTCCCTCCGGTATCCCCGCGGTCCTCCGCGGCCTCACGCGGTTCCGGTGTTTCCCCGCCCCTCGGACTGCCCACCGCCGGGGGCCGGGTCCTCGCGGGCCGCGCGCCACTCCCGCACGATCGTCTCCACGTCGTACGGCTTGAGCCCGAGGGGAGGCCCCGGCGGCGGCTTGAACATGACCTCGCGGATCTTGGCGTTGATGTCCTCGACGATCCGTCGCACCACCCGCTCCGAAGGAGCCGCGGAGGCCGCCGCCAGGGCGTCCTCCGCCTCCTTGCGCAGGGCCAGCGTGGGCGGCAGGACCGACAGCCCCTCACGGGCCATCTTCCGCTTGATCCACCAGAGTTCGTCGTACGGGGTGTCGGTGACCTCCGGCAGCGGCTTGCCCGCGCCGGGGAGTTCCGTGAACTCGCCGCGGGCCTCCGCCTCGCGGATCTGTTTGTCCACCCAGGACTCGAAGCTGACACCCGGTGGCTTGCGCTCGGTCATGAGTCCATTGTGCCGGAGGTCACACGGTGACGGGAAAGGTCGAATTATCATGCGGCGGCGACGGGGCAACCACGTTCCGCGCCAGGACAATTGGACCAGCACCTCACGAAGGAGCGCGCGTGCTCGAACTCACCATGGCCTCGGTGTCCGGAGCGGACGCCGGTGCGACGGCCGGGATGCAGATGGCCGAGGCGCCGAGCGACCCCGGGGCCATGCTGCGGGTGGGCAGGGACCGGGCCGTGTGCCGTCTCGCGACCCCCGACGACTGGCTGTTCGTGTCCAGGGTCCACCTGGAGTTCCTGTGCGGCCCGGACGGATCCTGGCAGGTCACCTGGCTCCGGGGTTCCCACGCGGAACCGTCCTCAGAGGTCCTGCTGATCCTTGCGGGGCTGGCGTCCCAGCCGCTTCCGTACGGCGGGACGGCCAGACTCCCGGCGGGCGGCTCCGGCGAACTCGTCATCCAGGACCGCACCGGCCCCCACACCGTGAACGTGGGTTTTTATCACGAGGCCCGGAACCGATGAGCCCAGAACAGCCCATCGACCATCGCCCCCAGGACCGATGAGTCCTGGGGGCGATGGCCGATGAGCCGAGGACAGGTGGGGCGGCGCGGCGAGGGGCGGAACGGGCTGGGACAGGACAGGGCAAGGACAGGCGATCAGGCCTGTACGCGGGCCAGCGCGAACCCGTCGTAGCCCTTGCTGCCCACCGTCTGCACCGCCGTGCCGTTCAACTTCGGGTGGGAGGCGATCAGTTCGAGCGCCGCCCGGGTGCCCCGCACGCTCGGGTCGGTGCTCGCCGCGTCGGTGACCGCTCCGCCGCGGACGACGTTGTCCAGGACGATCACGCTGCCGGGCCGGGTGAGCCGGACCGCCCACTCGATGTAGTGGGCGTTGTTCACCTTGTCCGCGTCGATGAAGACGAAGTCGAACGGCTCCGGATTCTCGTCCGCCAGCTTCGGCAGGGACTCCAGGGCGGGGCCCACCCGCACCTCGGCGACCTTGTCGAGGCCGGCCCGTACGAGGTTGGCGCGCGCGACCTCGGCGTGCCGGGGGTCGTACTCGAGGGTGATCAGCTGCCCGTCGGCGGGCAGGGCGCGGCCCAGCCAGATCGTGCTGTAGCCGCCGAGCGTGCCGATCTCCAGGATGCGGCGGGCGCCCTGGATCTCGGCGAGCAGCTGGAGCAGCTTGCCCTGGTTCGGCGCGACGTTGATGCGCGGCAGTCCGGCCGCGTCGCTGTCGCGCAGCGCGGCGGTCAGGATCTCGTCGGCGGGGGCCAGGAGGGTGGTGAAGTGGTCGTCGACCTCGTTCCAGAGCTGCGACTCGCTCATGCACCGGGCCTTTCATATGCCTAGTTAGATGCGCTAAGGACTTCCGGAGACGAACCTAGCCGCAGGCGCCCGCGCGTGCCAGCGGGAATCGAGCCCTCTGGTCCCCGGCTCCCGCGCGTGTCGGCGGGATTCGGGCCCGCCGACCCCCGGCGGGCCGGCCCGGTTCGAGGGCCGGCCGCGGGAGGCGCCGAGGGGGCGTGCGACGTCAGCGGCGCGTGGGCGCCGGAAGAGGTACGACGTCGGCGACGCGGGGGTGCCGGGTGACCGGCGACATCAGCGGTGCGCGACCGCCGGTCCGGAGGTGCGACGTCAGCGGTGCGCGACCGGTCCGCAGGTGCGACGTCAGCGGCGCGCCGGTTCCACGGCGGGCGCGGAACCCGGCAGCGGGCGGCCCGCCGACTCCGCCATGAACCAGACGGCCACACCGCCGATGACGGCCGCGGCCATCATGTAGTACGCGGGCATCATCATGTTCCCGGTCGCTCCGATGAGGGCCGTGACCACCAGCGGGGTCGTACCGCCGAAGAGCGAGACCGAGATGTTGAAGCCGATGGAGAGCGAGCCGTAGCGGACCCGGGTCGGGAAGAGCGCCGGGAGCGCGGCGGGCATCGCGGCGGTGAAGCAGACCAGCAGCAGGCCGAGGGCGCCCATGCCGAGCGCGACGGCGAACAGGCTGCCCTGGCGGATCAGCAGCAGTGCCGGGACGGACAGGGCGAGGAAGCCCGCGCAGCCCGCGGCGATCACCGGTCGACGGCCGATCCGGTCGGTCAGGGCGCCCGCGAAGGGCTGCACGATCATCATCAGCGCCATCACGCCGAGGACCACGAGCAGACTGTGCGTCTCGTCGTACTTGAGTTCGCTGGTCAGGTAGCTCGGCATGTAGGAGAGCAGCATGTAGTCGGTGACGTTGAAGACCAGCACCAGGCCCACGCAGAGCAGCAGGGTGCGCCACTGGCCGGCGATCATCTCGCGCAGCGGCACCTTGGGGCGGTCGGCCTCGGACTTCTCGATCTCCGCGGCGAACGCCGGGGTCTCCTCCAGGCGCATCCGCAGATAGAGGCCGATGATGCCCATCGGGCCCGCGATCAGGAACGGGACGCGCCAGCCCCAGGACAGCAGGTCGTCGGTGGACAGCAGGGCGGTCATGAGGGTGACCAGACCCGCGCCGCCGATGTATCCGGCCAGCGTGCCGAACTCCAGCCAACTGCCGAAGAAGCCGCGCCTCTTGTCGGGCGCGTACTCGGCGATGAAGGTCGAGGCGCCCGCGTACTCGCCGCCGGTGGAGAAGCCCTGCACGAGACGGGCCGCGAGCAGCAGGATCGGGGCGCCGACGCCGATCGTGCCGTACGACGGGATCAGGCCGATCGCGAAGGTGCCCGCCGCCATCATGATCATGGTGAGCGCGAGGACCTTCTGGCGGCCGATCCGGTCGCCGAGCGGGCCGAAGACCATGCCGCCGAGCGGGCGGACGAGGAAGGCCGCGGCGAAGGCGCCGAAGGTCGAGAGCAACTGGGCGGTCGGGTTGCCGGAGGGGAAGAAGACCTTGCCCAGGGTCACGGCGATGTAGCTGTAGACACCGAAGTCGAACCATTCCATCGCGTTGCCGAGCGCTGCCGCCTTCACGGCGCGCCTGACCAGCGCGGGGTCGGTGACGGTGACCTCGGGGGAGGCCGGGCGTACGGGGGTCGGGACGGGTACGGCGGGGGTTGTCGGGGTCGCGGTCGGCAAGGGCCTTCCTTTCGCCGGGGACAAGGACGGGTTCGCCCGGGGGCGGACCGGCGGCTCGCTCGGGCGTGGACCGGTGGCTCGCCCGGAGGCGGACCGGCGGCTCGCCCGGAGCGGGCCGAAAAGCGACCTTAGGTCGGTTCGTCCACGTCACGTGTGGTGTGCGCCCCTGCACGCAGCGCACACAAAGGCCGCGTACGCAGGCGCGACGAGGTGGCCGGGACGGTCTCCTGGGAGGGTCATTTGTGATCTATGTCGCGACGTCGAGGGGGAACCGGACCCTTCGCCGACTATCGTCATTCGGGCAAAAGGGAGACGGACGTCAGGTGAAGCGGGGGTTTCCTGCGTCTCTCGACGAGGGCGGTCATGCCTCATAGGGTCCTGATATGGACTGACGTATGGGGTGTGTGCGACAAACAGGAACCAACCGGGCGGGAGAGCCGACGGGGCGTGGCGAACGTGGAGCACGGCGGACGAGCGGGCAATGCCTTCGCGGGGGCGGCGGAGACGACGCGAGCACGGCTGCGTGCGCTCCGCATCGGGCTCTGGGTGATCGCCGCGATACTGGCCGTACGACAGGTCGCCGCCGTCCTCAGTACGCCCAAGGCGGACCGGCTGACGGATCTGGAGACCTGGGTCGGCCCCAACGGCGTACTGCATGTGAAGGGCTCGCTGTACGACTCGACGCGGTTCACCGGCACCCCGTTCGGCGGACTCGTCCTCAAACCGCTCACCCGGGCGGCCGAACAGGCTCTCGGCTGGGGCTGGACCTTCGGCACCCTGCTGCTCGTCGTCGCGCTCGGCCTGGTCGCCGCGCGTGCCCTGCCGCACCCCGTGAGCCGTCGTACGTCCCTGCTCGCCGCGCCCGTCGCCGTCAGCCTGCTGATGCTGTCGCTCCCCGTACGCAACGCCCTCTACCTCGGCCAGACCAGCATCATCCCGGTACTCCTCGTCCTGCTCGGCTGCTTCGCCGTCCGCGGGGAGCGCGTCTGCGGGGTTCTCATCGGGCTCGCGGCGGCCCTCCAGCCGACCGTGCTGCTCTTCGCGCCGCTGCTCTGGTGCACCGGACGCCGCCGCGCCGCCGTCTCCACCGGGACCGCGTTCGCCGCCCTCACCGCGCTCGCCTGGGTCGTGATGCCGCACGACTCGAACACCTACTGGGTGCACCACCTGGCGGGCGTCGGCCTCGGCAAGGACGCCGACGACCTCGCCAACCAGTCCCTGCACGGAGCGCTGCTGCGGTTCGGCCTCACCGGTCCGCTGGAGATCGGCCTCTTCCTGGCGCTCGGCGTGGTCGTCACCGCCGTCGGACTCCGGCGCGCGGTGCGCTACGCACGCGACGGGCAGCTGCTGCTCGCCGTGGCGGTGACCGGCTGCGTCGCCGTCGTCATCGCGCCCACCACCTGGCAGCACCAGCTGCTGTGGGTGCTGCTCGCGCTCGCCGGCCGGGTCGGCCGGAGGGCCGCGGACCGCTATGTGTGGCCCGTCGCCGTCATCCTCGTCATGACGCTGCCCGCCAGGATGATGCTGCCGAACAAGCCGGTGCTCGAGCCGCTGCGCGACAACGTGGTGCTGATCGCCGCGTTGGCCGCCGCCACCGTCGTACCGTTCCTGTCCCGCACCTCCGAGTTCTACCGGGCCCCGATCCCCACCGACCGAGCGACGCCCGTCCCCGCCCGGTGGAAGCGCGTGCCGCTGCTCCCGTTCCTGGGCCGGGTCCTCACCCGCCCGAACCTGCTGCTCGAACTGCTCATGATCCGCGTCGGCTACTCCGCCTACGCCTCCGTACGCCTCGCCGTGACGGGCGGCTCCAACGCGGACGGCCGGGCCACCGCCGAGCACCACGGCGGCCAGATCCTCGCCGTCGAGCGGTTCCTGCGCCTCGACATCGAGCACGGGATCAACCATGCGGTGGTCAAGGTCCCCTTCCTGCGGGACTTCTTCGACTTCTACTACCAGTCGTTCCACTTCGGCGTCCCGCTCACCATCCTCGCCGTGCTCTACGTCCGCCGCCCCGCCGACTACCGCTGGGCCCGCTCCGCCCTCGGCTTCACCACCCTGCTCGCCCTCGTCGGCTTCTGGCTCTACCCGCTCGCCCCGCCGCGCCTGATGCCGGGCCTCGGCGTCATCGACACCGTGCACGGCGTGCAGGACTTCTCCAAACCGGACTACGGCACCCTGACCGAGCTGACCAACCAGTACGCGGCGATGCCCTCGCTGCACTTCGCCTGGTCCCTGTGGTGCGGGGTCGTCATCGCGATTCTGGCGCCCCGGTGGTGGATGAAGGCGCTGGGCCTGCTGCATCCGTTCTTCACGGTCTCCGCGATCGTGGCGACCGGCAACCACTGGGTCCTGGACGCGGTCGGCGGCGCGGCCGTGGTCGTCGCGGGCTTCGGCCTGACCCATCTCCTCCAGGGCCCGCGGACCCGGACACTGATGAAACCGGTCCAGGCCGACACGAAGGAGCCGGTCCCGGCGATGGGCCGCACTCCGAGCTGATCCGGTACGCCCCCGGCTCGGACGCGTGGGTGACGGGTGGGCGGGTGGTGCGGGGCGTGCCCGTGCCGGTGTGCGGGTCTCGGGGGAGGCAGGGGCGGGCGCGGGGGGATGCCCCTGCCTCCCTCGGGACGGGCCGACGGTGCCGGGAGGCCGACGGCCCGAACATGGGTGCCCGCTAAACGTGACTGACCTGGAGTTCCTTGACGCCGTTCAACCAGGCGGAGCGGAGTCGGCGCGGGTCGCCGACGAGCCGCAGGTTCGGCATCGCGTCGGCGATCGCGTTGAAGATCAGGTCGATCTCCAGGGTGGCCAGGGACTTGCCGAGGCAGAAGTGCGGACCGCCGCCGCCGAAGCCGAGGTGCGGGTTGGGGTCACGGGTGATGTCGAAGACCTCGGGGCTCTCGAACACCTCGGGGTCGTTGTTGGCGGAGGAGTAGAAGATGCCGACGCGGTCGCCCTTCCTGATCCGCTGCCCGCCCAGCTCGGTGTCCTGGGTCGCGGTGCGCTGGAAGGCGACGACGGGGGTCGCCCAGCGGACGATCTCCTCGGCGGTGGTCTTCGGCCGCTCCCTCTTGTAGAGGTCCCACTGGTCGGGGTGGGTGAGCAGGGCGTGCATACCGTGCGTGATGGCGTTGCGGGTCGTCTCGTTGCCGGCGACCGCCAGCAGCAGGACGAAGAAGCCGAATTCGTCGGAGGCCAGGTTCCCCTCGTCCTCCGCCGCCACGAGCGTGCTCACGATGTCCTTGGCCGGGCACTGCTTGCGGTCCGCCGCCATGTTCATCGCGTACGAGATGAGTTCGGTGGCCGACTCGGCGCCGATCTCCTCGGTGATCGCATACTCCGGATCGTCGTACGCCACCATCTTGTTGGACCAGTCGAAGATCTTGACACGGTCCTCCTGCGGGACGCCGATGAGTTCGGCTATCGCCTGCAGCGGCAGTTCGCAGGCGACCTGGGTGACGAAGTCGAAGGCGCCGTCGGGGGCAGCCTGCGCGAGCGCGTTCGCGACGATCGAACCGGCGCGGGCGCGCAGCGTGTCCTCCAGGGAGCGGATGGCGCGCGGGGTGAAGCCGCGCTGCACGATCTGACGGACCCGGGTGTGCTCGGGCGGGTCCATGTTGAGCATGATGAGCCGCTGGACCTCGATCTGTTCGCGCTGGATGTGCTCGTTGAAGCGGATGACGGCCGTGTTGAGGAACGAGGAGAACAGTTCGGGGTGCGTCGAGACGTACTTGACGTCCGGGTGCCGGGTGACGGCCCAGTAGCCGTCGTCCTCGAAGCCCGCGACACCGGGCTGTTGCGGGATCCAGTGGACCGGCTCGGCCCGGCGCAGCTCGGCGAACTCCGGGAGGGGCACGCGGTGGTGCAGCACATCGGGGTCGGTGAAATCGAACCCGTCGGGCAGCGCTGGACAGGGCATCGGCAACTCCAGGTCTCGCGCCTACGGTGGTGCCTGCGGTGGTGACGGTCCTTCCCCGCGGGTAGTTCTGACGGTCCATCAGGAACGTGGAACCGCCGTGAAGGTAGTAACGGGTTCTACAAGTGGCAAGAGGTGCGGGCCTATCAATTGCGTGCGGGATTCGTGCAGATCACGACTTCGGGAGCTGCAGGACCCTTGCGGCGCGGGGGGTTCGCTCAGCAAACTGCACGCAGAACTGGTACGCGTTCTAGTTCTGCGCGGTGGGTGGGCCGGGACGCCCCGCGCTGCGCGGGTCAGCAGGGCCTGGCCGCCGGGCAGGCCTGAGGAGAGGACGAGCCCCCATGGCCGCGGAACCCGTGATCGTCGAAGCCGTACGGACCCCCATCGGCAAGCGCGGTGGCGCGCTCGCCAATCTGCATCCCGCCTATCTCCTGGGCGAGACCTACCGTGAACTCCTCGGCCGCACCGGCATCCCCGCCGACTGCGTCGAGCAGATCGTCGGCGGCACGGTGACCCACGCCGGCGAGCAGTCGATGAACCCCGCGCGTACGGCCTGGCTGACGATGGGGCTGCCCTACGAGACGGCGGCGACGACGGTCGACTGCCAGTGCGGCTCCTCGCAGCAGGCCTCGCACATGACCGCCAACATGATCGCCGCGGGCGTCATCGACGTCGGGATCAGCTGCGGTGTCGAGGCGATGTCGCGGGTGCCGCTCGGTTCGGGGTCCAAGCACGGTCCGGGCAAGCCGTTCCCCGACGAGTGGAACGTGGACCTGCCGAACCAGTTCGAGGCCGCCGAGCGCATCGCGCGCCACCGCGGTCTGACCCGTGAGAACGTCGACTCCCTCGGGCTCATCTCGCAGGAGCGGGCCGCCATCGCCTGGTCCGAGGAGCGGTTCAAGCGCGAGACGTTCGCCGTGCAGGTGCCCACCACCGAGGACGAACAGCGGGCCGGGCAGGGCATGTGGCGGCTCGTCGACCGGGACGAGGGGCTGCGCGACACGTCCATGGAGGCGCTGGCGAAGCTGAAGCCCGTGATGCCGACGGCCGTTCACACGGCCGGCAACTCCTCCCAGATCTCCGACGGCGCGTCCGCCATTCTGTGGGCGTCCAAGCGGATGGCGCGGGCGCTGAAGCTGCGGCCGCGGGCGCGGATCGTGGCCCAGGCGCTGGTGGGTTCCGATCCGCACTTCCACCTGGACGGCCCGATCGACGCCACCCGGGCCGTGCTCGGCAAGGCCGGGATGTCCCTGAAGGACATCGACCTCGTCGAGATCAACGAGGCCTTCGCGTCGGTGGTGTTGAGCTGGGCGCAGGTCTTCGGACAGGACCTGGAGAAGGTGAACGTGAACGGGGGCGGGATCGCGCTCGGCCATCCGGTGGGCGCCACGGGGGCCCGGCTCATCACCACGGCGCTGCACGAACTGGAGCGCGGCGACAAGGAGTTCGCGCTGATCACGATGTGCGCGGGCGGGGGGCTGGCAACGGGGACGATCATCCAGCGCCTGTAGGTGGCGTTCAGCGGCCGTGCGACGGGTGCCGGCGCGGTGCGGCGAGTGCCTCCGGGTGGGGCTTCACTCCCGGCCGGAGGTCGTCGCCGCCAGTACCGCCGGCACGAGGGCCGCGATCAGCAGGGGGACGGCGAGGCCGTGGTGCAGGACCAGCCAGGCGCCGAGCAGGGCGCCCGCCAGCATGGCCAGGACGGAGGCGACGCGGCGCGGGGTGTTGTGCCCCACGCCGCCGCCGAGGCGGGAGTCGGCGGCCAGGCCCGTCAGGGTCATCGTCAGGACGGTCGTCGTCAGGTCGGCCACGCCGAGCTTGCGGACCGTCGCGTTGCGCAGGCCCATCGCGAAGGCCGTGACGGCGATCACGGTGTAGGCCGTGACGGTGGCGTCCGGGGCGGCGAAGGCGACTGCCGCGCATGCGGCCGTCAGGACCGCCTCGGCGGCGAACGTGCCGCGGGCCCAGGTGCGGCGTGAGCCGTTGCCGAACCGCGCGGCGATCCGTCCGCCGGTCACCGCGCCCGCCAGGAAGCAGCACAGCGAGGTCAGTGTGTGCGGTACGGAGAAGCCGGGCGCTCCGGCCGCCGCGAAGCCGAGCACCACCACGTTGCCGGTCATGTTCGCCGTGAAGACGTGCCCCAGGCCCAGGTAGCTCACCGCGTCGATGAGTCCGCTGACCACGGTCAGCGACAGCAGCGCGGATGTCAGTGGCAGACCTCGTGACTCAGGGTCGTGGGGCGTGTCCGTCTGCGTGGTCATGGAGGTCAGTCCACCACGGGGGCGCTCGCGCTCGCGTCCGGTGCGGGGTTTGTCGTGGGGCGATTCAGCCCCTCCGTTGTCCGAGGGGCGGGGTCCGGGGCGGAGCCGCGGGGGAGGCGGTCGTACCCGAGCGTGTCCGGGTACGACGAAGGCGGCAGCCCCGGGGAAGCGGGGTGCCGCCTTGCGTGTGCTGTGAGGCTCTGGGGCTGATCAGTACCAGCCGTTGGCCTGCCAGAAGTTCCAGGCGCCGGCCGGGCTGCCGTAGCGGGAGTTCATGTAGTCCAGACCCCACTTGATCTGCGTCTTGGGGTTGGTCTTCCAGTCGGCGCCGGCGGAGGCCATCTTCGAACCGGGCAGAGCCTGGACCAGGCCGTACGCGCCGGACGAGGAGTTGGTGGCGCTGATGTTCCAGCCGCTCTCGTGCTCGACGATCTTGCTGAAGGCGTTGAACTGCGAGGCGTCCGGAATCATCGCGTGGGCGATCGACTTCGCGGAGGAGGCGGCGGTCGGCGTGGCGGCCTGGGCGGGCGCCGCGGCCAGGACCATACCGGCGGTGGCAGCGGCCACGGCGGTACCGGCGAGGGCCTTCTTCGGGGAGGAGACGATGCGGCGGATGACAGAGACGGACACGGAGAACCTGTTTCTTCGGGGACATGGAGTCGCTGGTACGCCGTGACCACGTGGTGTGTGGAAGGGGCGGCGTACGTCGGCGCCGCGGCCCGTGTGGGCTCGTGGCGCCTGGCGACTGCTCCAGAGAAACAGGATCGGAGCCCGTCCGCAATGACCCCTTTTACTAGTTGTGGTCGCATCCGGGCTGAAAGTCCCTCATGTGACCTGGCTCTCAAACCCCAGGTCAGAGGGCATAACGACGCGTCCATGTCATGGCATTCGCGCTACGAAGCCGCTTCGTATGTGACGTGGGTCCTGTGGGCCGCTTCACCCCGCACCTGACGGACGGTGCGGGGGCGCCCACGGAGTGCCGCCGGGCGGTGTGACGCGGGGCGCAGCTCACCTGGGATCGAACGTGACCGGGCTCTCGAATGCCGCCCGGCGCGTGGCCCGGCGCAGCGCCTTGAGGAGGGTCGTGCCGATCGTCAGGGTCAGGACGACGGTGACGACAGCCCGGCCCAGGTCCCAGCCGAGGGACGTGGCCAGGCAGTACGCGAGGAAGCGGGCGAGGTTGGCGGGGACGGCGGCGTGCGGGTCGAAGGCGATGTTCGAGGCCAGCGCGTCCATGAAGGGCCAGCCGGCCAGATTCATGACGGTGCCGTACGCGAAGGCGGCGAGGAAGCCGTATCCGGCGAGCATCAGCAGCTCACCGCGGCCGCGCAGCCGGTCCGGGCCCGGCAGCAGCCCGGCGCCCATCGTGAACCAGCCCATGGCCAGCATCTGGAAGGGCATCCAGGGCCCCACCCCGCCGGTCAGCAGCGCCGACGCGAACATGGTCACGGACCCGAGCACGTACCCGAAGCCCGGCCCGAGCACCCGCCCGCTCAGCACCATCAGGAAGAACATCGGCTCGATGCCCGCGGTCCCGGCCCCGATCGGGCGCAGCGCGGCCCCGGTCGCGGCCAGCACGCCGAGCATGGCGACCGCCTTCGGGCCGAGCCCCGACTCGGAGATCGTCGCCGCGACGACCGCGACCAGCAGGACGAGAAGCCCCGCGAACAGCCACGGAGCGTCCTGGGCGTGCGCGCTGATCTGCGAGCCGGGCCCCGCGAAGAGCGGCCAGCCGAATCCGGCGGCTCCGGTGGCACTGACCAGGGCCAGAGCGGCGACGGAACGCGGGCCGAGGCGGACGGCCCTGGCCTGCGGCTGGGGCTGCGGCTGTGACGGGGGACGGCGGACGGAGGCGTCGGCGGCGCTCATGCGAGGGCCTTCCTGACCTGGGCGACGGTGAGCCACGGCTCGGGGGCCAGGATCTTGGCGACCTGCGGGGCGAAGGACGGGGACGCGACGACCACCTCGGCGGTGGGGCCGTCGGCGACGACCTCGCCGTCCGCGAGGATCACCACACGGTGGGCGAGCTCGGCGGCGAGTTCCACGTCGTGGGTGGCCAGCACGATGGCGTGCCCCTCGGCGGCCAGCCCGCGCAGCACGGTGACCAGCCGGGCCTTGGCCGCGTAGTCGAGGCCGCGGGTCGGCTCGTCGAGGAGCAGCAGCGGGGGGCGGGCCGTCAGGACGACGGCCAGCGCCAGCGCCAGCCGCTGCCCCTCCGACAGGTCACGGGGGTGCGTGTCGTCCGCGATGTCCGGCAGCAGCTCGGACACCAGCGCCCGGCAGGTGCCGGCGGTGGCCCCGGCGTCCTCGTCGGCCGCCGCGCATTCGGCGGCCACCGTGTCCGCGTACAGCAGATCCCGGGGCTCCTGCGGTACGAGTCCCACACGGCGTACGAGGTCGCGCGGCGCCGTGCGGTGCGGTACCGCCCCGCCGACCCGTACGGACCCGGCGGCCGGCTCGACCAGCCCGACGAGCGCCCCGAGCAGCGTCGACTTCCCGGCGCCGTTGCGGCCCATCAGCGCGATGGTCTCGCCGGGCCCCGCGGTGAGGTCGATGCGGCGTAGCGCCTCGACCCGCCCGCGCCGGACGGCCAGGGACGCGACGACCGCCACCTCGGCCGAGGGAGGGGGAGAAGCGGCGACGGGACCGCGTCCGCGGAGAAGGACGCGGCGGGTGAAGGAGGAGGCGGGGCGTGGCCGTCCAGGGGGGAGCGGCACGGCGGGTGCGGCGGGCTGTGTGGTTCCGGGGCTTCGGCCGCGTTCGATGCCTTCGGCGGGTGCGGTGGTTCCGGCGGACCCGGTCGGGCCCGTGGGTTCGGCCGGGGTGGAGGCCGTGGTGGGTTCCTGGGGTGTCGCGGAAAGCCGCTCGCGCAGGGTGCCCGCCCGGCGTCGTGCGTCGCGCACGGTCAGCGGGAGCGGGGACCAGCCGGCCAGGCGGCCCAGTTCGACGACCGGTGGGCAGACCGGGGAGACGGCCATGATCTCGGACGGGGTGCCGAGCGTCAGCGGTGCTCCCGGCGCGGGAAGGAGGGCGAGCCGGTCGGCGTACTGGACGACGCGTTCCAGACGGTGCTCGGCCATCAGGACCGTGGTCCCGAGGTCGTGGACCAGGCGCTGCAGGACGGCGAGGACCTCCTCCGCCGCGGCGGGGTCCAGGGCCGAGGTGGGTTCGTCGAGGACCAGGACCCGGGGGTGCGGGGTGAGCACCGAGCCGATCGCGACCCGCTGCTGCTGGCCGCCGGACAGCGTGGCGATCGGACGGTCGCGCAGGTCGGCCAGGGAGAGGAGGTCGAGGGTCTCCTCCACGCGGCGCCGCATCACCGCCGGCGCGAGACCCAACGACTCCATGCCGTAGGCGAGTTCGTCCTCCACCGTGTCCGTCACGAAATGGGACAGCGGGTCCTGGCCGACCGTGCCGACCACGTCCGCGAGTTCGCGCGGCTTGTGCGTACGGGTGTCCCGCCCCGCGACGGTGACCCGGCCGCGCAGCGTTCCGCCCGTGAAGTGCGGGACGAGTCCGCTGACCGCGCCCAGCACCGTCGACTTGCCGACCCCGGACGGGCCGACCAGCAGCACGAGTTCGCCCTCCGGGACCTCGAAGTCCACGCCCCGGACGGCGGGTTCGGCCGCCCCGGCGTACGTCACGGAGACATCCTCGAAGCGGATCACGACGACTCCTCGGGGGCCGGGGTTCGTTGGGCGGTCGGGGCCACGAAGGCGGGGAGCAGGCCGAGCAGGACCGCCGCCGCCGGCCAGAGCGGGAGGGCGGGGGCGACCAGGGGGACGACGCCGGGGCTCAGCGCGGCGGGGTCGTAGGACGCGGCGACGATCATCAGGGCCGCGACCGCCACGCCCGACCCGGCGACCAGCCAGGCACGGACGCCCCAGATGTCCGGCCGGTACCGCGTCCGCGGTGAGCGGCGGCCGCCCAGCCACAGGCCGCCGAGCGCCGCGCCGAGGCCGGCCAGCAGGACCGGCAGGCCGTAGGTGTCGCCCGCGGCGGTCAACAGCCCGTAGGTGCCCGCGCAGACGCCGAGCAGACCGCCCAGGGTGAGGGCTCCGGTGGTCCGGCGGACGGCGGGCGGGACCTGTGCCGTGCGCCCGTACCCGCGTGCGTCCATCGCCGCCGCCAGCGCGACCGAACGCTCCAACGCGCCCTCCAGGACCGGGAGTCCGACGTGCAGCAGGCCGCGCAGCCCCCGGTCGGGGCGGCCACGGAGCCGGCGCGCGGCGCGCAGCCGCTGGACATCGGCGATCAGATGCGGGGCGAAGGTGAGCGCGACGACCACCGCGACGCCCGCCTCGTACAGCGCTCCCGGCAGCGACTTGAGCAGCCGTGCCGGGTTCGCGAGGGCGTTCGCCGCGCCGACGCAGACGAGGAGCGCGGCCAGCTTCAGGCCGTCGTACAGCGCGAAGAGCAGGCCCTCGGCGGTGACCCGGCCGCCGATGCGGACCCCCTGGGCCCAGTGCGGGAGGGGGATTTCGGGGAGCGTGACGATCACGTGGGTGCCGGGGACGGGGGAGCCGAGGAAGACGGCGAAGGCCAGGCGGATGACGAGGACCGCCGCGGCCAGTTTCACGAAGGCGGTGTAGGAGCGGGCCCAGGGGGCGTCGGTGCGATGGGTGGCCACCACGAAGCCCGCCACTCCTATGAGGAGGGCGAGCAGGAGGGGGTTGGTCGTGCGGGAGGCCGCCGTGCCGAGCCCCAGGGCCCACATCCACCAGGCACCCGGGTGCAGGGCGCCCGCTCGGGTCGCCCCCGGTGTGCCGGAGAGGGAGATGGAGCGGGAACGGGAGTTCGGCGGTCGCCCGGTCGGGCCGGCGTCCGGTGCCGGGCGCTGGGCTCCCACCGTCCCGGGTTCCCGGTCCTGCCCGGACAGGGGGGATCCCCACCGCGCCGCGGGGCGGCGGCGCGCGGCGGTGGCGGTGGGGCGTTCGTGGTCGCCCTTGGTCATGATCGGCGCCTCAGCCCTTGCGCCGACGGGCCTGCCGGACGGCCGCCGCACCCAGCACGGCCACCGCCGCCGCGCCCGCCAGCAGGCCCACCGAGGGGCCGTGGTGGGCCGGTTCGGAGGCGTGCGGGCGGGCGGACGCGGTCGGTCCGTCGGCCGCGACCGGGTCGCCGCAGCCCGTTCGCGGATAGCCCGCGATGGCGCACAGCAGGGCGTTGGTGTCGTACCGCAGCGGTTCGGCGACCGTGGCCAGGGCCTCCGCGGTGCTCGCGTCGGGGGCGACCCGGGCGCAGGCGGTACGCGGGGACGGCGGCCGCTCGCCGGACGGCGCGTCGGCGGCCGTACCGGCGTCGATGACCAGGGCCACCCGCTTCTTGCCCTGCTGGGCGGGTGTCCTGGCGCATATCGCGGCGAACTCCCGCTCCCCGCGCGGCTGCACGGCGTGCTGGGAGTCCTCGCTCACCGCGAAGCGGAAGCCCTGGACATCGCCGTCGGACGGCCGCGCGGTCGACGGACCCTGGGTGGCGTACGTCCACTTCCCGCCGGTCAGGTCCCAGAAGGACCAGTAGCGGTAGCCGACGGCCCGCGCCTGCCCCGCGCCGCCGAGGACGAGGAGCAGGAGAGCCAGCGCGAGTGCCAGGGCCGGCGCGGTCGTCCGACGGCCGGTCACAGCTGCTGCTTCTTGTTGCGGCCGCTGATCAGGAAGCCGATGCCGATGCCCGCGACCAGGCCGACACCGATGATCCACCAGACGCCGAGCCCGTTGCCGTCGTCCTTCTTCTCTTCCTTCTTCTTCTCGCTCGGGGTGGCCGAGGCGCCGGCCGCGCTCGGTGCCGGGCCCGTGGCGCCCAGCTGCGCGACCAGGTCCTTGCCGCCGAAGTCACGCGGGTCGGTGCCGGTGGCGTGCGCGGCGAAGATCAGCTGCGCGTACGCGGCGGGGCCCGACTTGGCCGCCCAGTCACCGGAGTTCTTCTCCAGCCAGGCGAGCGGCTTCTGCGCGGGCTTCGTCGCACCGATGGCCGACAGGGCCACGACCGCGTCCGCCGTGTTGCCGTAGTCGGGCTGGTCCGCGGCACCGGGGAGCGCGGACTTCAGGTACGAGGTCTTCGCCAGCGCCTTGACCAGATAGCCGGCGCCGTTCGCCGCCGCGTCCGTCCGGTTGGGGGTGTCGGCGATGACGCAACCCGTGAGGTCGAACGGCTTACCGGCCTCCGCCACGAAGCCCTGGCCCAGGCCGGCCGTCACGCCCGCCGCGGTCGCGTCCGCGTTCGCCACCAGCTTGCCCCTCTTGTCGGGCTGGTAGGCGAAGGCGCCGCCGCCCTCTTCCCCGCAGACCTTCGACAGCTTCACCAGGGCGTCGTACGGGGACTTGCCGTCCTTGGAGACGCTCTCGGGCTTCTTGCCGACCGCCTTCAGCGCTCCGATCACGACGGACGTCGAGTTCGCGTCGCTGGCCCCGCCGGCCATGTAACCCCAGCCGCCGTCTGTGTTCTGCACGGACTTCAGCCAGGTCACGGCCTTGCCGGCGGCCTCGACGTGCCCGCCGAGCGCGCCCAGGGCCTGGACGGCGGCCGCGGTGCTGTTGGTGTCGACCTGCGTCTTGGCGTCGCACGCGGCGGTCGCGTCGGCGCGGTACGCGGCGAAGGCCCCGCTCGCGCACTGCTGACCGGTCAGCCAGTCCACGGCCTTGTCGGCGGGGCGTACGCCGACGGTGTGCTGGGCGAGCAGCGCGAGCGACTGCCGCCAGACGCCGTCGTAGGTCGGGTCGGTGGAGCCGAACAGCCCCGAGGGGAGCGCCGCCGAGGGCGACGGCGACGGGGACGAGTCGGCGGCGGAAGCGGCCGGTGCGACGACCGCCCCGATGACGGCGGTGGCGGCCAGTACCGCTGCGGTGCGGCGAACAAACATGACTCTCCCTGCGGGGAGCCGGGCAGCACCGGGCACGCTGAGGCATCCGGGCGGCTCCGGCTCCGTATCCCTCGACGGTGCCGGCCGTCGGCGGGCTGCCGAGGGCGCGAGCCGGTCACGTCCCGTGCGAGGCGATCCGGCTTACCACCGAAGTGGCTCACGGTTGCGGGTCAGCGCCGGATTTGCACCGGCTTCTCCTCGTACGGGTGTGATGACGACGCGCTCACTCTACCGGCCGCCCGGAATTCCCCGAGTGCCGCCTGTGGAGCGGGTGTGGGAACGGCAGGCGGGTGTCGTTCGGATCACCCGCGGACCCGGGTCGAGCCGGAGCGCATCCGCTAGGTTCGGGCCATGCGAACGGGGAGACTGCTCGGCTCGGGGCGTTCGGCGGACGTCTACGAGATCGACGAGGCGTGGGTGCTGCGGCGGGACCGCTCGGGCTGGGGCGACGCGACGGCCGAGGCGGCGGTGATGCAGCACGTGCGCTCGCACGGCTATCCCGTGCCGGGTGTGCGGGCGGCGACCCGCGGCGATCTGGTGATGGAACGGCTGTCCGGCCCGACCATGCTGGAGGCCTTCGGCCAGGGCCTGCTCTCCGCCCAGGAGGCGGGCCTCACCCTGGCCCGGCTGCTGCGCAAGCTGCACGCCGTGCCCGCCCGGCTCTCCGCCGACCCCGCCGTCCGGGTCCTGCACCTGGATCTGCACCCCGACAACGTGATGCTCACCCCGGACGGACCGAAGGTCATCGACTGGTCCAACACCGAGGAGGGTCCGCCGGGCCTCGACTGGGCCATGTCCGCGGTGATCCTCGCCCAGGTCGCCGTCGGCGGCGAGGCGATCGGGGACGTGGCCGAGGAGACGCTGGACGCGCTGCTCGACGGGAACGAGGACCGGATGACCGAGGAGGGGCTCGCGGAGGCGGGACGGCGCCGGGCGGCCAACCCGACGATGAGCCCGCACGAGGTCGAACTTCTGGGCGAGGCCGACGAGTTGATCCGGGCACTGCTGGGCTGAGCGGTGGCCGTCCGACGCGGGTCGCGGCACGCCCGGCGAACCGTGGTCCGAGCCGTTCGGCACCGGCGCCCGGCTCGGAGGTCACAGGACGTGCGCGGGCACCGCGGCCTCCACCGGCTGGCACAGCACCAGCGCGAGATCGTCGGACAGGGGTGCGCCGGTGTGCCGCAGCAGGCTGGCGTGCAAGGTGTGCAGGGCGTCCTCGGGGAGGGGCTCGCGCAGTGCGAGGGCGGCCTCGCCGAGCAGCGGGAACGGGATGCCGTCCTGGTCACGGCCCTCGGTCAGACCGTCCGTGTAGAGGAGCAGACGGTCACCGGGCTGGAGCCGCACGCGGTACTGCTGGGGTTCGGGGCGCAACCCCAACGGCGGTGTGGGGACCTTGGGTTCGAGGAACTCGACGCTCCGGCCGGAGCGCAGGGGCGCGGGGTGACCGCAGTTGACCAGCCGCACCTCACCGGGCGCGAACTCGGCGAGCAGGGCGGTGACGAAGTCCTCCGGTCCCAGTTCCGGTGCGAGACGGGTGTCGAGACCGTCGGCCAGGGCCGGCAGATCGGGCGCGGTGTAGGCGAGTTCACGGAAACCGGTGATCGTCTCGGCGGTCAGCCGTAGGGCGTCGACGCCGTGACCGCGTACGTCACCCACCAGGACCCGTAGTCCGTACGGGGTCACCGCGACGTCGTACAGATCGCCGCCGACCGTCGACTCGGAGCCGGCGCAGTGGTAGCGGGTGCACACCTGAGTGCCGCCCAGCGTGCGGGAGATGGGCCGCAGGATCGCCTCCTGGGTGACCCGGGCGACCTCGCGGGCCCGCGCGAGCGCGTCGCTCAGGCGCTCGCGCCGGCCGGCCGCGTACACGGTGATCGCGCAGCCGAGCAGCAGCCCGCCGAAGGGGACCCCGAAGTCGAAGCCGGTCGCGTCACCGTCGACGAGACCCGTCGCGAGCCCCAGCAGCGCCGACCAGCAGCAGACCAGCAGGGTCCAGCGCACCCCGAACAGCGCGCAGGCGAGCAACGGCCCGATCAGCAGCAGCGTGACCAGGGGCGGCACCCGGTCGTCCAGCAGATGCGGCAGGACCGCCGCCGGACAGACGGCCGGCGGCACGAGCATCGGCCACGAGAACCCGGCTCCGACCTGCCCACCGCCTCCGTCGTCGGCGGACATCCGCTCGCTCCGTTGCTCCCTCTCGCGCATCACCCGACAATCCCCGAAAACCGCCCTCGTCGCCCACGCCGACGGAGAGTTGATCACATCCCGTCGGAAGGTGCCCGGAAGTGGCGTCGCGATGTGGGTCTTTTGTCCGAGTCGTGGGAGCGGGGCATCGCACGTGTGCGATCCGGTCACACTGGTGCGCGTGTCCGACAACACGGCCGGTGGACGGCCCGGCAGCACGTCCGGTGGGCGGCCCGGCAACCTGCCCTCACCGACGCGGAGTTTCATCGGCCGACTGGACGAACTCGGCCGGCTGGCGCGGGCGCTGGATCCGGGTACCGGAATCGACCGGCTGGTGAGCCTGGTCGGCGTCGGCGGAGTCGGCAAGACGCGGCTCGCGCTCCAGGCCGCCGACCGGATCGACGGCGCGTACCCGGACGGCGTCTGGCTGGTGGAGCTCTCCCCGCTGCGCAGCGCCGGACTGGTGGGCCTCGCCGTCGTGGAGGCGCTGCGGCTCTCCGACCGGTCGATCCGGCCGGTCACCGAAGTCGTCGCCGAATGGGCCGAGGGCAAAAGGCTGTTGCTGGTCCTCGACTCCTGCGAGCACCTCCTCGCGGACTGCGTGACCTTCGTGGCGACGCTGCTGCCCCTGCTGCCCGGCCTGCGGGTCCTCGTCACCAGCCGCGAGCCGCTCGGTCTGCCGGGCGAACGCGTCCTGCGTCTGGATCCGATGCCGGTCGCGGGCGACGCGGTGGCCCTGTTCGCCGACCGCGCGACCGACAGCGGATTCACCCTCGACGACGCCGACCGCCCCGCCGCGGAGGCCGTCTGCCGCCGCCTCGACGGCATCCCGCTCGCCATCGAACTCGCCGCCGTCCGGCTCGGCGAACTCACCCTGGACCAGCTGAGCGGCCTGCTCGGCCGGCGGCTGCCGTCCCGGCTCGACCTGCTCGCCGCGCGCGACGGCGATGGACCGCCCCGCCACCAGACCCTGCGGACGGCCATCGGCTGGAGCCACGAGCTGTGCGCACCGCTGGAACGGCTGCTGTGGGCCCGTCTCTCGGTGTTCGCGGGCGGCTTCTGCGCGAGCGCCGCCGAGGAGGTCTGCGCGGGCGGTCCGCTGCCCGCCGGCCGGATCCCCGGCCTGCTCGACCGGCTCGTCGAGCAGTCCATCGTGGGCCGCCACCACGCCGACCCCGTCCGCTACCGACTCCTCGACACCGTAGGGGAGTTCGGCGCCGACTGGCTGCGCGCGCTGGGCGAGGAACGCACCCTGCGGCTGCGTCACCGCGACCACTACCGGCGGCTGGCCCGCGCGGGCTGCGCCGAATGGAACTCCGGACGCCAGGCGGCCTGGTGCGAGCGCATCCTCACCGAGCACGCCAATCTCCGCGCGGCCATGGACTGCGCGCTGACCGAGCCCGACGGACGGGTCGCCCTCGAGATGGCGGCCGACATCGGCTTCCTGTGGCGGCACTGCGGCTATCTGCGCGACGCCCAGCACTGCCTCGACCAGGCGCTGGCGAACGGCGCGCCGCCCGGCCCCGACCGCATCCGCGCGGTGTGGACACGAGGTGCGGTCGCGCTGCTCCAGGGTGATCTGGAGGCCGCGGCCAACTGGGCGGTGCGCTGCGCCGACGCGGCGAGAGAGCAGGGCGATCCGGTGGCGGTGCTGGCCGCCAAGTACATCCGGGGCGGCCAACTCGCCCTGAGCGGACGCCTGTCCGAGGCGATCCAGGTGCTGGCCGGAGCGCCTCGGCTGCCCGTCCGGCGGGACTGGTTCGGGGCGGCGCAGCTCCAGGTCCGGGTGGCACTGGCCTTCGCCTACCTGTTGAGCGGGGACCACGGGCGGGCGCGTGCGGTGGCCGAGGAGGTGCGTGCGGCGAGCGTGGCATGCGGGGAGTCGTGGGCGGGGGCCTTCGCCGACAGCGCGGTGGCCCAGACCGACCTGGTCCGCGGGGACATCGGCGCGGCCGTCGGCAATGCCCGCACCGCGCTGGCCGGGCACGGGCTGCTGCACAACACCGTGGGTGCCGCGATGGCCCTCGACGTGCTCGCGGCGGGAGTCGTCGCCGCGGGCGACGGACACCGGGCGGCCCGCCTCCTCGGCATCGGCGAGCGCGTGTGGGAACTCACCGGGCGTGCCCAGATGGACTCGCCCGACCTGATGGCCGCCCGCCGCTCGCACGAACTCCGCGTCCGCGGCGAGATCGGCGACCCGGCCTACGAGAAGGCGTACGAGGAGGGGCGCGTCATGCCGTACGAGGAGGGGCTGGACTACGCGGTCCACAGCTACTGAGGCGCACCTCCGGAGTTCGCGACCGGCGACGGGTGGCTCGCGGCCGGCGGCCGGCGGCAGGCGACCCGTGACCCGTGGCTCGCTCGACGCGAGGGCGTCACACCGCCACGTATGTCACCGGATCGCTGCCCGTCACCGCCTCCGCCCTCCCCAGTTTCACCAGTCGGCGTACATGGGCCTCGGCCTCCGAGACCGCGATGTTCCGTGATCCGTAGGGGATGTCGGCCCAGGGGCGGTTCCACTCCATGCGTTCGGCGAGCTGCCAGGGCGTGAGCGGGACGGAGAGCAGGGTGAGCAGGCCGGTGAGCCGCTCCTCATGGTGCGCGAGCAACTCGGCCACACGGGAGGGGGCATCGGTGAACACGTGCTGGTGGGCCGGGAGCACCTCGGCGGGGTCGAGACGGCCGACACGCTCCAGGGAGTCGAGGTAATCGCCGAGCGGATCGGCGATCTCCCCGAGGCTCTCGATCCCGTTCGCGTAGGGAGGACGCCCGTGGGTGCCCGGGTCCTCGTAGAGCCCGATGTGCGGGGTGATCCTCGGCAGCAGGTGGTCGCCGGAGAACAGGCGTCCGTTCCCGCGCAGTCGGTCCGGGTGGGCCTCCTCCAGGTGGAGGCAGACGTGCCCGGGGGTGTGGCCGGGGGTCCAGACGGCGCGCAGCCGGCGACCGGGCAGGGCGACGAACTCGCCGGGGACGATCTCGCGGTCGGGCAGCGCGGGGGAGAAGCCGGGCAGGGTGCTGGGGCGGCGTACGGACGTGCTTGCCTCGCGCAGCGGGGCGACGTGCTCCTCGGGGGCGCCGGAGGCCGCCAGCTTGGCTGCCATGTAGGCGAACCAGCGCTCGGGCCGGTTCTCCCGGGTGCGCCGGACGATCGCCGTGTCGGCGGCATGCATGGCGATCCAGGCGCCGGAGGCCTCGCGGACCCGGCCCGACAGACCGTGGTGATCGGGGTGGTGGTGGGTGATGACCACGCCGTGGATCTCCGCGACGGAGGTTCCGCAGCCGCTGATTCCCTCGACGAGGGTGTCCCAGGAAGCGGGGTCGTCCCAGCCCGTGTCGATGAGCACGGGTCCCGCGTCGGTGTCGACCAGGTACACCAGCGTATGGCCGAGCGGGTTGTCCGGGATGGGGACCCTGATGGACCGTACGCCCCCGCCGTGATCGGTCACCTGCGTCATGCGCTTCCACCCATCGCCGAGTTCTCGCCACTATAACTAGAACGAGTTCCAATGGGAGCCCAAGTCGACTGTTCTGTCCGCGTGGACGGCCGCGTCCGCGCCGTGGACTCATCCGGCCGGAACTGGTATCAGTTCTCATATCTGATGAAGCGTCAGAAGTGGTGGCGGAGAGCGTCCTTGGAGGCAGTCGGCCATGACCGAGCTCGTGGAACACGGACAGCTGTTCATCGGCGGGGAGTTGACCGACCCCCTCGGCAAGGACGTCATCGAGGTGATCTCGCCGCACACCGAGGAGGTCATCGGCCGGGTGCCGCACGCCTCTGCGGCGGATGTCGACCGGGCCGTCGCCGCCGCCCGCCAGGCGTTCGACGAGGGCCCCTGGCCGCGGATGAGCCTCGACGAGCGGATCGCGGTCGTGACGCGGATCAAGGACGCCATCGCCGTACGGCACGAGGAGATCGCCCGCGTCATCTCCTCCGAGAACGGCTCCCCCTACTCCTGGAGCGTCCTCGCGCAGGCCCTCGGCGCGATGATGGTGTGGGACGCGGCGATCACGGTCGCCCGCGGCTACACGTACGAGGAGACGCGCGACGGAGTCCTCGGCAAGCTCCTTGTCCGCCGTGAGCCGGTGGGCGTGGTGGCGGCCGTGGTGCCGTGGAACGTCCCGCAGTTCGTGGCGGCGGCCAAGCTGGCTCCCGCGCTGCTGACCGGCTGTACCGTCGTACTGAAGCCGTCGCCCGAATCGCCCCTGGACGCCTACCTGTTGGGTGAGATCGCCAAGGAGGCCGGGCTGCCCGAAGGGGTGCTGTCGATCCTCCCGGCGGACCGCGAGGTCAGCGAGTACCTGGTCGGACATCCCGGCATCGACAAGGTCTCCTTCACCGGCTCGGTCGCGGCGGGCAAGCGGGTGATGGAGGTCGCCGCGCGCCATCTCACCCGCGTGACCCTGGAGTTGGGCGGCAAGTCGGCCGCCGTGGTGCTGCCGGACGCGGACCTCGACACCTCGGTTCCCGGGATCGTCTCGGCGGCCTGGATGAACAACGGCCAGGCCTGCGTGGCCCAGACCCGCATCCTCGTACCGCGCTCGCGCTACGACGAGTTCGCGGACGCCTTCGCCGCGGCGGCGAACGCGCTGGTCGTCGGCGATCCGCTCGACCCGGCCACCCAGGTCGGCCCGCTGGTCGCCGAGCGGCAGCGGCGGCGCAACCTCGACTACATCCGCATCGGCCAGGAGGAGGGCGCCAAGATCCTGGCCGGCGGCGGGCGTCCGCAGGGGCTCGACCGCGGCTGGTACGTCGAGCCGACCCTCTTCGGCGACGTCGACAACTCGATGCGCATCGCCCGGGAGGAGATCTTCGGCCCGGTGATCTGCCTGCTCCCCTACGGCGACGAGACCGAGGCCGTGAAGATCGCCAACGACTCCGACTACGGGCTGAGCGGCAGCGTGTGGACGGCGGACGTCGCCCATGGCATCGACATCGCCCGCCAGGTCCGAACCGGCACCTACTCCGTCAACACCTTCAGCCTCGACATGCTGGGCCCCTTCGGCGGCTACAAGAACTCGGGCCTGGGGCGGGAGTTCGGGCCCGAGGGATACGGCGAGTTCCTGGAGCACAAGATGATCCATCTGCCGGCCGGCTGGGAGGCCTGAGGATGGGCGACCGCTGGCAGGTGGAGGTCGACCGTTCCGTGTGCATCGGCTCCGCCCAGTGCGTCCATCACGCCCCGGACGCCTTCCGCCTCGACGCCGCCATGCAGTCCCATCCGGTCGAGGCGGAGACCGACGCCAACGAGAAGATCCTCGAAGCGGCCGAGGGCTGCCCGGTCGAGGCCGTCATGATCTCTCTGCTGGGCAGTGGCGAGCCGGTGTTCCCGCCGGAGGAATAGGCCCGCAGGTCCGGGGCCGGGCCGGATCAGGGGATGCCCCGCTCCCCGGATACCCTCCAGCGGATTCGACGGATCGACCGGGGCGGGGAAGCATGCGCAAGTCCGAGGCCAGGAAGCTGATCGAGCAGGCGGGTTCGGCATGGCGGGACGAGGAGTGGCAGCGGGCCGCCGACCTCTACGAGCAGGTGCTCGCGCACTTCCCCGACGAGGGGCCGAGCGCGGTGTGGTGGTACGACGCCGCGCTCGCCCACAAGTTCCTGCGGAACTGGGAGAAGGCGCTCGACCTCGGACGCGGGGCGGCGGCCCGTTCCCCGCGCGGCGAGGGCGATCCCGCGTACTGGAACCTCGGCATCGCCGCCACGATCCTGCGCGACTGGGCGACGGCCCGCGACGCCTGGACCGGCTTCGGCATCGAACTCCCGGACGGGGAGGGTGAGATCGCGGGCAGCTTCGGCGCCGCCTGCGTACGGTTGGACACCGACGGGAAGCGGGAGGTCGTGTGGATCGAGCGGTTGTGCCCGACGCGGGGGCGCGTGGTGAACGTGCCCGTCACCGGCGGGCGGCGGTACGGCGAGATCGTGGTGCACGACGGCGAACCCAAGGGGGAGCGGGTCTACAACGGCACCACGTATCCCGTCTTCGAGGAGCTCACGCTCTTCGAGGCGTCCGGACTGCCCACCCTGGAGGTGACGGTCGGCGCGGGCGACGCGACCGACCTGGAGGCCCTGCTCGCCCTGTTCACCGAGCACGGCTTCGGCGCCGAGCCGGCCAGTGCCGTACGCGTCCTCTGCGCCTGTTGCAGCGAGGGCACCCATCAGCAGGAACGCGATGTGCGGTCGGGCGCCCAGGCGGTGTCGCTGGCCGCCCCGGAGCAGGAGGCGCGGCGGCTGCTGGAACGCTGGGCCGGGCAGACGGTGATCGGGCGCAGCTGGAGCGGGCTGGAGCGGGTGGGCTAGCCCCGGCGCCCGCGGCCGACCTGGGCCTTCTGGCCGTCCCGGCCGTCCTGGCCGTCCTGGCCGACCGAGTACTCCTGGCCGCTCTGGCCGTCCGTGCAGTCCTGGCCGTCCCCGCCGTCCCCGTCGTTCCGGTCGCCGTGGCAGCCCCGTTCGTCCCGGTCATGCCGTTCGTTCCGGTCGAGCTGATCGAGCTGGCCGTTCCGGTCGATCAGGCTCGCCCGGTCGGCTGGGTTCTACCGGCTCTACCAGCTCTACGGGCTCTACGGGCCCTTCGGGTCGGTCAGGTCGATCAGGCGGCAGACCGTCTCGATGTCTATCTTGACCTGGGCGATGGACGCGCGGCCGGAGAGCCAGGTGATCAGGGCGGAGTGCCAGGTGTGCTCGATGACGCGGACGGCGGAGAGCTGGGCCGGCGTCGGGTCGTCGAGGCCCATCGCGTCCAGGATGATCACCGTGGTCTGCCGCGAGACCTGGTCGACCTCGGGGCTGACACTGCGGTCCGCGAACGTCAGCGCGCGGACCATGGCGTCGGCCAGGTGCGGCTCGCGCTGGAGCGCGCGGAACGCCCGCATCAGGGTCTCCGCCACCCGCTCCGCCGCCGTGTCCCCGGCCGGCGGCTTCTTGCGCAGCGTGCCGTGCATGCGCTCCAGCTGGTCCTGCATCGTGGCGACCAGCAGATGCACCTTCGAGGGGAAGTAGCGGTACAGGGTGCCGAGAGCCACCTGCGACGACTCCGCGACCTCGCGCATCTGCACGGCGTCGAAGCCGCCCCGGCTGGCCAGCTGCGCGCTCGCGTGCAGGATCCGGCGACGGCGCGCCTCCTGCCGCTCGGTGAGCGGGGGAGAGGCGGGATGCGAGATGGGGTGCGGCCTGGAGGGCGCGGTGCCGGAAGGCGCGGCGGGCATGCCGGCCCCCGGCGCAGGTCGCGCGTTCTTCGAGTCCGCCTTGGCTTCCGCAGGCATGGGTCCGTTCCGTGACATCAGCGAGAGGGAGCGACGAGTCGGCAGGGCACGGTGGGGCACCACCGTGCGGACCAGCCGACCACGCCGCGCCGTCGTGGCGTGAATCACCTGATCCACCGCTCACACTGGCGCTACCTGCCGGTAGATTCAATGCTCCTTGAACGATCAAGTCTGAAACTTGTTCTAGATTAGCGTCCCGGCGTAATCTCGCGGGAAAGTGCAGGGAGAAGGGGACCGGAAGTGACCGCTGAGGCCATGGAGGCGGGCCCCGGGAAGGGTGCGGCTGCCGACGGGGACCGACCCCTGCGCATCGCGCTCCTCACCTACAAGGGAAACCCGTTCTGTGGCGGCCAGGGTGTGTACGTACGACACCTCTCGCGCGAGCTCGCCCGCCTCGGTCACCGTGTCGAGGTCATCGGATCCCAGCCCTACCCCGTCCTCGACGAGGGCCTCCCCGAGCTGAGCCTCACCGAGCTGCCCAGCCTCGACCTGTACCGCCAGCCCGACCCCTTTCGCACCCCCGCGCGCGACGAGTTCCGGGACTGGATCGACGCCCTCGAGGTCGGCACGATGTGGACCGGCGGCTTCCCCGAGCCGCTGACCTTCTCGCTGCGCGCCCGCCGCCATCTGCGCGCCCGGCGCGGCGAGTTCGACGTCATCCACGACAACCAGACCCTCGGATACGGCCTGTTGGGGGATGTCGGCGCCCCGCTGGTGACCACCATCCACCACCCCATCACCGTCGACCGGCAGCTGGAGCTGGACGCCGCCGAGGGCTGGCAGCGCCGCGCGTCGGTCCGCCGCTGGTACGCCTTCACCCGCATGCAGAAGCGCGTCGCGCGCCGCCTGCCGTCCGTGCTCACCGTCTCCGGCACCTCCCGCAAGGAGATCGTCGACCACCTGCGCGTCGAGCAGGATCGCGTCCATGTCGTCCACATCGGCGCGGACACCGACCTTTTCTCGCCGGATCCGTCCGTGCGTCAGGTGCCGGGCCGCATCGTCACCACCTCCAGCGCGGACGTGCCGCTCAAGGGCCTGGTGTACCTCGTCGAGGCGCTCGCGAAGGTGCGCACCGAACACCCGGGCGCGCACCTCGTCGTCGTCGGCCGGCGCGCCGAGGACGGTCCGGTTGCCCAGGCCATCGAGCGGTACGGCCTGGACGGCGCCGTCGAATTCGTGAAGGGCATCTCCGACGCCGAGCTCGTGGACCTCGTCCGCTCGGCCGAAGTCGCCTGCGTGCCCTCCCTGTACGAGGGCTTCTCGCTGCCCGCCGCCGAGGCGATGGCCACGGGGACGCCGCTGGTGGCCACCACCGGCGGAGCGATCCCGGAGGTCGCGGGCCCCGACGGCGAGACCTGCCTCGCGGTCCCGCCGGGCGACTCGGGCGCGCTGGCGACGGCCCTGATCCGGCTCCTCGGCGACGCCGGACTCCGGGCGCGGCTCGGCTCCGCCGGACGGGAGCGCGTCCTTGCGCGCTTCACCTGGGCCAGAGCGGCCGAGGGCACGGTGGCCCACTACCGTGAGGCGATGGCCCTCCCCGCGTCCCGGCTCCGCTCGCGCGGGGCCGCCTCCGCCACGGGCACCGACGAGCACGGCGGCGCGCCGGGCACCGGCCTCGCGGCGACCCCGGGCCCCGACCGCTCCGAGGCCGCGGAAGAGACTCTCGCCGCCGAAGAACTAGTTGCAGCCAACCGCGAAAGCAGGGCCACGTGCTGACCGTCGACTTCTCCCGGTTCCCGCTCGCCCCGGGCGACCGCGTTCTGGACCTCGGATGCGGTGCCGGCCGGCACGCGTTCGAGTGCTACCGGCGCGGCGCGCAGGTCGTGGCGCTGGACCAGAACGGCGAGGAGATCCGCGAGGTCGCGAAGTGGTTCGCGGCGATGAAGGAGGCCGGGGAGGCGCCCGCGGGGGCCACCGCGACGGCC
This sequence comes from Streptomyces sp. NPDC026500, assembly GCF_055567635.1. NCBI lineage: Bacteria > Bacillati > Actinomycetota > Actinomycetes > Kitasatosporales > Streptomycetaceae > Streptomyces > Streptomyces sp. NPDC026500. The sequence goes on along the minus strand of NZ_JBVHQB010000005.1, from coordinate 191,618 downwards.
ATGGAGGGCGACGCGCTCGCGCTGCCCTTCCCCGACGAGTCCTTCGACGTCGTGATCATCTCCGAGGTCATGGAGCACATCCCGGACGACAAGGGCGTCCTCGCCGAGATGGTCCGCGTGCTCAAGCCGGGCGGCCGCATCGCCATCACCGTGCCGCGCTACGGGCCGGAGAAGGTCTGCTGGTCACTGTCCGACGCCTACCACGAGGTCGAGGGCGGCCACATCCGCATCTACAAGGCGGACGAACTGCTCGGGAAGATCCGCGAGGCCGGGCTGCGGCCCTACGGCTCCCACCACGCGCACGCGCTGCACTCGCCGTACTGGTGGCTGAAGTGCGCGTTCGGCGTCGACAACGACAAGGCGCTGCCCGTGCGGGCGTACCACAAGCTGCTGGTCTGGGACATCATGAAGAAACCGCTGGCCACCCGGGTCGTCGAACAGGCGCTGAACCCGCTGATCGGCAAGAGCTTCGTGGCGTACGCGACCAAGCCGCACCTGCCGAAGCTCGCCGGCGCGACGGATTCCGCGACGACCGCTCCCGAGGCGGACGCCACGTGACCACTCCCCGGCGGACAGAACACCTCGTCCTGCCCGGGGTCCTCACCGCCGAGGAGGCCGCCGCCACGGTGCGCGGGATCCTCGGGGTGCAGCGCCCCGACGGAGCCATTCCGTGGTTCCGCGGCCACCACCTCGACCCGTGGGACCACACCGAGGCCGCCATGGCGCTCGACGCGGCCGGGGAGCACGAGGCCGCCGAGCGGGCCTACGCGTGGCTGGCACGGCATCAGAACGAGGACGGATCCTGGTACGCGGCGTACGCCGACGGGGACTTCGAGGATGTCACCGACCGCGGCCGGGAGACCAACTTCTGCGCGTACATCGCGGTGGGCGTCTGGCACCACTACCTGGCGACCGGCGACGACGTCTTCCTGGACCGCATGTGGCCCACCGTCTTCGCGGCCGTGGAGTTCGTGCTGCGACTCCAGCAGCCCGGCGGGCAGATCGGCTGGAAGCGCGAGGACGACGGGACCCCGGTCGACGACGCGCTGCTGACCGGGAGTTCGTCGGTCCACCACGCGCTGCGCTGCGCGCTCGCCATCGCCGAGCAGCGCGAAGAGCCGCAGCCCGACTGGGAGTTGGCCGTCGGCGCGCTGCGGCACGCGATCCGGCTCCACCCGGAGCGGTTCCTCGACAAGGACCGCTACTCCATGGACTGGTACTACCCGGTGCTCGGCGGCGCGTTGACGGGCGCCGAGGCCAAGTCCCGTATCGAGGAGGGCTGGGACCGCTTCGTGGTGCCCGGCTTCGGGGTGCGCTGCGTGATTCCCAACCCATGGGTCACCGGTGGCGAATCGGCCGAACTCGCCCTCGCGCTCTGGGTGGTGGGCGAGTCCGACCGCGCCCTGGAGATCCTCCAGTCCATCCAGCACCTGCGCGATCCGAAGACCGGTCTGTACTGGACGGGCTATGTCTTCGAGGACCGGGCCATCTGGCCCGAGGAGCTCACCACCTGGACGGCGGGCTCCCTGCTGCTGGCGGTCGCCGCACTGGGCGGCGACGAGCCCACCTGCGCGGTCTTCGGCGGCGAGCGCCTTCCGACCGGCCTGGACCCGGACTGCTGCACCCAGACCCGCTGAACCGTCCGGACGGTCCGGGCCGTTCGGGCCTTCGGGACCGTCCGGACGCTCCGGACCTTCGGGGTGCTCCGGGCCGTCAGTGCCGGTGCATGCGGTTGGCGATGGCGTGGCCCAGGAACAGGTAGACGACGGCGGCGAGACCGTAGCCGGCGACGACGCGCGCCCATGCCTTGTCGAAGGTGAACAGGTCGCGCGACCAGCCGGCCAGCCAGCTCGCCGTGTTGTGGATGAACTGCACGAGGTCGTTGCCACGATTGGCGTCGAGCAGATACATCAGAATCCAGAGACCGAGGATGACGGCCATAACATCCGCGACGATCGCGATGACCGTCCCCGCCTGATTCGAGCCGTTGCGATATCTAGGGGACATGTCCAGCGGGTTGCCCGTCAATGCTGGATGAAACCCGAACGGGTTCTCTCAACTGGCGCGGCCGCCGGGGCCGGGTGAGGCTGCCGGGGAGAGCCGTGTTCCCCCGCGAGCGGGAAGAACCGGCGGACCGGAGCGCGGGCGCCGAGGTGAAGGACAAGGTGCCGTCGGCGTCCCAGCTCAGCGGCGGCCAGGCCGGTCCGGCGGACCCGGAGGACCTGGCCGACCCGGCGTGATCCGGCGTGTTCCGGTCCGCCGGTGCTGCTAGGAGTTCAACTCGGCGAGCACGCGGAGCGTGTGACGGTCCGGGGAAAGGACCAGCAGGTCGGTCACCGGGCCCTTGCGCCACAACTCCAGCCGCTCGGCGATGCGTTCACGCGGTCCGACGAGCGAGATCTCGTCCGCGAAGGCGTCCGGGACGGCCAGTACGGCCTCCTCCCGGCGCCCCTCCAGGAACAGCTGCTGGATCCTGCGGGCCTCCTCCTCGAAGCCCATCCGGGCCATCAGATCGGCGTGGAAGTTGCGGGCCGCGTGCCCCATCCCGCCGATGTAGAAGCCGAGCATCGCCTTGACCGGCAGCAGCCCCTCGGCGAGGTCGTCACAGACGTGGGCGCGGGCCATCGGCGCCACGAGGAAGCCCTCGGGCAGGTCGGCGAGCGAGGCCTCGTACGCCTGAGGACGCGTCGGCGACCAGTACAACGGCAGCCAGCCGTCCGCGATCCGGGTCGTCTGCGCGATGTTCTTCGGGCCCTCGGCGCCGAGCAGGAGCGGCAGTTCGGCCCGGAGCGGGTGCGTGATCGGCTTCAGCGCCTTGCCGAGTCCCGTGCCGTCGGCGCCCCGGTACGGGTGGGAGTGGAAGCGTCCGTCCAGCTCGACCGGCCCCTCGCGCCTGAGGACCTGCCGTACGACATCGACGTACTCCCGGGTCGCGGTCAGCGGCGACTTCGGGAACGGCCGCCCGTACCAGCCCTCGACGACCTGAGGTCCCGACAGGCCGAGCCCGAGCATCATGCGCCCGCCGGAGAGATGGTCGAGGGTGAGCGCGTGCATCGCGGTGGTGGTGGGGGAGCGGGCGGCCATCTGCGCGACGGCCGTGCCGAGTCGGATGCGCGTGGTGTGCGCGGCGATCCAGGTGAGCGGGGTGAACGCGTCCGAACCCCATGACTCGGCGGTCCACACCGAGTGATAGCCGAGCCGCTCCGCCTCCTGGGCGAGCGGAACATGGTCCGCCGAGGGGCCGCGCCCCCAGTAGCCGAGCGCGAGACCGAGCCGCATGTCGCCTCCAGAAGCAGAGTTCTGACGGTCCGTCAGTTCTTGGCGTGCTGCGACTGTACGACAACGGCCCCCCGCCGGAAAGGGCGAGGGGCCGTCGCTGCGACGATGAGCGGATCAGCCGCGCTGGATCCCCGAGGTGTCCTGAAGCACACCACGACGGCCGTCCTGCGTCTGCGCCACCAGGGTCGCACCGCGCTGCTCGACGGCCAGGTACCAGGTGCCCGGCGCCAGTTCGGCGATCGGCCCCTGCGTGCCGTCCTCCGAGAACAGCGGACGCGCGACCGGCACGGCGAACCAGAACGGCGAGAAGTCCTGAGCGGGCTGCTGCGTCTGCTGGGCCGGCGGCTGACTCGGCTGCGCGCCGAACGGCTGGCCCTGCTGCGGCGCCTGAGCACCGTAGGGCTGCTGACCGGGCTGGCCGGGCTGACTCGGCTGCGAGGCGCCCGGGTACCCGTAACCACCCTGCGGCTGACCGCCGTAGGGCTGGGGGGTGGGGGGCTTCGGGGCACTGACCAGGGCGGCGCCCAGGGCCGGGACCAGCGGGGTGGCGATCGCGGCCGCCGCCAGGACCAGGGTGCCGATCAGGCCGAGGATGAGACCGGCGCCCGCGCCGACGCTTCCGAGGCCGAGGGAACCGCTGAACGGGCCCAGCGGGTCGACGATCGTCCAGAACGACGTCCAGACGGCAAACAGCGTGAGCGCGACACCGAGCTGGCCGAGGTCGAGTCCGATGACCTTGCGCGGCTGCGGAAGGGCGCGGGAGACAACGATCAGAGCCGCACCGGCGATGCCACCCACATACATGCTCATCACCAGGCCCAGGTTGTCCCAGGCGTTGGGGGCGTCGCTGCCGGCGCTGTCGAACGTGTGCAGGAACGACGCGATGAACAGCAACACCGCTGCTCCGATCACCACGCCGTCGCCTCGAGTGAGGGAGCGGATATTCACTTCAGGTCCTTCGTCAGTCGTCTCGTCATCGATGAGGCATCGCTGTTCGCCGTGTCGCCGTCATGGTGTCGCCGTCGGGACTCGGTGTGAAGCGCGGGGGTGGCCCTTTATCGTACGGACGACACTATCGCCCGGACGATCAGGGTGTCCGCCGGGTTGGGACCGTAGATCACTACCCGTGCAGGAAACCAACGATTCCTTCAGAGATCCCCCGTGCCGCCTTCTCTCGCCACGCGCCACTGGTGAGCAGCGCAGCGTCCTTGCTATCGCGCATGTTGCCGCACTCGATGAACACCTTGGGAACCGTTGACAGATTGAGACCGCCGAGATCCTTCCGGACCACCAGTCCGGTGCCGTCACCGACGTAGTTGGAGGGCGCGCTGCCCGTCTCGCGGACGAACAGGCCCGCGATGCGCTCGCCCAGGTCGCGGGAGGAGGCCACGATCGGACGGGTGTCGGCGGCGTGGGCGTGCACCGAGGCCGGGAGGATCACATGGAAGCCCCGGTTGCCGGCCGCCGATCCGTCGGCGTGGATGGACACGACCGCGTCCGCGTGCGCCGCGTTGCCGATACGGGCCCGCTCGTCGACACAGGGGCCGAAGGAGCGGTCGCCGTCCTGGGTCAACTTCACCGTGGCGCCCTGCTTTTCGAGGATCGCCCGCATCCGGTGCGCGACGTCGAGGGTGAACCGGGCTTCCGTGTAACCCGCGTTGGTCGACGTGCCGGTCGTGTCGCACTCCTTCCAGTTCGTGCCGATGTCCACCTTGCGGTTGATCTCGGACGTGTGCTGGAAGTTGTCGGGGTTGTGCCCCGGGTCGATGACGATGACCTTGCCCTTGAGGGAGCCGGAGGCGCCGGGCGCGGAGGAGGAGGGTGCCGGGGCCGACGACGTACCCGGCCTGCCGTCGTCCGTCGTCGAGGCGGACGCCCGGCCGGAGGGAGAGGCGGAGCCGGGCGCGGAGGACGACGACCCGGGAGCGGCCCGGTCGGACCCGCCCCCCGAATCGTCTCCCACGGCCTGGTACACCAGCCAGCCGGCCAGCGCGCCCGGTACGAGCGCGGCGAGCGCGACGGTGAGCGGTCCGCGCCGGAAACGGCGCGGCTGCTGGGGCGGATCGAAGTCAGGGCCTACGTACGACACGTCAGCCACCCTAGCGGGCGTCCATGTGAGGCTGAGAACGGACAGGCCGCGGCCGGTGAGCCGCCTCCGGCCCCGGCTGAGAACGGACAGGCCGGGGCCGGTGAGCCCCCTCCGGCCGTCAGGTCTGTGAGATGCGCACCCACCAGGACCGGAGCCGACCCCGAGAACCGCTGAGGGAACCGGACAGGCCCGCACCCGGAGTGGGGTGCGGGCCTGCGGACCTCCGGGGCGCTGTCGTTCCTCGCCGCTCAGGAGATGTCGTTCCGTGCGGTGCTCAGGAATGTCCGTCCCAGTAGACGGGGTGGTACCTCGTGTCGCCGTTGACCTTGGTGACCTTCATGCGAATGGGAGTGTTCTCGGCGATGTTGCCGCTGTCCCAGCCCGAGCAGTAGGGCGACGCGTGGCCACGCGTGGAGATGGTGCGTTCGTAGCTGCCGTCACGGTTGATGTCGAGCTTCACCTCGATGCCCCAGCCGTCGGCCTTGATGTCACAGGCCTTGATGGCGTCCCCCGGAGCGGGACTGTCGAGTTCGTCATAGCCCGGGTCCTGCATCCAGACCCCGTAGCCCCCGCCCTCGTAGGCCCCGTAGGACTGCACGGCAGCTGCCGAGTTCGCCGTGAACAGCACCAGTCCGAGCGCGCCGAGCAAGGCGTAGGCGGACCGAGTCCGCCTCTTGGTCAACTTCACGTGTGGTTCCTTCCCTGATTGCCGGCCGAGCCCTCCCGTAGCCGCCGGTCGCCTGCGGGGCGAACGGCGGCGGGCTGCCGGTTGTCCAGGAATGGTAGACGTTTCATGATCCCAATGCGCCAACTGGCCTGTTCCGAGGCATCGATTGGCCGAGAATCCGGGAGTGAGGAGCCCGGGTGCTCAGATCCCTGTGCCGGTTCGCCGCAGGATGCGCAATGAGTCGGTCACCGCGATCTCGGTGAACGCGCCCGATTCCAGGGCTCGGAGATATACGCGGTAGGGGGCCTGGCCGGTGAACTCGTCGGCCGGGTCCGGGAACACGTCGTGGATGACGAGGAGGCCGCCCTCGGCGACATGCGGCGCCCAGCCCTCGTAGTCGCCGCTCGCGTGCTCGTCGGTGTGGCCGCCGTCGATGAAGACGAGACCGAGGGGCGTGCGCCAGAACGCGGCGATCTGCGGCGAACGGCCGACCAGCGCGACCACGTGGTCCTCCAGGCCCGCCCGGTGGAGGGTGCGGCGGAAGGTGGGGAGCGTGTCCATCAGGCCGATCTCCGGGTCGACCGTGGACGGGTCGTGGTACTCCCAGCCCGGCTGCTGCTCCTCGCTGCCCCGGTGGTGGTCGACCGTGATCGCCGTCACTCCGGCCTCGCGCGCCGCGTCGGCGAGCAGGATCGTGGAACGGCCGCAGTAGGTGCCGACCTCCAGGAGCGGCAGCCCGAGCCGCCCGGCCTCGACGGCCGCCTCGTACAGCGCGAGTCCCTCACCCCGCGGCATGAACCCCTTCGCTGCCTCGAAGGCGGCGAGGATCTCGGGCTTGGGTGCCGCGGGCATGGGGTCTCCTCCATCGTTGCGATCAACGGGGTGCGTGGCGCAGGTGCAGAAAAGGGTATTCAGATCGGGGGCCTGCGTCCGGCGCGTGTGTCCGGCGCGGAAGAGCGAGCCGCGCGGACGTCCGGCGTGGACACCGGGCGCGTACGACCGGTGCGAACGAACCGGGTGTACGGGACCTGGCCGCCCCATCGTGCATCACACCCCCGCCGCGTGGGCGGCGGGGGTGTCAATGATCACTTCGGGGCGGGTCCGGGCGTCAGGCGGTGACCTCGGCGTTCTCGCCCGGCAGCGACAGGTCGAGGGCGACCGGCCTGTCGTCGCCCGTGTGCGTCGCCGACGAGGCGAGCGGGCCGTGACCGGTGGCCCGCGCGGCGAGCACGTACGCGCCCTGGGTCGGCACGGCGAGCGCGTAGCTGCCGTCCTCGGCGGAGAGGGTGGCGCCCGCCTGGCGGCCGCGCCGGTCGATCAGGGTGACCTTGGCGCGGGGGACAGGGCCGCCCTCGGCGTTCAGGACCCGGCCCTGGAAACCGCCGAGCACCTCGTGCGCCCGCTCCATCGCGGCGTCCTCCTCGCTGCTGGCGAGCAGGTGGGGCTTGGTGGCCGGCGGGCGGCCCGGCAGGAACAGCGCCATGAGCAGGCCGACCGCGACCGCGCCCGTCGCGATCAGGAAGGACACGTGGAAGCCGTGCATGGTCGGGATCGCGACACCGCCGACGTGGTTCGCCGTGTTGGCGAGCACCATGCCGATGACGGCGCTCGACACGGACGTGCCGATGGAACGCATCAGGGTGTTCAGGCCGTTGGCCGCGCCGGTCTCCGAGGCCGGGACCGAGCCGACGATCAGGGCGGGCAGCGAGGAGTAGGCGAGGCCGATGCCCGCGCCCAGGACCACCGCGATGACCAGGGACTGCCAGGCGGCGCTCATCAGGCCGAGGCCCGCGCCGTAGCCGATGCCGATGATCACCATGCCGATGATCAGTGTGACCTTCGGGCCGTACTTCGCCGACAGCCGGGCGTACACGGGGGCGGTGACCATCATCGTCAGGCCCAGCGGCGCCACGAGCAGACCCGCGGTCACCATCGACTGGCCGAGGCCGTAGCCGGTGGACTTCGGCAGCTGGAGCAGCTGGGGCAGGACCAGCGAGACGACGTAGAAGGAGACGCCGACCATGATCGAGGCGAGGTTGGTGAAGAGGACCGCGGGGCGGGCCGTGGTGCGCAGGTCGACCAGCGGAGCCTTCAGGCGCAGCTCCATCACGCCCCACAGGAGGAGCACGGCGAGCGACGCGCCGAACAGGCCGAGCGTGGTGGGCGCGGTCCAGCCCCAGTCGCTGCCCTTGGTGATCGGCAGCAGGAAGAGCACGAGCCCGACGGACAGGCCTATCGCGCCCAGTACGTCGAAGGTGCCCTCGGCGCGCATCGGGGACTCCGGCACGACGAGGAGGGTGAGGACGATCGAGAGGACGCCGAGGCCGGCGGCGCCGTAGAACAGGGCGTGCCAGTCCGTGTGCTGTGCGACGAGGGCCGCGGCGGGCAGCGCGAGTCCGCCGCCGACGCCGATCGAGGAACTCATGAGGGCCATCGCGGAGCCGAGCTTCTCGCGGGGCAGCATGTCGCGCATCAGGCCGATGCCCAGCGGGATCGCGCCCATCGCGAAGCCCTGGAGCGAACGGCCCACGATCATCGGCACCAGGGCGCTGGTCAGCGCGCTGATCAGGGCGCCGACCACCATCACGGCCAGGCTGGTGAGCAGCATGCGCCGCTTGCCGAAGAGGTCGCCGAGGCGGCCCATGATCGGCGTGGCCACGGCACCCGAGAGCAGGGTCGAGGTCAGCACCCAGGTGGCGTTGCTGGGCGAGGTGCCCAGCAGCGTCGGCAGGTCCTTGATGACCGGGACGAGCAGGGTCTGCATCACCGCGACAACGATGCCCGCGAAGGCGAGCACCGGAACGGTGGCGCCGCTCGGCCTCCGCGCGGGCTGGTCGGTCGTCGTGTGCGTCATTGCGGGGGGCCTCCAGGCCGTAAGGAAGGGAGCTCTCGGGAGAGGAGCGAGGGGTGATCCGTGCGGATGCGGGGACGGGCGGTCGGGCGATCCATGGGGACGCGGGGACGTCGGTCGGGTGATCCGCGCGGGATACGTGCAGGGGGAACCCGGTGCGCCTGGGCAACTATTCCGATGCTTCGGCGTACTAACGAATTCTTGACCGATCCATGGGTATCTGACCTATCGTCAGAATGGAACGTGTTCTAGTCTGGCGCGGATCCACGCACCTTGGGCCTTTGGGGAGGCACGCATGGGGATCGCGATCACGCCGGAGCAGCGGGAGCTGGCCGAGGCCGTACGCGGCTGGATCGCCCGCGCCGTGCCGCCCGAGGAGGTCCGCAAGCTCCTGGACACCCCCGGAGGCGGCAGGCCGCCGTTCTGGGACGCGCTCGCCGCCCAGGGGCTCCTCGCCGTGCACCTGCCCGAGACGTACGGCGGTGGCGGCGGCGACCTCGTCGACCTCGCCGTCGTCGTGGAGGAGGCCGCGCGGGCCGCACTGCCGGGACCGTTCGCCGCGAACGTCCTGGCGTCGGCCGTGCTGGCGGCGGAGCTTCGCCGCGAAACGGACGATTCGGTACGGGCATCGGGGCGCGACCATCCGGTACGGGCGCCGGAGCGCGGCCATCCGGTAGGGGCCGCGGGGCGGGGTGATCTCGTCCATGCGTCGGAGCGCGGTGATCTCGTACGGGCGCTGGCGTGCGGGGAGCGGATCGGCGCCGTCGCGTTCGGCGCGGGCTCCCTGACGGCCCTGGCGGTGGACGGCGGCTATCTGCTCGACGGGACGGCACCGCCCGTGCTGTCCGGCGCCGACGCGGACGTGCTCGTGCTGGCGGCGGCCTGCGAGGGGGGCACGGCGTCCGGCGGGGACCTGGCGGCGGGAGGGGACACGCCGCCCGGCGGAGGCGCGGGTGCGGGCGCGGAGACGCCGACAGGTGGTGCCGTGCCGCCGGGAGAGGGCGGCTGGTCCGGCGCCGCCGGAGTGTCGGACGGAGGCAGCGCGTCCGGCGGCACGCTCTGGCTGGTCGTGGACGCCGTCGATCTCGTCGTCCGGCCGCACGAGAGCGCCGATCCGACGCGGGCGACCGCCGAGGTCCGGGCGGCAGGGGTGCGGGTCCCCGCCGACCGCGTCCTCGCGGTCGATCCGTCACTGGTCCGGGACCTCGCCGCCGTCGTCCTCGCCGCGGACGCCTGCGGCACCGCGGCATGGGCGCTGGACACGGCCGCCGGGCACGCCAAGGTCCGCGAGCAGTTCGGCCGACCCATCGGACGCTTCCAGGGCGTGAAGCACCTGTGCGCCGACATGCTCGTACGGCTGGAACAGGCGCGGGCGCTCACCTGGGACGCGGCGCGCGCCGGGCAGGAGCCTTCCGGCGTAAGGGAGTTGGTGGCCTCGCTCGCGGCCGGTGCCGCCCTCGACGCCGCCTGCTCCTGCGCCAAGGACTGCGTCCAGATCCTCGGCGGCATCGGGTTCACCTGGGAGCACGACGCCCATCTCTATCTCCGACGAGCCCTGGTGGCACGGCAGTTGCTCGGGGCCGGGAGCGGACACCTGCGCAGGGCCGCGCGGCTCGCGCGCGACGGCGTACGGCGGGAGCTGCGCCTGGAGCTGCCGCCCGAGGCGTCCGGGTACCGGGCCGAGGCCCGTCAGGTGATCGACCGGGCGCGCGGGCTCGGTCCGGCGGCCGCCCGCCGGTCGCTGGCCCCCACCGGGTACGCCGCCCCGCATCTGCCCCCGCCGTACGGACTCGGCGCCGGACCCGTCCAGCAACTCGCCGTACAGCAGGAGTTGGCGGCGGCCGGGGTGCGGATCAGCGATCTGGGGATCGCGACCTGGGTCGTACCGTCCCTCATCGCGTACGGGACCGGGCCGCAGCAGGAGCGCTATCTGCTGCCCACCCTGCGCGGCGACCTCCTGTGGTGCCAGCTCTTCTCCGAACCGGGCGCCGGATCCGACCTCGCCTCGCTGCGGACCCGCGCCGAGCGCACGGCCGACGGGCGGTGGCGGATCAACGGGCAGAAGGTGTGGACGAGCGCGGCACAGTGGGCCGACCACGGAATCCTCCTCGCCCGGACGAACCCGGCCGCGCCCAAGCACAAGGGGCTCACCTACTTCGTCGTCGACATGAAGAACACGGACGGCATCGACATCCGCCCCCTGAAGGAGATCACCGGGGACTCCCTCTTCAACGAGGTCTACTTCGACGACGTGCTGCTGCCCGCGGACGCGGTCGTCGGCGAGGTCGACGACGGCTGGCGGGTCGCCCGCAACACGCTCGGCAACGAACGCGTCCACATGGCCGACCAGTTGACCTTCGACACCGGCCTCGAGGCGCTCATACCGGCCGACGTGGACGGCTCCCGGCTCGGGGCGCTGCTCGCCGAGGCGCACGCCCTGGCCTGCATCACGCTGCGCACCACCCTCCGCCAGGTCTCCGGCGTGGAACCGGGCGCGGGCGCCTCCGTCCGGAAACTGGTGCAGACCGCGCACCAGCAGAAGGTGGCCGAACTCGGACTCGAACTCCTCGGCCCCGAAGGCGCGTTGTGCGAAGGCCCGGGGGAGCGGGCCGTGCACGGATTCCTGCTCTCCCGCTGCCTGACCATCGCGGGCGGCACCACCCAGGTCCAGCTCAACGTCGTCGCCGAGCGCATCCTCGGCCTGCCGCGAGACTAGGAGTGCCATGAAGACGTACGTCGTCGGTGTCGGAATGACCAGGTTCGAGAAGCCCGAGACCCGGGAGTGGCAGTACTGGGACATGGCCCGGGAGGCCGGCTCCAACGCCCTCGGCGACGCGGGGATCCCGTACACGGACGTGGAACAGGTCCCCGTCGGCCACTGCTTCCAGGCCTCCACCGCCGGCCAGCGCGCCGCGTACGAACTCGGCCTGACCGGCGTCCCCGTCTACAACGTCAACAACAACTGCGCCACCGGGGCGAGCGCGTTGATGCTGGCCCGGCAGTTCGTGGCGGGCGGGATCTCCGACTGCGTCCTCGCGCTGGGCTTCGAGAAGATGAAACGGGGGGCGCTCGGATCGGGCGCCGACGGCGGGGACTTCTCGACGTCACCCGTCGCCCGCCACTACGGGATCATGGCCGCCCGGCACGGCTTCGAGATGACCCCGCCCACCGCGCAGATCTTCGGCGACGCGGCCCGCGAGCACATGGAGCGGTACGGCACCACGGAGGCCCAGCTCGCCGCCGTCGGCGCCAAGAACCACCGGCACTCGGCGCACAACCCGTACGCCCAGTTCCAGGACGTGTACTCCGTCGACGAGATCCTCGCCGCCAAGGCCGTGCACCGGCCGCTGACCAAGCTCCAGTGCTCGCCCACCTCGGACGGAGCGGCCGCGGCCGTCGTCGTGTCCGAACGGTTCGTCGAGCGGCACGCGTTGGAGGACAAGGCCGTCGAGATCGTCGCCCAGTCGATGACCACCGACACCGAGGAGTCCTTCGCCTCCGGCTCCTGCATCGACGTCGTCGGACAGCCGATGTCGAGGGAGGCCGCGCGCCAGGTGTACGAACGCTCAGGACTCGGCATCGAGGACGTGGACGTCGTGGAACTCCACGACTGCTTCTCGATCAACGAACTGCTGACCTATGAGGCGCTCGGCATGTGCGGGGAGGGGGAGTCGGGCGAACTCGTCGAGTCGGGGGCCACGACGTACGGGGGACGCTGGGTGGTGAATCCCTCGGGCGGGCTGATTTCCAAGGGCCATCCGCTGGGCGCGACCGGCATCGCCCAAGTAGCCGAACTCGTATGGCAGTTGAGGGGAGAGGCCGAGGAGCGGCAGGTGCCGGGGGCACGGGTCGGGCTCGCCCACAACATCGGACTGGGCGGCGCGGCGGTGGTCACCATGCTCCGCGCGGGGACCTGAGCGGAGCGCCGGATCGGACGGCACTCGAACCGGACGGCACCCGAACCGGACGGCACCGAACCGGACCAGGTCGCACCGGACGGCACCGCACCGGACGGCACCGACCACCCGGCTTCAGCCGGCCTGGCGCCGAGCCGCGCGGTCCGCCGCCGACGGCGCAAACGGTCCTGGTTCCCGCTGACCCGCGTGTGGTCCCAGGACCCGTGACGCACGCCCGCCTGCGTCGAAATCCTGATGCAAGGACCGTAAGCCGGTTGAGAGCATGACACCCATGCTCCGAGCCGCTGAAGACACCCGGATATCAGCCCGTACCGCGCCGCCGACCTGGGTGGTGATCGCGCTCGCCTGTGCCGGACAGTTCCTGGTCGTCCTGGACGTGTCTGTCGTCAACGTGGCCCTGCCCTCCATGCGGACCGACCTGGGCCTGAGCGGCCCGGGGCTGCAATGGGTGGTGAACGCCTACTCGATCGCCTTCGCCGGATTCATGCTTCTCGGCGGGCGGGCCGGGGACCTGTACGGGCGCAAACGGATGTTCCTGGTGGGTCTCGCGCTCTTCACACTCGCCTCGGTCGGCGGCGGCCTCGCCCAGGAAGGCACCCAACTGCTGGTCGCGCGGGCCGCGCAGGGACTGGGGGCCGCGGTGCTCGCGCCCTCGACCCTGACGATCCTGACGTCGGCCGTCCCGGAGGGCGCCGCACGCGCGCGGGCCATCGCGACCTGGACCGCCGTCGGGGCCGGTGGCGGCGCGGCGGGCGGACTCGTCGGCGGACTGCTGGTCGACGGGCTGTCGTGGCGCTGGGTTCTCCTCATCAACGTGCCCATCGGCGCGGTGGTGCTGGCCGGCGCGGCGCTCTGGTTGGTGGAGAGCCGGGCCGGGGACGGGCGACGGCTCGACCTGCCGGGCGCGCTGCTGGTGACGGCGGGACTCGCGACCCTGGCGTACGGGATCGTGCAGACGGAGGCCGAGGGGTGGACGGCGGCGGCGACGCTCGTTCCGCTGTGTGCCGGAGCGGCTCTCATCGGGGTCTTCCTGGTCGTCGAGGCGCGGACCGCGGCGCCGCTGATGCCGTTGAAACTGCTGCGGCTGCGGTCGGTTTCCTCGGCGAACGCGGCCATGTTCGTCTCCGGCTCCGCGATGTTCTGCATGTGGTTCTTCATGACGCTGTACGCGCAGAACGTGCTCGGCTACTCGCCGCTGGGCGCGGGCCTCGCGCTCGTGCCGAGCTCGCTCGCCGTGGTCATCGGCTCCAAGTCGGCACCGCGCCTCATGCCGGTCCTCGGGGCGCGCAATGTGGCGGTCCTCGGCACCCTCCTGGCCGCGGTCGGCTTCGGCTGGCAGTCGACCATGACGGCGGACGGCTCGTACCTCACGGCGATCATGCTCCCCGGCATCCTGATGATGGCCGGCGCGGGGCTGGCCGCGACACCGCTGGCCGCGCTCGCGACCTCGGGCGCGGCGCCGGAGGACGCGGGGCTGGTGTCGGGCCTGGTCAACACCTCACGGGTGATGGGCGGTTCGCTGGGACTCGCGATCATGTTCACGATCGCGGCGAACCGTACGGGGGGAAGCACGTCCGGGGAGGCCCTGACCGCCGGGTACGCGCTGGCGTTCCGGGTCAGCGGGGTACTGCTGCTGGCCGGGGCGGTCCTGATGCTCGTATGGCTGCCGCGGAGGATCTCGCGGCGGTGAGGCAACGAAATCCGATGCTCGCGGACTCCTTCAAACATCTAGGAGGTGCTCATGGGGGATCGGAAACAGGCTCGGGACGAGGAGTTCCAGAGTTTCGTCGTCGGCCGCTGGCCGCGGCTGATGCGTACGGCATTTCTCCTGACGGGGGAGCAGCACGCGGCGGAGGACCTGGTCCAGACGACTCTGGAGCAGGTGTACGTGGCATGGCGCAGGGTCGGCGCGGCCGACGAGCCGGAGGCGTATGTGCGGCGCGTGATGATCAACGCGCACGCTCGCAAGCACCGCAGAAAACTCAAGGAGTTCCTCGCGCCGAAGGACGACTCGGGCCTGGCACGCGAGCTGCCCGACAGCGGTGACCCGATCGCCCGCGCCGACGACCGCGGCGCCCTGATCACCGCACTCGCCCAACTGCCCCCGCGCCAGCGCCAGGCGGTGGTCCTTCGCTACTGGGAGGACCTGAGCGAGAGCCAGGCGGCCGAGGCGATGGGCTGCTCGGTGGGCGCGGTGAAGAGCAACGCGGCCAAGGGGATCGCGAAACTCCGTGTCATACCGGGCCTGGCCGACACAGTGACGCACGGAGGGCGGAAGTGATGAGCGCGAACCGGGAGACGAATCACGACATGGCGACGGACACGGACATCGCCTTCCTGCTGGCCGAGGCGGCGGACGAGGTCGAGATCGGCATAGCCCCCTACCAGGCGGTGCTGCGCGGCGGCCGACGCCGCAGGGCGCGCCGCTGGGCGATGGCGGCAGCGGCGGCCCTGGTCATCGCGGGTTCCACTGGGACGCTGGCGCTGGCGGGGGGGACGGAGAACGACGACCGGAAGGCCGTGCCGGCCGTCACCGCGCCGTCGACGCCCGAGAAGCGGCATGTGTACGAGCCGCAGGCGACCAACCTGGCGGGCGGGACCGAGCACGGCAAGGAGTGGAGTGTCGAGGTCATCGTCTGGGGGGCGCCGAAGAACGAGATGGAGGCGCAGTACCAGCGGTCCAAGATGAGCGAGTACGCCCTCACGCCGACGGGCACGGAAGTCGCCTCGGACCTCGTCGGCAGGGGCTGGGTCTTCGTCCGCCTCCACGCGGGGGACGCCGGTGGGATGACGCTGCTGGACGGGGCGGTCGAGAAGGGCGATTCGTTCTCGGGCACGGACCTCGAGTCCGCTTCGACCCCGCTGAGGTTCGACGCCGCTTCGTCGGACACGTCTCAGCGGCTCGTGATCGGCAAGGTCGCCCCGACCGCCCGGGAGGTCACCTGCTCCTGGGACGACGGCACAACGATGAAGGCCGGGAAGGCCGCCCCGGAGGCGGACCTCGCGTCCCACGCGGTGATCCGGCCGGTGGACGGCTCCCAGCCGAACTGGTTCCTGTGCCTGGCGCCGGAGGGCAAGCACTACAAATCCGGGTGGGCGAAGGTGACGAGGTAGCGGCGGCGGACGAGGAGTGACCTGGCGGGTGGCCGTCGCCGGACCCGGCGGCGGCCACCCGGGTGATCCCCCGCGTGGTGCCGGACGAACAGGCCCTACAGCCAACCCTGTTGGCGGGCCTCCCGCATCGCCTCCATGCGGTTGCGGGTGGCCGTCTTGCCGATGGCGGAGGAGAGGTAGTTGCGGACGGTCGATTCGGAGAGGTGCAGCTTGCCGGCGATGTCGGCGACGGTGGCGCCGTCCACCGAGGCCTTCAGTACGTCGCACTCGCGGGCGGTGAGCGGATTGGGCCCGGCGCTCAGCGCGGCGGCGGCGAGCGCCGGATCGATGACGGTCTCCCCGGTCAGCACCCGCCGGATCGCCTCGGCCAGTTCCTCCACGGGCCCGTCCTTGACCAGGAACCCGGCGGCCCCCGCCTCCATGGCCCGCCGCAGATATCCGGGGCGGCCGAAGGTGGTGAGGATCAGCACCCGGCAGTCGGGCGCCTGCTGACGCAGTTCGGCGGCGGCGTCCAGCCCGCTCATTCCCGGCAACTCGATGTCCAGCAACGCCACATCGGGCCGGCTGATCAGCGCCGTGTCCACGATCTCGTCCCCCGCGGACACCTGCGCGACCACCTCGATGTCCGGCTCCATTCCGAGCAGCAGGGCGAGCGCCCCGCGCATCATTCCCTGGTCCTCGGCGAGCAGGACACGGATGGACTTGGCGGGCCGGTGGTCCTGGGGCATCTCGTTCACGGGGCAAGCGTAAGGCGGACAGGTCCCCGGCCGACCGCCGTGCACGCGTCGGAGCTGGGGCGGGGTCCGTGTCGGGGCCGATAGAAAAATCGCCCTCGTTCGAGTCCGCGAGTCTTGACGCCCCCCGGCTGCGGGCAAATAATCGCCTCGGAATTCAGCGCTCCCCTTTGTAATTCCTGAGCCGGGTCGATTTTCAGAAACGTTCGGCATTTCGACCGGGAATTGGTTCGGTATTTCGATCGAACGTTGTCCGGTATCTCGACCAGGCACCCGCACTGTCCTACCAGGAACGGAAGAGGTGCACCGTGTTGTCATCCTTAGTGCCGTTGCGGCGTCTCAGAAACGCGGCCCTGGCCGTGCTGTCGGTGATGGTGGCCGTCGTCGCGCTCGCCGTGGGCTCGCCGCGGGCCACCGCCGCAGGTTCGCTCCCCTGTGACGTCTACGCCACCGCGGGCACGCCCTGCGTCGCCGCGCACAGCCTCGTCAGGGCGCTCTACTCGTCGTACAACGGCTCGCTCTACCAGGTGCAGCGGGCCTCCGACAGCGCCACCGCGAACATCGGTCTCCTGGCGGCCGGCGGGTACGCGAACGCGGCGGCGCAGGACTCCTTCTGTACCGGCACCACCTGCATCATCACGAAGATCTACGACCAGTCCTCGCGCCACAACGACCTCACCGTCGAAGGTGCGGGCGGGGCGGGCGCGGCCGATGTCGGGGCGCCCGCGGACGCGCTGCCGGTGACCGTCGGCGGGCACCAGGTCTACGGTCTGGAGATCTCGGCCGGCATGGGCTACCGGGACAACTCCACCTCGGGCGTGGCCACCAACGGGGCGGCCGAGGGGATGTACATGGTGACCTCCGGCACCCACGTCAACGGCAGCTGCTGCTTCGACTACGGCAACGCCGAGACCAACAACAAGGACACCGGCAACGGCCACATGGACGCGATCAACTTCGGCACCGAGTGCTGGTTCTCGCCCTGCTACGGCCAGGGCCCGTGGGTGCAGGCCGACCTGGAGAACGGGCTGTTCCAGTCGGACTCCGGATACAGCAAGAACACGTCGAACACCGGCACCGGGGCGATGCCGTTCGTGACCGCTTTGCTGAAAAACAACGGTCAGGACCATTTCGCGCTGAAATACGGCAACGCCCAATCGGGCAGTCTCACCACCACCTATTCCGGGGGTGAACCCACCACCAGTGGTTACTCGCCCATGCATCAGGAGGGCGCGATCGTCCTCGGTACCGGCGGAGACAACAGCAACGGCTCCATCGGGTCCTTCTTCGAGGGCGTCATGACCTCGGGCATCCCGACGGACGCCGCCGACAACCTGGTGCAGTCGAACATCGTCTCCGTCGGCTACGGCGGCTCGACCGGGACCACCGGCTCCCTGACGGCCGGGTCGGAGATCTCGCTGCGCGCGACCACCTCGTGCTGCACGACCGACTACATCCGCCACCAGAACAACGCGGCGGTCGTCTCGGCCATCACGTCGAGCAGTTCGGCGCTCGACAAGGGCGACGCCACCTGGATCGTCCGCAGGGGCCTCGCCGGCAGCTCCTGCTACTCCTTCGAGTCACGGAACTACCCGGGCGACTTCCTGCGGCACTCCAACTACCAGCTCTACCGGCAACCCATGGTCGGCACCGCGCAGTTCAGACAGGACGCCACGTTCTGCGCCGGGACCGGAAAGAGCGGTACGGGAACCTCGTTCTCGTCGTACAACTACCCGACGAGATACCTCCGGCACTACAACTACAACGTCTACATAGCGAGCGACGGCGGCTCGAACGCCTTCGACAGCGCCACCTCGTGGACGGACGACGTGAGTTGGGCGGTCACGGCTCCCTGGGCTCCGTAGTCATCGGGGAAGACGCCAAGTCGGCTCATTTCCCAGGGGAGTTCGGAGGCTGACGGGAAACGGCCGCGCGGCGACGGGTCGGCCCGCAGGGCCCCGCCCGCCGCCGCGCGGTGTTCCGTCGAACCCGTCGGCCGGTGCCGCCCGGCCGGGGCGGGGTCAGCGGCCCGTGGGCAGGTTGGCTCCGCCTGTGCAGTCGAGGACGACACCGGTCATGAAGCCGTTGGTGGCCAGCAGGTGGAGAGCGCGGGCCACGTCGCCGGGGCGGCCGACCCGGCCCACCGGGGTGGTCTCGGCGAGCCCCTGGAACAGGGCCTCACGCTGCGCGGCGGGCACGGCGTCCCACCAGGGCGTGTCGACGACCCCGGGGGGAGACGGCGTTGATCCGCAGCGGCGCCAGTTCGACGGCGAGCGGCGGGACCATCGCCTCCAGTGCGCCGTTGATCGCGGCGAGCCCCGCCGTCCCGGGGAACGCGGCGCGCGCCGAGGCCGCGGTCACCAGCGTCACCGAGCCGTCCGCGCGCAGGTGAGGGAGGGCGGCCTGCAGGATCCGTACGTAGGGCCAGAACTTCGCGGCGAACCCGGTCTCCAGCTCGGCGAGGTCCAGTGCGGCGAAGGGGCCGGCACCCGCGGCCCCGCTGAGTGCGAGGACCAGGTGGTCCACCGGGCCCGACTGCGCGAAGAACGCGTCGATCTGCGCCGGGTCCGTGCCGTCGAGACGGTACGTGGTCGTCTTGCCGCCGATCCGCTCGGCCGCAGCGTCCAGCTTCTCCCGGTCGCGGCCGGTGACGACCACTTCGGCGCCGTCCGCGGCGAAGAGGGCCGCCGTGGCTTCGCCGATGCCGGAGCTGCCGGCCATGACGACGGCGCGCTGCCCGGCGAGGGGGAGGGCCGGGGAGGCGCCGGCCGCTTCCTGCTGGGCCACGCGCCTCTCGACCGGGCGACCGCCGAACGCCTCACGGACTCCCTGCTCGGAAACGACGGCCAGTAGATTCCGCGGTGCCGCCGCTCAGATCGACGCCTCCGTCAAGTCGGCCGCCTCCACCGGAAGTTCGGCTCTCACCTCGAAGCCGCCATGAGGAGTCCGTCCCGCGCTCAGGGAGCCGCCGGCTGTGGAGAGGCGTTCGGTGAGGCCCTTGAGGCCGGTGCCGCCCATGCCCGGCACGGGATCGGTGGGGGAGGCGTCGGTGCCGTTGTCCGAGACGGTCAGACGGACGAGGTTCGGGGTGCCGTCGACGGTGATCTCGCAGCGCGTCGCGGCACTGTGGCGGACGACGTTGGTGACGGCCTCGCGGAGCACCCAGCCGAGCAGCGCCTCGGTCTGCGGGACGAGAGGCGGCCCCGACTGCCGTACGACCGGCTCCACCCGCGCCGCGGACAGCGCCGAGCGGGCGCGGTCCAGCTCCGTGGCGAGGCTGCCCTCGCGATAGCCGGTGACCGCCTCGCGGATCTCCGTCAGGGCCTGCCTGCCGACCGACTCGATGTCCGTGACCTGCACGAGTGCCGCGTCCAGATCGCGGGGGGCCAGCCGGCGGGCCGCCTCCGACTTCACCACGATGACGGAGAGCGTGTGCCCGAGCAGGTCGTGCAGGTCGCGGGAGAACCGCATCCGTTCCTTCTCGACGGCCCGGCGCGCCAATTCCTCGCGGGCTTCGCGCAGTTCACGTACCGCCTCGGAGAGGGAGAGGATCGCGGCGGTCACCATGGTGGACAGGAAGGTGCCGTAGGCGATGTTCACCGCGTCCCAGCCCGCCCGGACGGCCGAGACTGCCGCGGCGAGTGCCGTCAGACCGAGGCCGATCTTCCCGAGCCAGGGGCCGCGCAGCACCGCCCCGGTGGCCAGCCCGAGCAACGGGAAGAAGTACAGCCAGCTTCCGCCGTACCCGAGGGCCAGCGCGCAGGTGACCACGCCCATCAGGACGAGCGCGACCCGGGTCGAGCGGGCCTCCCGCTTCGATCTCACGAACGCGCGGAACGTCACGTAGATGTACAGGGAGTTGAAGACGAACAGGCCCAGGCCGCCGATCCAGGGCTGCGGTGTCGTGCCCTGGAAGAGGTTGGAGAACGCGCCCATCCCCAGCAGCAGCCACGGCAGCAGCGCGAAGCCCGTCGGCGGCGGGCCCGGGTTCTCCGGCATCTCGCCGCCGCTCCTGCGCGCGGCCCGCTGCTCGGCCTTGAACCGCTCCATGTCGGCCTTCCAGCGGTCCCGTTCGGCCCGCAACCCGCTGACCTGGCAGCTGATGCTTCTCATCAAGGGCATGTCCAGCTCCCCGTTCAGACGGTTCGGGCGGATCGACGGTACGAGACCACAGCGTACGAACCGAACGCCAGCAGCCAGGCGATCAGCACCGCCACCGCTCCGAGGTCCGGCGCCCGGCCCTCGGTGACCGAAACGCCCAGCTGCGCGAAGCGGCTCGTGGGCGTGTACGCCGATATCGAGCGCAGCCAGCCGGGGAAGAGGGCGAGCGGGAACCACAGGCCCCCGACCACCGCGAGCCCCAGATTGCACACCATGTTCGCGACACCCGCGGTCTGCGCGGTCATCCGGTAGCCGTTGCCGAGGCCCAGCAGGGTGAAGGGGACCGAGCCGAGCCACAGCAGCACGGCCGTCGCGGCCCACTGCCAGGCGTCCAGCCGTACGTCGTTGACCAGGCCGCCGGCCGCCAGCACCGTGACGATCGCGGGCAGCACCGTCACCGAACCGGTCAGCGCCCGCCCGAGCACCACCTCGCGCGGTGTCATCGGGGTCACCCGCAGCTGCCGCAGCCAGCCGGTCACCTTGTCCTCGGCGACCCCGCCACCGGTGTTCAGCGCCGAGCCGACCGCGCCGTACGCGGCCATGCCGACCATCGAGGCCGTCTTCCACGTGCCGTCGTCGTCGCCACCGCCGAGGTTGGTGAACAGCAGATACATCATCACCGGCATCGCGACACCGCCGATCACGAACCCGGTGTCACGCAGCGTCCGGCGCACTTCGAGCCGCAGATAGTCGAACATCACACCTTCTCCCGACCGTGTGAGGTGAGTGCCATGAACGCGTCGTCCAGGGACGCGGGGACGACCTCCAGGCCGCGTATCGCGCCCCGTTCGGCCAGCGCGATCACCGTCGCGTCCGAGTCGTCCGTACGCAGCCGGGCCCGCTCCCCGCGCACCTCCACGGCCACCACACCGGGCAGCAGCGCAAGGCCCTCCGCGGCGTGCCCCGCCAGGTCGACGGAGACCAGATTGCCGCCCGCCGACCGCTTGAGCTCCTCGCCGGTCCCGTTCGCGACGATCCGCCCCCGGTCGATGACGACGATCCGGTCGGCGTGCGCGTCTGCCTCCTCCAGATAGTGCGTGGAGAAGAGCACGGTGTGGCCGCGCCGGGCGTAGGCCCGCATCGACTCCCAGAACGCGTGCCGTGCCTCCACGTCGAGGGCGGCGGTCGGCTCGTCCAGGACGATCAGCGCGGGATTCCCGGCGAGCGCCACCGCGAACCGCACCCGCTGCGCCTGCCCGCCGGACAGCCGGTCGACGCGCCGCCCGGCCAGTTCCGGGATGCCCGCGAGCCGCAGGGCCTCGGCCACCGGCAGCGGCGCGGGATAGCGTCCCGCCACGAAGGAGACGAGTTCCTGGACGGTGACCCGCGGCACCGGCCGGGTGTCCTGGAGCATCGCGCCGACCCGTCCGGCGCGCACCGACTTCTCCGGACGGCCGCCGAAGAGCGCGACCGAGCCCTCGTCCGGCTCGTCCAGACCGAGCAGCAGCGAGATCGCCGTCGACTTGCCCGCGCCGTTGCGGCCCAGCAGCGCCACCGTCTCGCCGCACGCCACGTCGAGGTCGAGACCGGCCACGGCACGCACCTCGCCGAAGGTCTTGGCCGCGCCCCTGAAGGACACGGCCGGTGGTGCCCCCGTCGTCCCCGGCCCCTCCGACGTTCCCGCCCTCGTCCCCGCGGTGCTCCCCGCGGCCGTCCCCGTCGTCCGTGTCATGGGAACGACGCTAGGGGTCCGGGGCGCTGCCCCGGCAGATGCACTTGTCGGCGATCGGCCGGGACAAATGTCACGGCCGCCCGCCGCGGCGCGTTCACGTGGCGGGCCGCCGCGCCGGCTTGATCTGACATGGCGTCAGTAGTCTTCACAAGTAATGGGCGCTGGGCTATACAAGGGTTCGCCGGACTGGAACGCGTTCTAGAACGAGCGGGTTCCACGGCCCAGTGTCGACCTCGGTGCGGCCGACGGTGCGGACGGCCGCACCGAGGTCTTTCGCGCAGTCGAGTCAGGAGCCCCATGCCCATTGACGCCGCCAAGGCCGTCGCAGCGGAACCGCGGACCGGAGAGATCGCCTGGACCGCCAAGGACGTCCAGCTCTACCACCTGGGCCTGGGCGCGGGCGTTCCCGCGACCGACCCGGACGAACTGCGCTACACCCTCGAATCCAGGCTGCACGTCCTGCCGAGCTTCGCCACCGTCGCGGGAGCCGGCTCACCGGGCGTGATCAGCGGCCTCTCCATGCCCGGCGTCGACGTCGACCTCGCCCGCGTCCTGCACGGCGGCCAGACCGTCAGGCTGCACCGCCCGATCCCCGCCGAGGGCACGGCGACGGCCACCGGGCGCATCGCCGCCGTCTACGACAAGGGCAAGGCCGCCATCCTCGTCATGCGCACCGAAGTGGCCGACGCCGAGGGCCCGTTGTGGACGAACGACGCCGAGATCTTCGTACGGGGCGAAGGCGGCTGGGGCGGCGATCGCGGCCCCAGCACCCGCCTCGAAGCGCCGACGGGCCCACCGGACAGAACCGTCGAACGCCCGATCCGCGAGGACCAGGCCCTGCTCTACCGGCTCTCCGGAGACTGGAATCCGCTGCACGCCGACCCCGAGTTCGCCAAGCTCGCCGGATTCGACCGGCCGATCCTGCACGGGCTGTGCACGTACGGCATGACGCTCAAGGCCGTCGTCGACACCCTGCTCGGCGGCGATGTGACCCGCGTCCGCTCGTACACCACCCGCTTCGCCGGAGTCGTCTTCCCCGGCGAGACCCTGCGCATCCGGATGTGGCGGAGCGACGGCGGCGTCCGGGTGGCGGTGAGCGCGGTGGAGCGGGACGACGCGTCGGTCCTCGCCGACACCGTCGTCGATCACACCTGACTGTCGTACGAACCGTCCTGAGGGGAGCCGCACCATGCGCGCAGCCGTACAGCACGAGATAGGCCAGGACAAACTCGAAGTCCTCGACGACGTCGAGGCGGTGGGCTTCGGACCCGGCAAGGTGCGCATCAGGGTGCGGGCCACGGGGCTGTGCCATTCGGACCTGTCCGCGATGAACGGCGTCCTGCCGCAGCCCGCGCCGTTCGTGCCCGGACACGAGGGCGCCGGAGAGATCACCGAAGTCGGGGAAGGCGTCACCCACGTGAAGCCCGGCGACCGGGTCGTCATCTGCTGGCTCCCGGCCTGCGGCGTCTGTCCCGCCTGCAAGCGTGGCCAGACCGAACTGTGCCTGGCCGGATTCATGAACGCGGGCACCCCCAACTTCAAGCGCCCCGGCGGTGACGTCTTCGGCTTCGCGGGCACCGGCACCTTCGCCGAGGAGGTGGTCGTCGCCGCGGGCTGCGCCGTCCCCATCCCCGACGACGTGCCCTTCGACATCGCCGCCCTGATCGGCTGCGGCGTCACCACCGGACTCGGCGCCGCCCTCAACACCGCTGACGTGGAAGCCGGTTCATCCGTCGCCGTCATCGGCTGCGGAGGCGTCGGCATCTCCGCGATCCAGGGCGCCCGGCTCAAGGGAGCCGCCGAGATCGTCGCCGTCGACCCGGTCGCCTCGCGCCGGGAGGCCGCGCTCGGCTTCGGTGCCACCAAGGCGGTCTCGCCCGACGAACTCGCCGACACCAAGCAGTCGGTGACCGCGGGCGAGGGCTTCGACTACGTCTTCGAGGTCGTCGGCAAGTCCGCCACCGCACGCACCGCCTACGACCACACCCGCCGCGGCGGCACACTCGTCGTCGTCGGAGCCGGCGCCATGGACGACTTCCTCCAGCTCAACATGTTCGAGCTGTTCTTCGACGAGAAGCGCATCCTGCCCTCCATGTACGGCGGCGGGGACGTCCTTCGGTCGTACGAGCGCACGATCGCCCTGTGGCGGGCGGGCCGTATCGACCTCGAAGGCCTGATCACCCACCGGGTGCAGCTGGCCGAGATCAACGAGGCGCTCGACCAGATGCGTTCGGGCACCGCCCTGCGGACGTGCATCGAGATCTGACCGTCACGACCGGCGAGGGCCGCCACGGCCGCCGAGGGCCCCCACGACCGCCGAGGACTCCCAGGGCGCCGAGGACCTCCATGACAGCCGAGGACTTCCTCGGCCGCCGCGGACCTCGACGACAACGGCTGAGGAGCCTTCACGGCAACGGCTGAGGAACCTCCACGACAACCGCTAAGGACCTTGATGTCACTGCCACTTGAAGGGCTCACCGCGATCGTCACCGGCGCGGGGCGCGGGCTCGGCCGGGCCGAGGCGCTGGAACTCGGCCGGCTGGGCGCGGCCGTGGTCGTCAACGACTACGGGCAGCCCGGACGGGACGGCTCGGGCGAGGCCTCGGCCACCCCGGCCGAGGAGGTCGCCGCCGAGATCCGTACGGCGGGCGGCCGGGCCGTCGCCCACACCGGGGACGTCGCCGACCACGAACAGGCCCGCGAACTGGTCGAGTCGACGGTCACCGAGTTCGGGAAACTGGACATCCTCGTCAACAACGCGGGCATCCTGCGCGACCGGATGGTCTTCTCGATGACCGAGGACGAGTGGGACTCCGTGATCCGGGTCCATCTCAAAGGTCACTTCAACACCACCCACTTCGCGTCCGTGCACTGGCGGGCCCGCTCCAAGGCGACCGACGGGCCCGTCTACGGACGCATCGTGAACACCTCCTCGGAGGCGTTCCTCGCCGGCTCCGCCGGACAGCCCAACTATGCGGCCGCGAAAGGCGGGATCGTCGGTCTGACCACCTCGACGGCGCTGGCGCTCGCCAAGTACGGCGTCACGGCGAACGTCATCTGCCCGCGCGCCCGGACCCGGATGACGGAGGACGTCTTCGCCGGATTCGGACAGCCCGACGACGGCCTCGACCCGCTCGCCCCCGAGCATGTCGCCCCACTCGTCGGCTACTTGGCCTCACCCGCCGCCGCGCACGTCAACGGCCAGCTCCTCGTCGTGCACGGTGGCATGGTCGCGGTCGTCGAACGGCCCCGGGTGGCAGCGAAGTTCGACAGCAAGCAGGACACATTCAGCCACGACGAACTGGACGCGCTGCTCACGCCGTACTACGCGGACCGGCCGAGCGGCGAGACGTTCGCGGCGGCGGAGGTGCTGGGTCTCAAGCGGGACCGGGCGGGCTCGCCCCGCTGAGCAGCCGGCCGTCGGTGGACAGGGGAGGGTGCGCGAGCTGCGGCGGGTGGTGCCGTGGGGAGTCTCCACACGGATACGGCCCCGCTCGTCGGTGCGAGCGGGGCCGTATGCCGGTTTCGGCGTGCCGTGGGGTCCGTCGGGCCGTCGGCCGTCCCGTCCTCGGGCTGTCGTGCCTGTTGTTCGTGTCGTTCCTGCCGGGCGCTGTCCTGCCCGACCTGTCCTGCGGTCCGTCAGGCCTTCGTGGCCGACTGGCCGGACGGCTTGCGGTGGCGGCCCTGAGGGGTCGCCTCGTCGTCGTGGCCGGAGACCGGGCCGCGGTGTCTGCCGTGGCCTTCGGACCGGGTCGCCGACGTCTCGTGGACGTCGGTGCCCGGTGCTTCCATGGTGCTGAAGTCGTTCATTGAAGTGTTCACCCCGTATGCAAGATCCTTCTTTACAGCCGGGGGATTCTAACGTGCGGTCATCGTGCGGGAGTCGGAGGGTGACGTTTCTTCGCCCGCGCCGCCCTTTTCCTCCCCGTCCGTGCGGGCTGCCGCATCCGTACCCTCGGCGGGCGGGGCGGTCTCGTCCCCGGACACCGGCCCGGCCGGCCGGAGCGGACCTGTGCCGGCGTTGGTCGGACCGGCGTTGGTCGCACCCGCGTTGGGCGGACCCGCGTGGAGAGCCCGGCGGGCGGGGGGTGCGGTCCGTGGTCCGGCGTCCGCCTGGTACTCCGCGGGCGGCTGCGACACGGCGGCGAGCGCCGAGGCCGGTTCGGCCTCGAACCCCGGACGGCTCACCGCGGTCCTCAGGGCCACCTGGCCCCTGAACTCCCCGAAGACCGACGGCGCGTTCCCGTTCCTGGCCCCGGCCCCGAGGCCCGTGCCGGCCGGGAGTGTTCCGCCCGCCCTGGTGCCGAGACTCATGCCGGGTGGCGGAGTTTCGGCGACCTTGGTCCAGAGGTTCGGCTCGGTCGTGGGTGGTTCGGCGGCCCTGGTCCAGAAGTGCTCGGCGGGCGGGAGCGGCTCGGCGGGCGCGGCGCCGGGGCCTGCGGCGGCCGGGAGTCGTTGGCCGGTCCCGTGGCCGGGGCTCGCGACGGCCGGGAGTGGTTCGGCGGTCCGGACGCCGTGGCCTGTGAGGCCCGGGAGCGGACCGGCGGGCGCGATCCTGCCCCAACCGGCATCGGTACCGGCACCAGCGACAGGACCGGCACCAGCGACAGCACCAGCACTGTCACCAGCATCAGCACCGGCGCCTGAACCGGCTCGGGTGCCTGAACCGGCACCAGGACCAGCACCAGCGCCTGAACCGGCACCAGCACCGGCATCAGCCGTGACACCCGTACCGCCACCGATTCTCGTGACCGGCGGGAGTGGTTCGGTCGTTTCGATGCTGAGGGTCATGCCACCCGGGAGTGTTCCGTCGGCCCTGGACCTGAGGCGCATGCCGGGTGGGGGTGTTTCGGCGACCTTGGTCCAGAGGTTGGGCTCGGTCGTGGATGTATCGGTGACCTTGGTCCGGAGCTTCGGCTCGGTCATGGGTGTTTCGGACACCCTGGTCCAGCGGCTCGGCTGGGATGGGACCGTTTCAGCGGTCTCGGTGGGTCGCGCGACGGGCTTGAGCGGTTCGGCCTTCCCGGTGGTGAACCGTACGACGGGCGGGAGCGTCCCGGCTGTCCCGTCGCCAGGGTTCGCATCGGCCCGCCGCGCTTCGGCGGGCGTGGTCCTGGAGGTGAGGCTCGTCACCGGCGAAGGCGTCTCCGGCGCGGGGCCCGTACCGGCGGGCGATGCCCCGGCGCCGTCGACGTCGTGGATCGCTTCGTCTCTCGGGGAGCGAGCGGTGTCCGTTCTCAGGGCCAGGCGGACCGGGAGCGGTCTCGCCGGGCCGCTTCCCGGGGCCGGGTACGGCGAACCGGCCGGCCGGCTCTCCAGGGGCGCCTGCTGGAGGGGGACTGGACGCGGAGAGGGGCGTTCCCGGGGAGCCGGATCCCCCGTGTCCGGCTCCCCGGCCCCCGCGGGTGCCCCCAGCCGTGCGACGCCGCACGGGACGGCCCCCGTGGCGTACGGCAGTCGGAGCACCCCCTCCGCGGTCCACAGTCCGGTGCCGGGCAACCAGCCCTCGGGCGCCGGGCGATGGTGGATCCGCCGCTCGGACGGGCGCCACAGGCCCACCCAGGTGCCGCCCGGTCCGTCGATGCGCAGGGCGACGCCGCAGGACTCCGGCATCAGCACCTGGCCCGGCTGGATCGCGAACGGGGTGATCGAACAGCCCGTCGCGGTCAGGCAGTCCGGGAAGCGGACGGGCAGGGCGCTGCCGAGCACGCCCCAGCCGAGCCGGTCCCGGCCGGGGGACGGCGCGTCGGAACGGATGAGCAGAAGTCCGGTGTCCGCGTCCGCGAGGAGCAGCCGGTCGTTGCTGTGGTCGGCGATCTGGAGAAGCGGCGACACCTCTCCGCCGCGCTCCAGGTCGACGACCACCGTCTTGGTGCGGCCGTTCTGGAAGCGGTCCAGCGCGAGCAGGCGTCCCGTGTGGTCCAGCCACACGCCTCCCGAGCAGTGGCCCGGCACCTCGGCCAGATGCTCGGGGCCGAACGCGCCGCCCGCCACCAGCCACACCGCCGTCGACCCCCGGCCCACCGCGAGGGCATACGCGCGTTCCCCGTCCGGCGCGGGCGGCAGCAGCCGCAGCACGGTGCCGACGTCGGGGCACTCCACCGCGCCCAGGGGGAGCTCGCCGGTGCCCGGCCCGGTCGGGTAGAGGAGGGAGAAGGCGTGGCGTCCGTCGTCCGCGCGATGGATCAGCACCCTGCCGTCGGTCAGCGGCAGCACCTCGGTGCCGGGCTCCTCCGGCTGCGGGCCGGGCAGCGGTACGGCGTACGGCTCGGGGCCGTCCAGCGTCCAGCGCTCCGGGTACCAGGACTCGCCGTCGCGGGCGAGCCGTGCGCCGTAGGTGCCGTCGGCGGTGATCACACAGACGGGACGGGCGGCCCACCGACCCGCGTCGTCGCCGTACTCCGCACCGTTCTCGCGTTCGCTCTGCACCACGGGTTTTGTCGCACCGGCCGTCATTGTTCGGTCACCTCCGGCGACGAAGGTAGTTTTCGTACGCACAGGCGGGGGAGCGACGGGCTGGTGCTTCACACATAAGGGTGGCCATGTCGGGATTCGCCTGAGGGAACGGGGCGGATGTGCTGAACGATGGTGGGGAGACGGGGTCGGGGCGACGGGAGCCGCGTTCCGCCCGCCGCCCGAGCGCCGGCCCCGTGGCCCGCGACCGGTCGGACAGGGACATAAGACAGGTAGCCTTTCCCCGTGCCCCGTCTGTCTGAAGTCATCGCCGCGCTCGACGCCCTCTGGCCCCCGGAGCGGGCCGAGGGGTGGGACGCGGTCGGCACCGTCTGCGGCGACCCCGACCAGGACGTCACGCGCGTTCTGTTCGCCGTCGACCCCGTCCAGGACATCGTCGACGAGGCGATGAAACTGGACGCCGACCTGCTCGTCACCCACCACCCGCTCTATCTGCGCGGTACGACGACCGTGGCGGCCGGCACCTTCAAGGGCCGTGTCGTGCACACGCTGATCAAGAACGACATCGCGCTGCACGTCGCTCACACCAACGCCGACCGCGCCGATCCGGGAGTCAGCGACGCCCTGGCCGGGGCGCTGGACCTGCGGGTCGTACGACCCCTCGTGCCGGACGCCACCGACCCCGAGGGCCGCCGTGGCCTCGGCCGCGTCTGTGAGCTGGACCACCCTCTGACGCTGCGCGAGCTCGCCGCGCGGGCCGCCGAGCGGCTGCCCGCCACCGCGCAGGGCATCCGCGTCGCGGGCGACCCCGAGGCGCTGGTGCGGACCGTGGCGGTCAGCGGCGGCTCCGGGGACAGCCTCTTCGACGACGTGCGCGCCGCAGGCGTGGACGCCTTCCTCACCGCGGACCTGCGGCACCACCCGGTGTCCGAGGCCCGCGCCCACAGTCCTCTCGCGCTGCTCGACGCGGCGCACTGGGCCACCGAGTGGCCCTGGTGCGAGCTGGCAGCCGCCCAGCTCGACGAGATCTCCGACCGGAAGGGATGGGGACTGCGCGTCCACGTCTCCCGGACGGTCACCGACCCCTGGACCGCCCACGCGGCCTCACACACCGACACAACAGGAGCCCCCAACTGAACGCCGCGCCCGCCGACCAGATCCGACTTCTCGACGTCCAGACCCTCGACGCCCGCCTGCAGCAGCTCGCGCACAAGCGGAGGTCGCTGCCCGAGCACGCCGAGATCGAGTCGCTGAACAAGGACCTCACCCAGCTGCGCGACCTGCTCGTCGCCGCGCAGACCGAGGAGAGCGACTGCGCCCGCGAGCAGACCAAGGCCGAGCAGGACGTCGACCAGGTGCGTCAGCGCGCCGTCCGCGACCAGCAGCGCCTCGACTCGGGTGCCGTCACCTCCCCCAAGGACCTGGAGAACCTCCAGCGCGAGATCGTCTCCCTCGCCAAGCGCCAGGGCGACCTGGAGGACGTCGTCCTCGAGGTCATGGAGCGCCGCGAGTCCGCCCAGGAGCGGGTCGCCGAGCTGACCGAGCGCGACGCCTCCGTCCAGGCGAAGATCGACGACGCGACCGGGCGCCGTGACGCCGCCTTCGAGGAGTTCGACGGCGAGGCGGCCACGCTGACCAAGGAGCGCGAGGTCATCGCCGCCTCGGTGCCCGCCGATCTCCTCAAGCTCTACGACAAGCTGCGCCTCCAGCAGGGTGGCGTCGGCGCCGCCCGGCTCTACCAGCGCCGCTGCGAGGGCTGCCGCCTGGAGCTCAACATCACCGAGGTCAACGATGTGAAGGCGGCCTCCCCCGACACCGTGCTGCGCTGCGAGAACTGCCACCGCATCCTCGTACGTACGTCCGAGTCCGGTCTGTAGGGAGTTCGGCTCGTGCGGGAGTTCATCGTCGAGGCGGACGGGGGTTCCCGGGGCAACCCGGGGCCCGCGGGCTACGGCTCCGTGGTCATCGACGCGGCCACGGGGGAGACGCTGGCGGAGCGCGCCGAGTACATCGGCGTCGCCACCAACAACGTCGCGGAGTACCGGGGCCTGGTCGCCGGTCTTGAGGCGGCCCGCGACCTCGACGCGACCGCACGGGTCCGGGTCCGGATGGACTCCAAGCTCGTCGTCGAGCAGATGTCCGGACGCTGGAAGATCAAGCACCCGGACATGAAGCCCCTGGCGGCGCGGGCGGCCCGGATCCTCCCGCCCTCCCAGGTCACGTACGAGTGGGTGCCGCGCGAGCGGAACAAGCACGCGGACCGGCTGGCCAACGAGGCGATGGACGCCGGCAAGCGCGGCGAGGCGTGGTCGCCGTCGGCGTCGACGGCGGAACTGGACGCCCGGTCGGCGCGGTCCGCGGCGCCCGAGCCGACGGGCCCGCCCGGGGACGCGAGGGCGGGCGCGGCAAAGGCGCGAGCGGCGCTGGCCCCCTTGAAGGGCCGCGAGGAACCGCGCGACCAGCCGCAGACGGCCCCCAGCCGGACGACGACCGCAGGTCCCACCCCGTCATCCGGCGGCGAGGCCGCGAGGTCGGTGAGCGACGTGGCGCCCGCTGAGGGGCGCGAGGAACGGCGCGACCGGCCACAGGTGGCTGGCAGCCGGACGACGACCGCAGGTCCCACCCCGTCATCCGGCGGCGAGGCCGCGAGGTCGGTGAGCGGTGCGGCGCCCGCTGAGGGGCGCGAGGAACGGCGCGACCGGCCACAGGTGGCTGGCAGCCGGACGACGACCGTAGGTCCCACCCCGTCACCCGGCGGCGAAGCCGCGAGAACGGCAGACGGCGGGCGGGCTGTGAAGTCGGAGAACGATGTGCGGGCCGCGCAGAATGTGGCCGCCGCCGAGCCGGCCACCCCACCGACCACCGGCTGGGGTGCCGCCCCCGACATGGGCGCACCCGCCACCTTCGTCCTGCTGCGGCACGGCGAGACCCCACTGACCCCGCAGAAGCGGTTCTCGGGCAGCGGTGGCAGCGATCCGTCGCTGTCCGACGTGGGCCGGGAGCAGGCGGAGCGGGTCGCCGCGGCGCTGGCGGCGCGCGGCACCATCCAGGCGATCGTGGCCTCCCCGCTGGCCCGGACCCGGCAGACCGCGGGAGCCGTCGCCGCCCGGCTCGGCCTCGACGTCGCCATCGAGGACGGCCTGCGCGAGACGGACTTCGGCGCCTGGGAGGGACTGACCTTCGGCGAGGTGCGCGAACGCCACCCGGACGACCTGAACGCCTGGCTCGCCTCGCCGGAGGCCGAACCGACCGGCGGCGGCGAGAGCTTCGCCGCGACCGCGCAGCGCATGGCGGCCACCCGCGACAAGCTGATCGCCTCCTACGCGGGCCGCACGGTCCTGCTCGTCACACATGTCACCCCGATCAAGACCCTCGTACGACTGGCCCTCGGCGCACCGCCGGAGTCCCTGTTCCGGATGGAACTGTCGGCGGCGTCCCTCTCGGCGGTGGCCTACTACGCGGACGGCAACGCGAGCGTCCGGCTGTTCAACGACACCTCGCATCTGCGCTGAGCGGGACGCTGGTCAGACGCGCCGGTCGGCGCGGTCGCGAAGGATCCCGGCGGTCTCCCGGTCCGCCGGGAGGAACGCCTCCAGATGGAGTTCGGCGAGCGTGACGTCCACCGCGGTCGCGAACGACATCAGCGTGGTGAGCAGTCTCAACTCGCCCTCCGGGCACCGCAGTCGCAGCGGCACGGCGAACCCGAGATAGTCCGCGCCGGGCTCGCTCGCCGGAACGTACTCCGCCAACTCCTCCACCAGCGCGTCGAGATGCGGATCGGGGCTGCGCAGGGACCGGGCCCGCAGGTTCTCCACGATGTGCTGTCCCCAGGCGTCCAGGTTCACCACCCGTGACGCCATCCCGCGCGGATGCAGGGCCAGCCGCAGTACGTTCACCGGCGGCTCCAGCAGCTCCGGAGCGGCTCCTTCGGCCAGGACGTCGAACGCCGCGTTGGCCGCGACGAGTTCACCGCGCGGCCCCGCCACCACCGCCGGATACGGCAGATGCCCTTCGAGGATGCTGTCCAGCGCCTCCCGTACGGGCTTCAGCGCGGCCGCGTCGAGCGACGACTCGGTGAACGCGGGCGCGTAACCGGCCGCCAGGAGCAGCGCGTTGCGCTCCCGCAGGGTCAGCCCCAGCGACTCGGCGAGCCTGATCACGATCTCTCTGCCGGGCACCGAACGCCCGCGCTCGATGAAACTGACGTAACGCTGCGTCGTGCCCGCGCGGGAGGCGAGCTCCAACTGGCTCACCCGGCGCGCGTGCCGCCAGCGCAGCAGCTCCCGGGCGAAGGGAGGGGGTTCGGTGGAGATGCCGGTCGTCATGCGATCAGTTGTACGTCACGGGTACGACACCGGCACGGGAGCACTCGTCATACCTTGCCGGGAATTGAGCGGGGCACCCGTTCCGAACAGCATGGACGCATCCACTCGGGAGCCCACTCAGGGAGCGGACATGCGCGCCTATCACCTCGAAACGCTCGGCACCGTCGACGGGATCGTGCCGCGCGAGTCGGCCCGGCCCGAACCGGGGCCCCGCCAGATCCTCGTTCGTGTCCGTGCCGTCTCCCTCAACAAGCGTGACCTGCTGATTCTGAAGGGGACCTATCCGCTGAAGGCCGTGCCGGACGTGATCCCGCTGAGCGACGGAGCGGGGGAGGTCGTCGCGGTGGGGACGGAGGTGACCCGGTTCGCGGTGGGTGACCGGGTGGCGAGCACGTACTTCCCGAACTGGCTGGACGGCCGGATCACCCCCGACCGGTTCGACCAGCCAGGCGCCACCCTCGACGGCATGCTGACCGAGTACGCCTGCCTGAGCCAGGAGGCCGCGGTGCGCGTTCCCGACCATCTGACCTGGGAGGAGGCGGCCTGCCTGCCCTGCGTCGGGGTGACCGCCTGGCAGTCCCTGACGGGCGGCGAGCCGCTCACCCCCGGCCGGACCGTGCTCACCCTGGGCACCGGCGCGCTGTCCCTCTTCGTCGTGCAGTTCGCCAAGATGCTGGGCGCCGAGGTCATCGCGACGACCTCGAGCGAGGCCAGGGCGGACCGCCTCAAGGCCCTTGGCGCGGACCACGTCGTCAACTACGCCGAGAACCCCGAATGGGGGCTCGCCGTCAGGGAGTTGACCGGCGGTCGCGGCGCCGACCTCGTCGTCGAGACCAATGGACCCGACACCATCGAGCAGTCGATGCGCGCCGCCGCGCTCTACGGCCAGATCGTGCTGCTGATCACCGGCAACCCGCGCAGGCACGGTATCGAGATCTCCAACGAGGCGTACGCGGCGAGTCTGGCCACGATCCGCCGGGTCTTCGTGGGCAGCCGCGCCCACTTCGAGTCCATGAACAGGGCGCTGGAGCTGCATGGGACGCGCCCGGTCGTGGACCGCGTCCTCGGTTTCGAGGAGGTGCGGGAGGCGTTCCGCTACTACGAGAGCGGTGTGGCCTTCGGCAAGGTGGTCATCCGTGTGAACTGAGCGCGGAGCGCGCCGTGGCTACCGGCGCAGAGCCGACGCCTCCCGTGCCAGGTCCTCCACCCGGCGCCAGTCCCGTGCGGCGATCGCGTCGGCCGGAAGCATCCAACTTCCGCCCACGCAGCTCACGTTGGGGAGTGCGAGGTAGTCCGGCGCGCATTCGGGGCCGATGCCCCCCGTCGGGCAGAACCGCGCCTGCGGGAGAGGCCCCGCCAGTGACTTCAGATACGCCGTGCCGCCCGCCGACTGCGCCGGGAAGAACTTCATCTCGCGCACTCCCCGCTCCAGCAGCGCCACCACCTCCGAGGTGGTGGACACCCCCGGCAGGAACGGCACCCCGGACGCCTTCATCGCGTCGAGCAGTACGTCCGTCCAGCCGGGACTGACCAGGAAGCGGGCGCCCGCCGCCACCGACTCGGCCACGTGTTCCGGCGTCAGGACCGTGCCCGCGCCCACCACCGCGTCCGGCACCTCGGCCGCGATGGCCCGGATCGCGTCGAGCGCTGCCGGGGTACGCAGCGTCACCTCGATCGCCGGCAGTCCGCCGGCGACCAGCGCCCGCGCCAGCGGCACGGCGTCAGCGGCGTCCGCGACCACGACGACGGGGACGACGGGCGCGAGATCCAGCACGGAGGCATGCGGAGACGGGGGCGATGACGAAGTCATGCCCACATCCTGCCCGGGGTGTGCAGTGCGCGCAAAGGTCGTTGCGGATGTTGCAACGCCGTGGGTGGCTCAGTGGATCTCCTTCACCACCACGTCGAGCGCCCACGGCCTGCCCGCCGTGCCGGGGGCTTCCGCCTCCACCGTGTACCCGAGGTCCCGCAGCGCCTCCACCAGCTCGGCCGGGTTCTTCGGCGCCGCGTTCGCGGTGAGCAGGCTGCGGACGATCTTGCCCTTGGTCGCCTTGTTGAAGTGGCTGACGACGGAACGCTTCTCCACCCCGTTCACCAGCTGCGCGTGCAGCACCCGTACGGTCGCCGTCCGTCCCGCGACCTCGCCCTTGGGCCGCCACGCGGCCGTGTACGCGGAGGACCGCAGGTCCAGTACGAGCCCGTCGCCCGCGGCCTCGGGGAGCGCGGCGGCCATCGGCGTACGCCAGTGCGCGCCCAGCGCTCCGAGACCGGGCAGCTTCACGCCCATCGAGCAGCGGTACGAGGGGATCCGGTCGGTCACCCGCACCGCGCCCCACAGCCCCGAGAAGACAAGCAGCGAACGGCCCGCGCGCCGCTTGGCGGGGGTGTCCAGCGAGGCCAGGTCCAGGGCGTCGTACAGGACCCCCGTGTAGATCTCCCCGGCCGGGCGAGCACCCGCGGTCCGCAGTTCCGTGTTCTTCGCGATCTCGCCGCGCAGGCCCTCGCTCAGTCCGAGGACCTCGCGGGCCTTCTCCTCGTCGGCCACGCACAGCTCGACCAGCTCGTCGAGGACCGCCTGGCGCGCCTCCGTGAGACCCGGCAGGGACAGCGACTCCGGCTTGAGCGCGGTTCCCCGGCCGGAGGGCGCCTTGCCTTCGGAGGGCGGCAGCAGCACGAGCACGGTTGGTTCTCCTCACGGTGGATATGGCCGGCGCCAGCCTACGGGGTACGACCGAGCCGCTTTCTCCGCCCGTTCCGCTGCTCGCCTCGGCGTGCTCAACGGTCGGCCCCGGCCTACGCTCGACCCATGCCTCGCCGTCACGTCCGCGTCACCGGTGCCCCGGAGGCCCCGCTGCGAGCCGCCCTCGGCGCGTTGCGTACCGAGCTCGGCGTGCCCGGGAGCTTCCCGGCCGAGGTCCTCGCGGAGGCCGGGCGGCCGCCCCGTATGCCCACGTACGACGCGACGGACATCCCCCTCTTCACCGTCGACCCGCCGACGTCCAACGACCTCGACCAGGCGATGCACCTGTCACGCCGCGAGCGGGGCGGCTACCGCGTCCGGTACGCCATCGCCGACGTCGCCGCCTTCGTGGCGCCCGGCGGAGCCCTGGACGCCGAGGCGCACCGCCGCGTGGAGACCCTCTACTTCCCGGACGGGAAGATCCCCGTCCACCCGCCCCAGCTCTCGGAGGGCACCGCGAGCCTCCTCCCCGACCAGACCTGCCCGGCCGTCCTGTGGACGATCGACCTCGACGCCGACGGCCGTACGGAGACGACCGGCGTCCGCCGTGCCCTGGTCCGCAGCCGCGCCAAGCTGGACTACGCGCGGGTGCAGCGGCAGATCGACGAGGGGACGGCGGAGGAACCGCTCGCCCTGCTCAAGGACATCGGTACCCTGCGCGAGGCCCTGGAGGTCGAGCGCGGCGGCATCTCGCTCAACGTGCCCGAGCAGGAGATCGTCGAGAGGGACGGGACGTACGAACTCGCCTACCGGGCCCCGCTGCCCGCCGACGGCTGGAACGCGCAGATCTCCCTGCTCACCGGGATGGCGGCGGCCGACCTGATGCTCGCGCACGGCACGGGAGTGCTGCGGACTCTGCCCTCCGCGCCGGACGGGGCGGTCGGACGGCTGCGCCGTACCGCGAAGGCCCTGCGCATCGCCTGGCCGCACCACGTCTCGTACGCGCAGCTCGTCCGCTCCCTCGACCCGCACTGGCCGCACCACGCGGCCTTCCTCCAGGAGTGCACGACACTGCTGCGCGGCGCCGGATACACCGTCTTCCGGGACGGGGTGCTCCCCGAGGTCACCGCGCACGCCGCCGTCGCCGCGCCCTACGCCCACTGCACGGCCCCGCTGCGCCGGCTCGTCGACCGCTATGTGTCGGAGATCTGCCTCGCGGCCGCCGCCGGTGAGCCGTCTCCCGAGTGGGTCCTCGCGGCCCTCGACGCCCTGCCCAAGGAGATGGCGGACGGCAGTCGGCGCGCGGGCACCGTCGAGCGCGAGTGCGTCGACATCGTCGAGGCCGCCCTGCTCAAGGACCGGGTCGGCGACCTCTTCGAGGCCTGCGTGGTGGACGTACAGGAGCACGAGCCCACGGTCGGCACCGTGCAGTTGGAGTCCCCGGCGGTCTTCGCCCGGATCGCGGGCGGCACGACGGACCTGCCCCTGGGCGAACGCCTGCGGGTCCGGCTCACCCAGGCGGACCCCGGAACGGCGAAGGTGCAGTTCGCACCCGCCTGATCCCGGTAGCGAACCGTCGGCATGGAAACCGGGGACGCGCGTGTTGCCCTCGTAGCGGCGCCCGCGCGAACGCGGCGGCAAGGGGGAGAGGCGGCCATGGCCGGACGAGGAGAGACGACCGGGACCGTACGGGGAGAGACGACCGGTCCCGTACGGCGTGGGCCGACGGTGTCCGCATCGCGCGGGGCGACCGCGTCCGTGAAGAGCTCCGGGACCGCGTCCGTGAACGAATCCGCGAACGAATCCGCGAACGAATCCGCGAACGAATCCGCGAACGAATCCGCGAAGGCGTCCGCGAAGGCGTCCGTGAAAGAAGAGGCCCGTTGGACCCGGGCCATCCTCGGTCGGGACGGCCGGCCCCTGGATCTGCTGACCGCCCGGTTCGACCAGCACCGCTACGCCCCGCACGCCCACGACGAGTTCACCATCGGCGTCTGTGTCGGCGGTTCGGAGATCATCGACTACCGGGGCGGCCACATCCGGACCGGCCCGGGGTCCATCGTCGTACTGGCCCCCGGCGAGATGCACACCGGCGGCCCCGCGGCCTGCGACGGCTACGCCTACCGGGCCCTGTACGCGGAGCCGTCCCTGCTCTCCGAGGGTGCCGTCGGCGGCCTCCCGCACTTCCGTGAACCCCTCCTCGACGATCCCGAACTCGCCGCCGCCCTGCGCGCCGCGCACACCGAACTGAGCG
Source organism: Streptomyces sp. NPDC026500 (assembly GCF_055567635.1). Lineage (NCBI taxonomy): Bacteria > Bacillati > Actinomycetota > Actinomycetes > Kitasatosporales > Streptomycetaceae > Streptomyces > Streptomyces sp. NPDC026500. The sequence continues at coordinate 153,461 of NZ_JBVHQB010000005.1, read as the reverse complement.
CCTGCCCCGACCCGTTGGAGGCCGAGTCCCGCTTCCCGTGGCTGCTCGCCGCGCTGGCCCGGCGCCACTCCACGGCCCGCCCGGACTGCGACGAGATCCCGGGCGCCGCACGCATAGCCGACGCCGTACGGGACCGCCTGGCCGACGAACTCCAGGCCCCGCCCTCCCTCGCCTCCCTCGCCACGGACCTGGGCCTGTCCCGCTACCAGCTCCTGCGCGCCTTCCGTACGACGATGGGGATACCGCCGTACGCCTGGCTGGCCCAGCACCGGGTGCATCGGGCCCGTCGGCTCCTGGAGTCCGGACTGCGCCCCGCCGAGGTCGCCGGGCTCGTGGGCTTCGCGGACCAGGCGCATCTGACACGCTGGTTCCGCCGGGTGCTCGGGGTGACACCGGCGGCGTACCGCGCGAGCGTGTTCCCGTCGCCGTAAGGCAGACGGTCACGTCACCGTGCCGGAGCGCAACAGCGTTCAAGACGCCCCGCCGGACGGCGACCGAGACTGCCGGTATGACTGCACGCGGCTGGTTTCTGTTCTCCCTGATGGGAGTGATCTGGGGCATCCCCTATCTGATGATCAAAGTGGCGGTGGACGAGGTGTCCCCGTCGGTGGTGGTGTTCACGCGATGTGCGGTCGGCGCGCTGCTGCTGCTCCCCTTCGCGGTCCGTCAGGGCGGCCTGACCCGGACCGTACGGGCCCACTGGCGCCCGATGCTGGCCTTCGCGATCATCGAGATCATGGTCCCCTGGTGGACCCTGACGGACGCCGAACGCCATCTCTCCAGCTCCACCGCGGGCCTGCTGATCGCCGGGGTGCCGATCATCGGCGTGGCCGCGGCCCGCTTCTTCGGCGACACGGAACGGCTCGGCGCGCGGCGGATCGCCGGCCTCGCGCTCGGCCTGACCGGGGTCGCGGTCCTCACGGCCCCGCATCTGACCGGCGGCGACGCCCGCTCGCTCGTCGAGGTGCTGCTGACGGTCGTCGGCTACGCCACCGCGCCGGTCATCGCCGCCCGCCACCTCAAGGACGTGCCGTCGCTCCACCTCACCGCCCCCTGCCTGGCCCTGGCGGCGCTGGTCTACGCCCCGGCGGCGGCCGTCACCCGGCCGGACGCGATACCTTCCGGACAGGTCCTGGCCGCCCTCGCGGGCCTGGGCGTCATCTGCACGGCCGTCGCCTTCGTGGCCTTCCTCGAACTGATCAAGGAGGCGGGCCCGACCCGGGCGACGGTGATCACGTACGTCAACCCGGCGGTCGCGGTCGCGGCGGGTGCCGTCTTCCTGAACGAACGCCTGACCCCCGGAATCCTCGCCGCCTTCGCCCTCATCCTGGCGGGCTCGGTCCTGGCCACGGCGACGGCCGGTCCGCGGCGCCCGGCCCGCCCGGTACCATGGTCGACACGGCAGACGAGCCGGGCGGACGGCCGCGTGGAGTCCCCTTAGGGGGCTTCCCGAGGAACGTCCGGGCTCCACAGGGCAGGGTGGTGGCTAACGGCCACCCGGGGTGACCCGCGGGACAGTGCCACAGAAAGTAAACCGCCGAGAACTCCGGTTCCCGGTAAGGGTGAAACGGTGGTGTAAGAGACCACCAGCGCCTGAGGCGACTCAGGCGGCTAGGTAAACCCCACCCGGAGCAAGGTCAAGAGGAGCCGTTTTCCCGAAAGAGAAGGCGGCTCTGCGCGGACGTTCGAGGGCTGCCCGCCCGAGTCCGCGGGTAGACCGCACGAGGCCGGCGGCAACGTCGGCCCTAGATGGATGGCCGTCTCCCCGGCCGCCGCGAGGCAGCCGGGCGACAGAACCCGGCGTACAGCCCGACTCGTCTGCCCTCAGGGCTCTGACCTGGTCCTACGACCTGGGTCGGGGCCCTTCGGCATGCCTGGGGGAAGTCCGGCTCAGTTCTCGTCCCTTGAACTCCGGCTCCGCTGCCGTCCGAGCCGCAGCCCGCGACATGCCCCCAGGCGTCCCGCGCCCCGACCGTCGATCGGGGCGCGGGACCATTCGGGCGGCACGAGGCCCGGTTTCCGCAGCCTCAGTTCGTGACCGTGAACCAGGTGGCGCGGGACTTCTTCCACTCGTTGTGGGTCAGGTCCTTGGCCTCCGTGCCGTCGCCGTACAGATCGGCGGAGCCGTCGTCGGTGATCAGCTGGGCGCGGGCGCCGGACACGGTGAGGTCGGGGACGTCGACGATCGCCTCCCAGCCGCCGGGGTCCGAGGTGGGCAGGTCCAGGCGCTTGACCGGCGCGTGCGCCGGGTCGCCGTCCCAGGAGTAGAGGGCGTACGGGTCGGAGTTGTCGTCGGCGGCCCAGGAACCGGCCACGATCAGGTACTGGTTCGACGCGTTCTTGCGGATGTCGCGGATCGCCAGACCGCCGAGGTCGAGCTCGATCGGCGTACCGAAGGTGGCCGACGTGCCGCTGCTCAGCACCTTGTCGAAGTTGGTGACCGGCACGATGAGGGCCTTGCCGCCGGTCACCGCGGGGGCGAGCGGGGCGCGGAAGCCGACGTAGGCCGTGGTCGTCGAGCCCGGCGCGAACTCCAGGCCCTCCACGTTGAATCCGTTGATCTCCTTGGGGATCTGGCCGTCCGCGGTGCCCGCCGCGAAGCCGTAGCGGTTGTTGTTCGCCTCGTCCCAGGCGACGAGGTTGTCCCGCAGCTTCTTGTACGAACGGCCGTACGTCAGGGCGGTCGAGGCGCCGGAGCCGGTCACCGTCGTGGTGAAGACCGTGTTGCGGTCGGCCTTGTACACGCCGTCCTTGTTGTTGCCGAGCGAGCCCGTCCAGTAGATCGTGTTGCCGACGCGGGTGGCCCCCTCGATGTCGATCTCCTTGGAGGCGCCGATGTTCGAGGAGAAGTCCCAGGTCTTGACCGGAGCGCCCGACACCGAACGGTCGTACAGACGGAGGACGTTGGACTCGTCGTCCGCGACGACCGTGTAGCCGCCGCCCGCGTCGACGGCCGCCGAGGCGTCGCTGGAACCGGTGAAGTACCGGCTGTCGGCGGCGTATTGGACGGTGGCCGACGCGGCGTAGTGCAGCGTCTTGGTGGCCGTCTGGCCGTCGACCCCGGTCACCTTCACGGTGAGGTCGGTGTAACCCTCGCCGCGCGCGGCGACGACGACCTTGCGGGTGGCGCCCGTGCCGGTGACGACGGCGTCCGCCGTGGTCGCCACCGCGGTCTTGCTGCTCTTGGTGACCGTGACCGTGAGCGCGCCGGCGTCGGCCCCGCTCTGCGCGACGGTCACGTTCACGGCCGGATCGGCGGTCGCGCCCACCGCGCCCGACAGATACGAGGCCGACAGCGAAAGGCTCGGCGTGCCGTAACTCGCCGCCTGCGCCTGGCTTCCCAGACCCACGGCCGTGAGCGTCAGCACGCCACCGATCATGGCGACTGTCCTGCGGCCTGTGGAGAAAACGTAGTCCTGCACGGGGACCCTTTCGTCGGCTCTGCGTCGACGAGAAGGCTGAGCTGTGATCGCCAACTCCACACCGCGCACACGCATCCGCGGAGTGAACACTTCCGGTCACCGCAGGCACGGTGCCGAACCGGGCCGCCGACTCTCTTTCCACGTCAGGGAGTTGGAGCCGTGCCGAGCGAGCGGTCGGCGACGGAGGCCAGGTGGGCGGTGAAGACCTCGCGGGCGTCCGGCGCGAGCGTGCGCAGCGCCACCATCGCCGTGATCATGACGTCGCAGAGCTCCGACCGGACGTCGTCCCAGGTGTGGCTCACGCCCTTGCGCGGGTTCTGACCCGTCGCGCCGATCACCGCCTGGGCGACCTCACCGACCTCCTCCGACAGCTTCAGCACACGCAGCAGCAGGCCCTCCCGGCCGTCGTGCGCCCGGTTGGCGTCCAGCCAGGCGTGCAGCCGGTCGATCGTGTCCCAGACGTCTTCGACGTCTTCATCGGCGGCGCGCTCGGCCGGGGTGCCGGCGGCGCGTTCGGCCGGGGTGCCGGCGGCGCGTTCGGCCGGGGTGCAGGCGGCGCGTTCGGCCGGGGTGCAGGCGGCGCTTTCGACGGGAGCGTCGACCGTGCGCCCGGCCGGGTCATGGGTGGCAGGCATCGCCGTGTCGACGTCGGCGGCACGCCCCGCCATGTCGGCGTCGGCGGCACGTGCCGCCACATCGGCGTCGGTGGGCTCGGCCGGGTCGTCGGCAGCGTGATCAGCCATGGGACCAGCCTCCCCCACGTCAGGAGGGCCGACTCCTACTCGTCGAACAGGGTTTCCTGTTCGCCCTCCCGCGCCTTGCGTACCCGCTTGTTCCGAGCGCCCACGATGACCGCGGTGACCGCCGCCGTCGTACCGAGGGCGATCGGCACCATCCAGCCGCGGTTCACCGCGTGGCCCATCAGATGGTCGAGGGACAGCCGGCCCGGACCCGTCACCGCGAGGCCCGCCGCGGCCAGGCCGAGCGACGCGGCGTACTCGTAGCCGCCGCTCTGTGCGAAGAACCCGTTCGGTACGTGCACCGCCGCCGCGCCCGCCATCGCACCGGCCGCCGCGGCGCCGGCCGCGGGTGTGGCCAGCCCCAGCGCCAGCAGAGTGCCACCGCCCGCCTCCGCGAGGCCCGCCGCCCTGGCGCTCGCCTCTCCCGGCGAGTAGCCCATGGCCTCCATGGCCGCGCCGGTGCCTTCGATGCCACCTCCGCCGAACCAGCCGAACAGCTTCTGCGCTCCGTGCGCGGCCAGTACGCCGCCCGTGCTCAGACGGAGCAGCAGCAGTCCCAGATCACGCCGGTCGATACAGGTCACGGTGACTCCCAGTGCAGACAGCGGCAACGGTTCCCTCCCCGGTGTCCACCGTCGCACCGATCGGAGGGCCCCGGCCTCCCCGCGCAGCCGTTCGGGTGGCGGGTGTTGGGGACCGGTGTGAGTCTGACTCCCATGACGATTTCGGTAGCGAAACTCAGCGACCCGGCCGTCCGGGCCTTCGTCACCGCGGTGAACGCCCACGACCGGAACGCCTTCGAGGCGCTCCTCGCGCCCGGCGCCACCATGTCCGACGACGGCTCCGACCGTGACCTCGACGACTGGACCGACCGGGAGATCTTCTCCTCCCGCGGTCACATGGACGTCGACAACGAGTCCAACGGCGGGCGGTCCCTTGTCGTGCGGTACCGCAACGACACCTGGGGCGAGATGAAGACGAAGTGGAGCTTCATCGTCGACGACGGCGGCAGGATCAGCCGCTTCGAGACCGGCCAGGCGTAACCGGCCAGGCGTAACCGTCCGCCGTACCGGCGAGGCACCGGTCCCGGGCTCCCGCCCGGCCGCCCGGGCCGAGGAGAACGCGGGGACGATCGCCAAGGGCCGCTCACCGCCGCGCAGTCGACCGAGGTCGACGGCGTGCTCGGACGGTGAGCGGCCCGGGAGAGGCGCACCGGGGGCACGCAAGGGCGTGCGTACGGAAGGCGCGCGGCGGAGCGAGTACGGGGCCGGGCGCGGGGATGCGTGCACGGGCGGTCGGGGCCGCCGTGCGGTCAGTGGCCCTGAGCGGCGCCGTACTGCTGCGCGTACTGCTGCTGCCCGGGCAGCAGGGCGGACGGCTCGGGGGTGGCCCGGCGGGGGCCGCCCTGCTCGGTCAGGCTGATCTGCCCGGCCTTGATGGTCGCGAGGCGCGGCGCGCGGCGGGCGATGGACGAGTCGTGGGTGACCATGATGAACGTCAGCCCGTACTCGTGCCACAGCCCTTCGAGCAGGCCCATGATGTCGTCGCGGGTGCCTTCGTCGAGGTTGCCGGTCGGCTCGTCGGCGAGCAGCACCTTCGGCTTCTTGACCAGCGCTCGGGCGATGGCGACGCGCTGCTGCTGACCGCCGGACAGCTCGGTCGGGACGTGCGTGAGCCGTTCGCCGAGGCCGACCGATCGGAGCGCCTCGGCGGCCCGCTCGCGCCGCTCGGGGGGCTCCACCCCGAGGGGGACGAGAGCGGTCTCGACGTTCTCCTGCGCGTTCAGCGTCGGGATGAGGTTGAAGGACTGGAAGATGATGCCGATCTTCTCGGCCCGCAACCGGGTCAGCTTGGCCTCGCTGACGGAGGCGAGGTCCACGCCGTCCAGCTCGACGTTGCCCGAGGTCGGCCGATCGAGGCCGCCGATCATCTGGAGCAGCGTCGACTTGCCGCCGCCGGTGGGGCCCTGGATGACGAGCTGGTCGCCGTCCTCGATGGTGAGGTCGACGCCGCGCAGCGCCTCGACCGTCTCCTTGCCCCGCGTGTAGCGCTTGGTGACGCCGGTGAGCTTGTACATGAGGTTCTCCGAGGATGAAGGGGGTGGGGGCGCCGCGGCCCGGGGGGAGTGGACGCGGCGCCCCGGCTCAAGGGGTGTGGCCCGGGGGCGGGTTACGAGACGCTGCGGAGCGCGTCCGCCGGGCGCATCCGGGAGGCGCGCCAGCCGCCCATCGCGCCGGCGATCAGACCGCCGGTGATGGCCAGGCCCGCGGCGAGCGCGATGGTGGTCACCGAGACGGGCGCGGTGAGGGCGATGTCGATGGTGTTCTTGGCCGCGGAGGCCGCCTGTCGGCCGGGCCCGCCGCCGGGGCCGCCGCCCATGCCACCGCCGCCGGTGGAGCCGAGCTCCGCCGTCAGCTTCGGGCTGATCGCGGTGACGGTGTAGGCCGCGCCGAGACCGAGGGCGATACCCAGCGCGCCGCCGAGCAGTCCGTTCACGATCGACTCGCCGACGACCTGCCGGGTGACCTTGCGGGACGGCCAGCCGAGTGCCTTCAGGGTGCCGAACTCGCGCACCCGGCGGGAGACGGCGGAGGAGGTGAGCAGGGCCGCCACCAGGAACGCGGCGACCAGGACCGCGATGGACAGCCACTTGCCGACGCTCGTCGCGAGGTTCGAGGCGGTGGACAGCGAGCCGGAGACGGTGTCCGCGAGGTCGGCGGAGGTGGTGACCGTCGTGCCGGAGATGTTCTTCTGGATGGCCGCCTTGACCGTGGCGATCTGCTTCGAGTCGGTCGCCTTGACGTAGATCGTGGTGACCTTGTTCTTGGCGTCACCGAGCGTCTGGGCCTGCTTCAGCGGCAGGTAGACGTCGGTGGTCGACTCGCTGCTGTCGGGCGTCGCGATGCCGATGACCGTGTACTTGGTGCCGGAGATCTTGAAGGTCTTGCCGACCGTGTACTTGTTCTCCTTGGCGTACGACTTGCTGAGCACCGCGACCTTCGCGGAGGTCTGCGCGGCCGTGAACGTCCTGCCCGTGGTGATCTTCGAGGTGGCCAGCGGGCCGAGGTCCTGGTGGGCCACGTCGACGCCCGCGACGGAGTACGCGTTCACGTCGAAGGAGGCACCGCCGCCCTGCACCTGCGGCGCACCGGTGCCGCTGCCGCCGTTCTGGCCGCCGGGTCCGCCCTGCTGGCCGGAACTCGACGTCGAGGATTTCGCCTTGCCCTGGGTGAACGAGCCGTTGACCTTGGTGACGTTCAGGCTCAGCGCGCCCACAGCGCTCGCCACGCCCTTCTGCGCGGCGACCTCGGTGACGAGCGAGGACTTCAGGGACTGTCCGCCCTGGGTCATCACCCGGTCCGAGCTCTGTGTCGTGCTGCTGTCCGACTTGGCGTCGAAGTCGAACTTCGGGCGGCCCGAGGAGTTGCTCGTCGGTGCCGCCTGGGCCCTGGTGACCGTCATGTCTGTGCCGAGCCCGTACAGCGACTTCAGGACCTTGTCCTGAGCCTGCTGCATGCCGGCCGACACCGAGTTGACGGTGATGACCAGCGCGATACCGAGCGCCAGACCCAGGGCGATCACCAGCGCCGCCTTCTTGCGCCGGCTCAGCTCACGCTTGAGATAGATGCCAAACATCCCGTTCCTCAAAGGTTCTTGGCGCCCCTGTGGGCGCGGCCACAAGCTATGAAGGAACCTTTGAGCCGGGCTGAGTAGGAGATATGTGAAGGCTGAGAATCCGGACCTTGGAATCAATATTGGGTCAGACAGCTCATTCCCAGGTTTTCAAGGGCTCATTGCCAGGAAACGCCTGTTGAGTGGGCCCGCGGTGAAGATCGGCGGGTCCGCCGCACGCGCATCCCCGGTGGGACGGTGGACGATGCCGACGGGGCGGGCCCGCGCCCGCGCCCTGTTTTGCCGCCGCTTTGGAATCGGCGTTCCTTCTCTTTGTCACCCCGCTGTCAGGCTCCTCGGAGAGACTTTGTACGGTCCCGGGATGCGTGATTCTTCCGGGCTCTCCCGCCGTGCCGCTCTCGGCCTCGCCGCCGCCGTACCCCTCGGCGCCGCGACGGCCACGACCGCGTACGCCACGACGACGATCGGCGGTGCGAGACTGGCCCGCGCCGGGATCCAGGTGAGCGGCGGGTCGGGGCTGCCCAAGCGGCTCACCGCCCGCTCCTGGCTGGTCGCGGACCATACGAGCGGCGAGGTGCTCGCCTCGTACAACGCGCACCTGCGTCTGCCGCCCGCCTCCACCCTGAAGATGCTCTTCGCGGACACCGTGCTGAAGAAGTTCGAGCGCACCCAGACGTACAAGGTCGTCGACGCCGACCTCGCCGATGTCCCCGCGGGCTCCAGCATGGTCGGCGTGAAGCCCGGCATCACCTACACCGTCGACCAGCTGTGGCAGGGCGTCTTCCTGCGCTCCGGCAACGACGCGGTGCATGTGCTCAGCCACATGAACGGCGGCATCGAAGCCACGGTCGCCGAGATGCAGGCCCTGGCGAAGGACCTGCAGGCCCTGGACACCCATGTGGTCAGCCCCGACGGCTTCGACCACAAGGGCCAGCTGTCGTCCGCGTACGACCTGACGCTCTTCGCCCGGCACGGCCTGGCGAACGCCGACTTCCGCGGCTACTGCTCGACGAAGACCGCGGACTTCCCGGCCGGAGGCAAGAAGACCTTCCAGATCCAGAACACCGACCGCCTGCTGACCGGCGCGTGGGGCGTGCGGCCGTACGAGGGCCTGATCGGGGTGAAGAACGGCTACACCAGCCACGCCGGCAACACGTTCACCGGCGCGGCGACGCGCGACGGGCGGACCCTGCTCGTCACGGTGATGCACCCGAAGAGCGGCGGCAGCGGGGTCTATGAGGAGACGGCCCAGCTGCTCGACTGGGGTTTCGGGAAGGGGGCGCACGCCGAGCCGGTCGGCACGCTGGTCGATCCGCTCAGCGAGGGCGGCGCGAGCGCGAAGCCCACGCGGAAGCCGGCGAAGGGTGCGGCGGGCGCTCCGGCCTCGGCCGGGGCTTCCCCGTCGGACGGCCCGCCGTGGGGACTGGTCGGCGGGGCCGGGGCGGCGGTGGCGCTCCTCGCGGGCGGCGCGCTCGCGCTGCGCAACCGCAGGCGCCGGTCCGCCGAGGAGCCGGCCGAGGCGGAAGGCCACCGTCGGCGCCGATGACGGGACAGTCGCTCCGCGGTCCGGTGCACACCTCGCGATCCCCCGCGAGGTCCGCCCCCTCCCGGGCCGCGGAGCGACTGCCGCCTCCCCCCTCGGTGTGGACCGTGGTCGTACCGAAGTCTGATGCTCCAACTGTGAAGCTCTGATGGGGGAGATGCTGAGCATAAGCGCACTAACGGCTTATATGGTCCGGAGATTTAGCTTCCGTTTGTGTGGGTTGAGCCGTTGACCAGTTCTTGGTGAACCGCGGGCACTCGCCCTACGTATGCATCAACCGCGTCCCACGTACGGCATGGCCGTCGCCAGCACGGTCGCGAACTGCACGTTCGCCTCCAGCGGCAGCTCGGCCATGTGCCGTACCGTGCGCGCCACATCGGCCACGTCCATCACCGGTTCGACCGCCAGTTCGCCGTTCGCCTGGAGTGTCCCGGTCCGCATCCGCTCGGTCATGTCGGTGGCCGCGTTGCCGATGTCGATCTGCCCGCAGGCGATCCGGTACGGACGCCCGTCCAGGGACAGCGATTTGGTCAGGCCCGTCAGCGCGTGCTTGGTCGCGGTGTACGCGATCGACTGCGGGCGGGGCGTGTGCGCCGAGATCGAGCCGTTGTTGATGATCCGGCCGCCCTGCGGGTCCTGATCCTTCATCCGCCGGTACGCCGCCTGCGCGCACAGGAACGCGCCGTTCAGGTTGGTGTCGACGACATGCCGCCAGGCCTCGTACGGCAGCTCCTCGAGCGGCACACCGCCAGGACCGAACGTCCCGGCGTTGTTGAACAGCAGGTCGAGGCGCCCGAACCGGTCGTGCGCGGCGTCGAAGAGGGCGGCCACCTCGTCGGGGCGCGACACATCCGTCCGTACGACGATCGAGGGCCCCTCGGGCACGAGGGCCGCCGTCTCCTCCAGGGTCTCGGCACGGCGTCCGGCGAGCGCCACCGACCAGCCGGTGCGCAGCAGTTCGGCGGCCACAGCGCGGCCGATGCCGGAGCCCGCCCCGGTCACCACCGCGATCTTCGTCTCCAGGGAATGCAGCGGATGCAGGGGATTCATGGCGTTCATGCGCACGCAGCGTAGGGGAGGGGGCCCGGCGGGTCCGGCATCCGGACGCGAAGGGTCCGGCAACCGAGCCCCGGAGGGTCCGGCGACGGCGGGCGGCGACCAGGGGCTCAAGTCGGCCTGACGCCCTACGCGTTGGCCTCGCCCGGGTAGCGGACGCCGATGCGGTCCCGGATCGTGTCGAGCGTGCGCATCACGGCGAGGGTGCCGTCGAGCGGGACGAGCGGGGACTCGGTCTCACCGGCGCGCAGGGCCCGCATCACCTCGGCGGCCTCGTGCTTGAGGCTGTTGCGGGGGCCCGACGCGGCGTCGGCGCGGAAGATCTCCGGCTCGCGGCCGTCGCGGTGCAGGACGAAGTGGTCCGGGAAGAAGAAGCCGTCCGGGATCTCGATGCGGCCCGCGGAGCCGGTGACAGAGGCGGCGACGGGGGTGCCACCGTTGATGGAGCAGTGCACCGAAGCCAGAGCGCCGCTCTCCCAGGAGAGCAGTGCACCCGTCTGGAGATCGACGCCCTCGTCGGAGAGCACCGCTCTCGCGACGATGTCCGAGGGCTCCCCGAGCAGCAACTGCGCGAACGACACCGGGTAGACGCCGAGATCGAGCAGCGCACCGCCGCCCTGCGCCGGGTCCCGCAGCCGGTGCGAGGGCGGGAACGGCCCAGCGAGACCGAAGTCGGCCTGCACCGTGCGCACTTCACCGATCACACCGTCGTCGACGAGCGCCTTCAGCCGTCCGACCAGCGGATTGCAGTACATCCACATGGCCTCCATCAGGAAGCGGTCGTGCCGCCGGGCGAGCGCGACCAGCTCCTCGGCCTCCCGCGCGTTCAGCGTGAACGCCTTCTCGCACAGGACATGGCGCCCCGCCTCGAGACACATCCCGGCGGCCAGCCGGTGCGCCGAGTGCGGCGTGGCGACGTACACGATGTCGACGTCCTCGTCCGCGGCCAGCGACGCCCAGTCCCCGTACGCGCGCGGGATCCCGAACCGTTCCGCGAACGCCTTCGCCGAGGCGTCCGTCCGTGAGGCGACGGCCACCACCTCGGCGTCCGGCATGTCGACCAGGTCCGCCGTGAACGCCGCGGCGATCCCGCCGGTCGCCAGAATTCCCCACCGCACGCGTCCGTGCTCGCCCGTCATGCCCGCCCCTTGATCCGTGACCCCGAACACGCTGTTCGAACTGAGAGCATAGGGGTCGCATCTTTCGGAGAGGGGGGCACATGCCCGAGCGTGGCCGCATCACGCGGGACCAGGAAGGCCCGCGAGAGCACATACCGAACGCGGAAGCCACCGACACCACGGCGGCGGTCGCCGAGGCGGCGCGCCGGGCCACCGAAGAGGTATCCGGCGCCGCCCCGCGATCGCAGGCCGCCGACGCCCCACGACCGGCCACCGGACCCGGCGCCCCGGGCCGCACCGGACTCCTCGTCACCCTCGTCCTCGGCGGGCTCACCGCCACACCCCCGCTCGCGATGGACATGTACCTCCCCTCGCTTCCGGAGGTCACCGGATCGCTGCACGCCCCCGCCGCCACCGTGCAGCTCACGCTCACCGCGTGCCTCGCGGGCATGGCGCTCGGGCAGCTCGTCGTCGGGCCGATGAGCGACAGGTGGGGCCGCAGACGCCCGCTGCTCGCCGGCCTCGCCGTCTATGTCGTCGCCACCGTGCTGTGCGCCCTCGCGCCCGACATCGGCCTGCTCGTCGCCTTCCGCCTCGTCCAGGGTCTCGCGGGCGCGGCCGGGATCGTGATCGCCCGCGCCGTCGTCCGCGACCTCTACGACGGCGTGGCGATGGCCCGCTTCTTCTCCACCCTCATGCTGATCTCCGGCGTCGCCCCGGTCGTCGCGCCGCTCATCGGCGGACAGATCCTGCGCGTCACCGACTGGCGGGGCGTGTTCGTGGTCCTGACCGCCGTCGGCATCGCGCTGACCGCCGTCGTCTGGGCGAAGCTGCCCGAGACCCTCCGGCCGGCGGACCGGCACAGCGGCGGCGTCGGCGAGGCACTGCGCGCCATGCGCGGACTGCTCGCCGACCGCGTCTTCGCCGGATACATGCTCGCGGGCGGATTCACCTTCGCGGCCCTGTTCGCCTACATCTCGGCCTCCCCGTTCGTGATTCAGGAGCTCTACGGCGCCTCCCCGCAGACCTTCAGCCTGCTCTTCGGAGTCAACTCCGTCGGCCTGGTCATCGCCGGGCAGATCAACGGCAAGCTGCTGGTAGGCCGGGTCGCCCTCGAAAAGGTCCTCGCCGTCGGCCTCGCGCTCGTCGTCCTCGCCGCGACCGCGCTGCTGCTCATGTCCACCGGCGTCCTCGGCCCGGTCGGGCTCGCACCGGTGGCCGCCGCCCTGTTCGTGCTGATGTCCGCCATGGGCCTCTCCCTGCCCAACACCCAGGCGCTCGCCCTCATGCGCGTGCGGCACGCGGCCGGTTCCGCCTCCGCGCTGCTCGGCACCTCCTCCTTCCTCATCGGCGCGGTCGCCTCACCGCTCGTCGGCATCGCCGGAGAGCACACCGCCGTCCCGATGGCCGTCGTCCAGCTGGCCGCGGCACTGGTAGCCGTCGCCTGCTTCGTGGGACTGTGCCGTCCCCGGCGGACGGGACGCACTTCGAACAGAAAGGCGGCGGAGAGCTGAGCGCACCAAGACTGCGGACCGGCACACCGGAACGGGCCGGACTCGACACCGGTGAACTGCGGCAGCTCGTCCAGGAAGTCCGCGCCCTCACCCGCGGCGCCGATCCCTGGGCGGCGGGCGTCGTCGTGGTCGCGGGGCGGGGCCCGGTCATCGCCGTCGAGGAGGCGGCGGGCTGGGCGGTGCGCTACGCGTCCCACGACGAGGCGAAGGACACCGGGGTCGAACTGCCGCCGGGAGCGCGTGTGCCGGTGACCGTGCACACGCCCTTCGACCTGGCCTCCCTCACCAAGCTGTTCACGGCGGTCGCCGCGGTGCAGCAGCTGGAGCGCGGCACGCTGGGCATCGAGGCGCGGGTGGGCGCGTATCTGCCGGAGTTCCGCGCGGCCCGCCGGCACGGCATCACCGTACGACAGCTGCTCACCCACACCTCCGGGCTGCGCCCCGAACTCCCGCTGTACGACTGCTCGGACGACAAGGCCCGGATGGCGATGCTGCGGGCGGAGGCCCCCTCGTCCGAACCGGGCGAGTACCGGTACTCCGACATCAATCTGATCCTCCTGCAGTACGTGCTGGAACGCGTCACCGGCCGGGGGCTCGACATCCTCGTCCGGGACGGCATCACCCGCCCGCTCGGCATGAACGCCACCACCTTCGGACCCTGCCCCGGCGCGGCGGCCACGGAGGACCAGCGGCGGCCGTGGGCCAAGGCGGACCGGGGCATGCTGCGGGGCGTCGTGCACGACGAGAACGCCTGGGCGCTCGGCGGGGTGGCCGGTCACGCCGGTCTCTTCTCCACCGGGCGCGATCTGGCCGTGTTCTGCCGCACCCTGCTCGCGGGCGGCTCGTACGGTCCCGCCCGCATCCTCGGACCCGACTTCGTCGAACTCCTCCTCACCCCGCCCGGCCTCGGGTTCGCCCTCGACCAGCCCTGGTTCATGGGCACCCTCGCGGGCCACGGAGCGGCCGGCCACACCGGGTTCACCGGTACGTCCCTGGTCCTGGACCCGGCGACGGACACGTTCCTGGTGCTGCTCGCCAACACGGTCCATCCCCGCCGCCGCCCGGCGGACAACGCGCCCCGCGCGGCAGCGGCCACACGGCTGCGGCGGGCGGTACGGGGCACCTGAGGGGTCGCCTGTCCGGCGGGGGCTGTGGGGGTACCTCTGAGGGATCGCCTGCCCGGAGGGGCGGTGCGGGGCGACTGAGAGACCACCTGCCCGGCGCGGACGGTGCGGGGTACCTGAGGGGTCATCTGCCCGGCGGGGCTTGTGCGGGGTACCTCCGAGGGATCGCCTGCCCGGCGCGGGCGATGACGGGCATTTGAGGGGTCGCCGGGGCGGGCGCGGGCGGTGACGGGCATCTGAGGGGTCGCCGGGGCGGACGCGGGCGGTGACGGGCATCTGAGAGACCACCTGCCCGGCGCGGGCGGTGCGGGGTACCTGAGAGAATCGGGCCGTGAACGCCCCCGTACCCCCCGCCGAGACCCTGCGCGGCGCCCTCGCCGGGCTCCTCGACGGTCTGCCGCCGAAGGCCGCCGCGCAGGCGGTCGAGCGGCTGATCGTGAACTACCGGGGGACCACCCCGACCCACGCGCCGATCCTCAGGGACCGCTCGGACGTGGCCGCGTACGCCGCGTACCGGATGCCCGCGACGTTCGAGGCGGTGTGCGCGGCGCTGGAGGCGTTCGCGGACTCGGTGCCCGGCTGGGTACCGGGGAGCCACGTGGACGTCGGCGGCGGCACCGGCGCGGCCACCTGGGCGGTGAACGCGACCTGGGAGGGCACCCGCCCGGTGACCGTGCTCGACTGGGCCGAGCCCGCCCTCGCGCTCGGCCGCGAGATCGCCGCCGCCAACCCGGAACTGGAGGGCGCCGCATGGCAGCGCTCTCGTATCGGAGCGGCGCTCACCATCGAGAGCACTGATCTCGTCACGGTCTCCTACGTCCTCGGCGAGCTCACCGACGCCGACCGCGCCTCGGTCGTGGACGCCGCCGCGAGCGCCGCCCAGGCCGTCGTGATCATCGAGCCCGGCACCCCCGACGGCTACACCCGGGTCCTCGCCGCCCGCGAGCGTCTGATCGGCGCCGGCTTCCACGTCGCCGCGCCCTGCCCGCACAGCGCCGCCTGCCCCATCGTCCCCGGCCAGGACTGGTGCCACTTCTCCGCCCGGGTCGCCCGTTCCTCCCTGCACCGCCAGGTCAAGGGCGGTTCCCTGCCCTACGAGGACGAGAAGTTCAGCTATGTCGCCGCGACCCGCTTCCCGCCCGACCCGGCGCCCTCCCGCATCGTGCGCAAGCCGCAGATCCGGAAGGGGCAGGTCCTGCTCGACCTGTGCGAGCCGGACGAGGCACTGCGCCGGGAGACGGTGACCAAGCGCCACGGACCGCTGTACAAGGCGGCCCGCGACGCGGAGTGGGGCGACGCCTGGCCGCCGCCGGAGGACACGCCGTAGCTTTCCGCCCGGGAGCCCGGGAGCCCGGGAGCCCGGGAGCCCGGGAGCCCGGGCGTGCCGAAGCCCGGGGCCCCTAGCCCCGCAGCTCCTGGGTGCAGCACTTCACGCTTCCGCCGCCCTTGAGGAGCTCTCCGAGGTCGACGCCGACCGGTACGAAGCCGCGCTCCCGGAGCGGGTCGAATAGGCCCGTCGCCTCCTGGGGCAACAGCACGTGCAGACCGTCCGAGACCGCGTTGAGGCCCAGCGCGGCGGCGTCCTCGGCCGTGGCGGTCAGCGCGTCGGGGAACAGTCGGCGCAGGACCTCACGGCTGCCGGGGGAGAACGCCGGCGGGTAGTACATGATCTCGTCCGTGCCGTCGTCGAGGACGGCGAGGGCCGTGTCGAGGTGGTAGAAGCGCGGATCGACCAGGTCCAGGCCGATCACCGGACGGCCGAAGAACTCCTGTGCCTCCCCGTGCGAGAGCGGGCTCGAGCGAAAGCCGCGGCCCGCGAGCAGATACGACCCCGTGACGACGAAGTCACCCTCTCCCTCGTTGATGTGCGCCGGTTCGCGGATCTGCCCGAACCCGCGGGCGCGGAACCACTCCAGGTGCGCCGCCGCCTCCGGCTCACGCTGCGGGTACGCGAACCGGGCGCCCAGCACCCTGCCGTCCACGACCGTCGCGCCGTTCGCCGCGTAGACCATGTCCGGCAGGCCCGGCCGGGGGGTGAGTTCCTCGACCGTGTGGCCGAGGGAGCGGTAGCGGTCCCGGAGGTCCTCCCACTGGGCGAGGGCGAGCGGCACGTCGACCGGTTTGGCGGGGTCCATCCACGGATTGATCGTGTACGTGACGTCGAAGTGCGCCGGTGGGCACATGAGGTAGCGCCGGTGCGTGGCATGGCGAAGAGGGTGCAAGGAAGGCTCCTTACGCAACCGCAGGGGCAGTTGATGCTCATGGTGCGGTGCGCACGGCCCCGGGAGCGGGAGGCATGCGGGTCGTGTCCACCGGCCCCGTCCCCACCGAACGCCCCACACCAGACCGCGCCCCACCGGACCATGGCCCCCGGTCTGGTCTTCACCGGATCCCGTTCCCCGGGGCCTGGTCCTCACCGGACCTGTCTCCCGCCAAGCGGCCTTCACCGGGCGACATGGCCGGAGCCGCGGGCGGCAGTCCCGTGGGTGCCGTGGCCCGGGCCGGGCAGCCGGCCTCGCCGACCAAGGCGTGGGCGGTGGCGTGGATCGCGCGCCGTGACCTCTCGCCGCGGCGGGTGGCATCGGGGGTCGGCCGAGAGCCGGGACCGGGGAGGGACCGGGGTCCGGAACACGGACGCGCTTGTCGACTACGCCCTGCACGGCCTCGCTCCCCGCTGAGGGCCGAGAGGTGAAGAAATCGCCTCACATCATGTAATAACACCTGATCAGGGCCTGGCGAACGCATCGCCCCACCTACCCCGGTTGTCGGCTCCGGCCACCCGGGGCGCAGGATGGTGGGACGATGGGGCAAGGACGAGTGCACTACGGCGAGGCGAGGGGATAGATGAGCGCAGAGTTCGGCCGCCGCTCCGGCACGCAGGGCAGGATCTCGAAGTGGCTGCGCGGACGCCGGCCCAAAGCCCCTGCGGAGACAACCGCCGGCGGGCGCGAGGCCCTGCTGCTCGCCGCCGTCGCCGCCGGGCTGCCGCTCGCGCAGGCCGCGTACCCCTCCGGCTACCGCTGTTCCTGTGACCGCGTCGGCTGCCCCACCCCCGCGCGCCACCCCGTCTCCTTCGCCTGGCAGACCCAGTCGACGACCGACCGCGCCCAGATCGAGCGCTGGGCCCGGCACCAGCCGAAGGCGAACTTCATCACCGCGACCGGTCTGGTGCACGACGTCCTGGACGTGCCGCTGGACGCCGGGCGCGCGGCGCTGGAGCGGATCCTGGCCTCCGACATCGAGGTCGGACCGGTCGCGGAGACCGGCGACGGCCGCATGCTCTTCTTCACCCTCACCCGCGGTACGCCCGAGGACGAGGACGAGTGGTGGCCCTGCGAGCTGGACTGCCATCCCGAGACGATGGACGAGCACCCTGGCTTCCGCTGGCACTGCCGCGGCTCGTACGTCCTCGTGCCGCCGGCCCAGCTGCCCGGCGGTCTGAGCGTCGACTGGGTGCGCGGACCCGAGCATCCGCTGCCCGACCCGCTCACCCTCCTGGAGATCCTCACCGACGAGTGCGCCATCTACGCCGGGGAGAACGGCGCGGACCAGCTCGCCGCCTGGCCCCACCGGGGCTGAGCACCCGCCCGGCGGGATCCTCACGAGGGGTGCAGTGCGCGCACCGGGTGTGCGCGGGCCGGGTGTGCGCGGGCCGGGTGTGTGAATGTGCCCGGGTGTGCGCCGGGCGTGCGGGCACGGGCCCGGCTACTCCCCTTCGGCTCCCGTCAGCCCCTCGATCCGTCCGAGGACGGACACCTGCCCCCCGCCCGAAGCCTTCAGCGGGTCCAGGACGACCTGGTTGGAGACGAACTCCAGGGTGAGGGACTGCTTGATCTCACCGGTCGTCAAGGCCTCCACGTCCGCGCTGGGGGAGGGAATCGCGGTGCCCGCGGCGGCCGTCTCCTTCTCGTAGCGGTGCGTGGCGAAGAACACCAGCGCCCCGCCGTCCGCGGTGCGCAGACCCACCGGCGCGTAGTCGCCCGAGATCAGCGGCTGGTCGATGTACTGCCTGGCGAGGCCGGGCTTGCTGGCGAACTTCTCGCGCTGGGCCCGCCATTGCGAGGTGTGGACGCCCGCGGCGAAGGCGTCGCCGCCGGCCTTCAGATAGGTCGCGTACGACCGGCCGAGCTTCTCCGGCTCGATCGCGAGCGCCGGGTCGTCGGCCGTGACCGGCTGCGCCCAGCCGTCCTCGTCCTTCGCGAACTTCGGTACGTCACCGGCCCCGAGGACCGTCAGATACGAGGCCTGCCACAGCTCGTCGGCGCTGCCCCGGGTGAAGACGAGCAGCCAACGGCTGCCCGGCACACCCTTGTTGGCCGTCGCGTTCGCCAGGAACCAGCGCGGCCAGCCCGCCTTCGCGGGGATCGAGAACTCGGCGTCGCCGAACTCCAGCGCCGAATGCGCCGGATTCCCGGCCGGGTTGTTCTTGTGCCCGGCCTTCAGCTTGGCGCCGTCGATGGCCGCGAGCGGACCGGCAACCCGGTCCGCGTCGTCGGAACGGTCGTACGTCGCGTCCGCCTTGTTGTAGGCGACGCTGAAGTCCTTGAGCGCGCGGGCGGCTTCGGCCCGGGTCGCCGCCGGCACGACCTCACGCTCGCCGTGCACCACCACGCAGCCGCTCGCCGCCGAGGACAGGACGGTCACCGTCGCCGTCGCCAGGGCGAAACGGCTCAGCGCGAAACGGCTGAGGTTACGAGGCCTTCGTGGGCTGCGACCCGTGCGATCCCTGCTCATCAGGTGCCTTCACCTTCCCCTTCCCGGAGGCGAACCCTACCGGGGCGAGGAAGATCGTGAGCGTCGGGACCAAGTACAGCGCCCACACCGTGACCTGAAGGACGGTCGGGTCGGGCTGGAAGTTGAAGACGCCCTTCAGCAGGGTGCCGTACCAGCTCGTCGGGTCGATCGTGCCGCTGATGTCGAACGCCAGGTTCGTCAGGCCCGGGACGAAGTCGGCTTCCTGCAGGTCGTGGATGCCGTACGCGAGCACGCCCGCGGCGACGACGACCAGCATGCCGCCGGTCCAGGTGAAGAACTTGGCGAGGTTGATCTTCAGCGCGCCACGGTAGAAGAGCCAGCCGAGGAGGACCGCGGTGGCCAGGCCCAGTGCCACGCCGATCAGCGGGCGGGGCGTGCCGTCACTGGCCGCGTGCACCGACGCCCACACGAACAGGGCCGTCTCCAGGCCCTCCCGGCCGACCGCCAGGAACGCGGTCGCGACCAGCGCGCCGGTTCCCATGGCGAGGGCCGCGTCCAGCCTGCCGTGCAGCTCGGACTTCAGATGCCGGGCGGTGCGCCGCATCCAGAAGACCATCCACGTCACCAGGCCCACGGCGAGGACCGACAGCGAACCGCCGAGCCCCTCCTGCGCCTGGAACGTCATCTCCTGGGAGCCGAATTCGAGGGCGCAGCCGAAAGCGAGCGCCACGGTGATCGCGACGCCGATGCCGATCCAGATCGGCTTCAGGGCGTCCGTGCGCTCCGTCTTCACCAGGTAGGCGATGAGGATGCACACGACGAGGCTGGCTTCCAGGCCCTCGCGGAGACCGATCAGGTAGTTGCTGAACACGGCTATGCCTCCTTGGAGAACAGCGTCCGGCCCCACCAGTCGTCCTTGTCCCGGACGCCGGGCGGGACGGCGAAGACCGCCGAACTCACGTGCTGGATGTACTCGTTGAGCGCGTCGGAACGCGAAAGGCTGCGCTGCAGGGGGATGAACCCCTTGCGCACGTCCCGCTGGTACGCGAGGAAGAACAGGCCCGCTTCGAGGCGGCCGAGACCGTCCGTGCCGTCCGTGAAGGAGTAGCCGCGGCGCAGGATGGTCACGCCGTGGTTGGAGTCGGGGTGCGCGAGCCGGACGTGCGCGTCGGGCTTCATCGCCTTCAGGAACGGCTTGTCGTGCTCCTTGGCCTTGCCCGCGGGGGCGCCCTCGCCCTTGTCGCGGCCGAAGACGTCCTCCTGCTCCTGGAGCGAAGTACGGTCCCAGGTCTCGATGTTCATCCGGATGCGCCGGGCGACGAGGTAGGAACCGCCGGTCATCCAGGCGGAGTTCTTGCCGCCGTCCTTCTCGTCGGCCCACACGAACTTGTCCAGCCGCGCGGTCTCGGTGCCCGCGATGTTGCGGGTGCCGTCCTTGAAGCCCATCAGGTTGCGCGGGGTCTGCGCGTCCGGGGTCGTCGACGACGTCTTGCCGAAGCCGAGCTGCGACCAGCGGATGGCGACCTTGCCGAAGCCGATACGGGCCAGGTTGCGGATGGCGTGCACCGCCACCTGCGGGTCGTCCGCGCAGGCCTGGATGCACAGGTCGCCGTTGCTGCGGGCCTTGTCCAGGTTGTCGCCCGAGAACTCCGGCAGGTCGACGAGCGCCTCCGGCCGCCGGTCCGCCAGATCGAACTTCTCGAACAGCGACGGACCGAAGCCGATCGTCAGGGTCAGCCGGGAGGGCTTGAGCCCCAGCGCCTCACCGGTGTCGTCCGGCGGCGCCTCGGCCAGACCGCCGTACGCGCCCTCACCGACCGTGTGTCCGGCGGTCATCCGGGCGGCGGCCTGCGTCCAGTCCTTGAGGAGCTGGACGAACTCGGCGCGGTCGTCCGTCTTCACGTCGAACGCGGCGAAGTGCAACCGGTCCTGGACCGCTGTCGCGATACCCGCCTGATGCGCGCCGTGGAAGGCGACAGCGGCGCCGGTGTCGGCGGCGGCCGGATCGACGTCGTTGCCGGTACGGGTCATCGCGACGGCGCCGCCGGCCGCGGCGGCACCGAGCGCGAGCCCGGCACCGCCCCAGCCGATCAGCGAACGCCGGGTCGGCGCGGAGCCGTTGCCGACAGGCTTGGCGGCCCGCGCGACGTCGGTGCCCTCAGGGCTGTCCGTGCCGGCCTGGCTGTTCGTGCTGTTCGAGTTGTCCGTCATGGCGTTGCTCCTACTTCACGACGGCGGCGGCGAGCTTGGAAAGGGGCTCGGCGAGCGCGTTGACCGCGTCCGAGAGCTCCTTGCGGTCGGCCTTGCCGACCTTGTCGTACGACACGAAGCCGTCCGAGGTCTTTCCCGTCCGGTACGTGTCGAGCAGCGTGTTCAGCGCGGCGAACTGCTTGTCGAGCTCCGCCGTCAGCGCCGCGTCGTTCTCCGCGGCGACCGGCTTGAGCAGCTCGTACGCCTTCTGCGCGCCGTCGACGTTGCCCTTGAAGTCGCTGAGGTCGGTGTGCGAGTAGCGGTCCTCCTCGCCGGTGACCTTGCCGGTGGCGACCTCGTCGAGCAGTTCCTTGGCGCCGTTGGCCATGGACGTCGGGGTGATCTCGGCCTTGCCGATGCGCTCCTGCCAGTCGGTCAGGTCGGTGACCAGCTGGTCGGCGAGGGTCTTCTGCTCGGCGCCGATCTTCTTGTCCTCCCAGAGGGCCTTCTCCAGCGCGTGCCAGCCGGTCCACTTCTGGCCCTTCTCCAGGCCGTCCGCGCGGGTGTCGGTCTTGGGGTCGATGTCACCGAACGACTCGGCGATCGGCTCGGTGCTCTCCCAGCCCACACGCGAGGGGGCGTAGGCCTTCTTGGCGGCCTCGACGTCGCCGGCCTTGATCGCGTCGGCGAACGTCTTCACCTTCGGGATCGTGGCGTCCGCCTCCTCCTGCGCCCACGCGCGGTAGTCGGCGACGGCCTTGTCCAGGCGCGGGTCGCGCTTGGCGATCTTGCCGCCGGTGACCTTGACCGCCTCGCGGATGCCCTTGCCCTTCATCCCGGGCTTGCAGACGAGCGTGTATTCGCCGGCCTTCACCTCGGCGGTGACACGCTGCTTGGTGCCGGGACCGATGTTCTCGCGCTCGCTGACGATCCGGTCGTCCGGGAACAGCAGGTAGACCTCGGTGACCTTGGAGCCCTTGTTCTCGATGTCGAGCTGGATGTGCCCTGCGGGGAACTCCTTCGTGGACACCTTGCACGCGGTGTCGGTGGCCGTCACCTGAATGGCGTCGCCGTTCTTCGCGTCGCTCTTCTGGGTGCAACCCGTGACGGCGGCCAGAGCTGCCGCGGTGGCGGCAGCGGTGACGACGGAGAGTCGGACGGCTCGCATTTCAGGCTCCAAGAGAAGTCGGACAGCCGCGCGGTGCGGCCCGTTCGGCATGGTGAGGCTGGCCTAACTTATCTGAGGCTTGCCTCACTGATACCCAGTCGTTCGGTGATTCAGCTCTCATGGATGCCGGACAGGAACGGCTTGATCACGATGACTCAAAACGCACCCCATGAAAAGGTCAAGGGAGGTTCAAGGCTCCCGCTCGGGGGTGATCGGCGCGCCTCCGGTCCTGGGGTGCGGGAACACCTCGACGGGGTGCCGGTGGGCGTCGGTCGGCAGCCGCTCGGTGGAGACCTCGGCCGGCCGCGGTGGGCCGCGACACGACCGGCGCACGGAAGCGCGACCCGGTGCGCGCGGGCCGCCGCCGGACCCGGAGCGTGCGACAGCACGACCACCGCGTCACCGGCGTGCGCCCTTTCCCTTGCATCCGCGGCACCAACTCCTGGTGCCGCAGGTCGAGTGCGGCCGTCGGTTCGTCGACCAGCGGCAGCGGGGCGCGAATGCGGTGACCTCGGTGGCCGACATGGCCGCGGCGACCGCCGCGTCGTCGTCCGCCGTTCCCCGTGAACAGGGAGTTTTCGGGGAAGGGCGGTCCGCTCCTGCAGGCCACCGATCGCGCGGATGGTGTTTGAATGCCGGAGTGACTGACTACGACGTGCTGCGGGTCTTCTGTGGACCAGGCGGCGGGTATGGCAATGAGCTCGGAGTCGTGCGCGAGGGCTCGGTGATGCCGGACCGCGCGGAGCGGCAGGAGTTCGCCGCGAAGCTCGGCTTCAGCGAGACCGTGTTCGTCGACGACCCCGAGCGCGGGGTCATCGACATCTACACCCCGACGCTGCGGCTGCCGTTCGCGGGACACCCGTGCGTCGGGGTGGGCTGGCTGCTCGACGTGCCCGAACTGGTCACGCCCGCCGGTGTGGTGGGAGTCCGGCTGGACGGCGAGTTCAGCTGGATCGAGGCACGGGCCGAGTGGGCGCCGCCGCGCACGCTCCGGCGGTACGGGTCCGCGGCCGAGGTCGACGCGCTGGCCGTGCCGCCGTCGGGGGAGTGGATCTACGCCTGGGCCTGGGAGGACGAGGCCGGCGGCCGGGTGCGGGCCCGCGCCTTCCCCGGCCGGAACGACGGCATCGAGGAGGACGAGGCCACCGGAGCGGCGGCGCTGCTGCTGACCCAGCAACTCGGCCGGGCCCTCAACATCGCCCAGGGCGCCGGCTCCCAGATCCTCACGGCCCCCCAGCCGAACGACTGGGTCGAGGTCGGCGGCCGGGTCCACCTGGAACGCTGAGAGCCAGGTCAGGGGACACGGGGGCGGGGCGCGGAACCGCGCCCGTCAGCGGCGCGGAAAGCCACGCGCACGGCCCCGATCGGCCTGTGTGCCACGTGCCTTCCCGGAGGGCGTCGGGGCGGCGTCCAGGGGGGAACCCCGGGCAGGGCTCGGGAGCGGATGATCACGCGGTCAGCGGGAACTCCTCGCCGAGGGCCCGGAACACCCCGGTGTTCAGGGCGAACGCCCGCTTGCACTCCGTCACGATCCGCTGCTTCTCCAGATCGTCGGCCCGCACCCCGTCCAGCAGTTCGCGATAACTCCGCTTGAACGCGGCCGGGTTGGAGATGTCCTCGAACACGTAGAAGCGGACGCCGTCGCCCTTGCGGCTGAAGCCCCAGGTCTGCTCCGCCCTGCCGCGAATGATCTGGCCACCGGAGAGGTCGCCCAGGTATCGCGTGTAGTGGTGGGCGACATAGCCACCCGGCCACTCGCGGGCGCAGCGCGTGACCCGGTCCGCGTACGCGCGGGTCGCGGGCAGCGCGGTGAGCGTGCCGCGCCAGTCCGGGCCCCGGAGATGGGCGAGGTCGCGCGCGAGAGCGGTGCGGCGCAGCAGCTCGGGCCGCAGGAAGGGTCCGGCCACCGGATCGGCGGCCAGCCGCCCGGTCTCCGCCTCCAACGCCTCGTACACGAACCACAGTTGCTCGGTGTAGCGCGCGTACGCCTCGACGCCGAGCCGGCCGCCGAGCAGGTCGCTCATGAACGTCGAGGTCTCCGCCTCGGTGTGCTGCTCGTGCGACGCGGTGCGGATCAGCGTCGAGAAGGGTGTGCCCACCGTGCCCGCGGTGTCCGGCGTGTTCATCGTGTCCGACGTGTCCGACGCGTTCATGGGGCCTCCGGAGCCGATGAGGAAGGGCGGGAGCCGTTGCCGGGCCGGCCGCATCTTCTGTAGTCAGGCTTACCTAAGTCAACAACCTTCCCGACATCCTGTCGGTAAAACCGTACCCCGATTCCCGATCGCGTCCACATGAAGAAACCCGCCCTGTGGACAGGGCGGGCTCAGAGGACTCAGAGGGCTCGGAGAGTTCGGACGGCTCGGGAACTCCGGACGGCTACGGCAGGGTGAGGATCTCCGCGCCGCTCTCGGTGACGACGAGGGTGTGCTCGAACTGCGCCGTGCGCTTGCGGTCCTTCGTCACGACGGTCCACCCGTCGTCCCACATGTCGTACTCGTGCGTGCCGAGCGTGAGCATGGGCTCGATGGTGAAGGTCATCCCGGGCTGGATGACGGTGGTCGCGTGCGGGTTGTCGTAGTGCGGGACGATCAGCCCGGAGTGGAACGACGAGTTGATCCCGTGCCCGGTGAAGTCCCGGACGACCCCGTACCCGAAGCGCTTCGCGTACGACTCGATGACGCGCCCGATGATGTTGATCTGGCGCCCGGGCCTGACCGCCTTGATCGCGCGGTCGAGGGACTCGCGGGTCCGTTCCACGAGGAGCCTCGACTCCTCGTCGACGGCGCCGACCAGGTAGGTCGCGTTGTTGTCGCCGTGCACACCGCCGATGTACGCCGTGACGTCGAGGTTGATGATGTCGCCGTCGCGCAGGACGGTGGAGTCGGGGATGCCGTGGCAGATGACCTCGTTGAGCGAGGTGCACAGCGACTTGGGGAAGCCGCGGTAGCCGAGGGTCGAGGGGTAGGCGCCGTGGTCGCACATGTACGCGTGTGCCACCCGGTCCAGCTCATCGGTCGTCACGCCCGGCGCGATGAGCTTCGCGGCCTCGGCCATCGCCTGCGCGGCGATCCGCCCGGCGATCCGCATCGCCTCGATCGTCTCCGGCGTCTGCACCTCCGGTCCGGTGTACGGCGTGGGGGCGGGCTTTCCCACGTACTCGGGACGCCTGATGTTTCCCGGCACGGGACGGGTGGGAGAGAGCTCCCCTGGTACGAGCAGCGACTGGCCAGACATGGCAGCGAGTCTAACCAGCGGGCATGGGGGAACATGTCCCTGGCGAAAGGAGCTGGTGATGGCCCTGTTCAAGAAGCGGACGGTCGGCAAGCCCGGCGAGTGGTACTACTGCCTGGAGCACAAGAAGGTCGAGGAGGGCCCCGAGTGCCCGGCCAAGGACCGCTTCGGCCCGTACGCCACCCGCGAGGAGGCCGAGCACGCGATGGACATCGCGCGGGAGCGGAACCTCGAGTGGGAGACGGACCCGAAATGGCACGACGCCTCGGGCAAGGCGCCGGGCACCGAGGACGACTGAGGCGGCGAGCGCCCGAGGGGACCAAGACACCCGGCTCCGGGGGTGACGGTGGGCGACCTGGGTGACCTGGGTGACCTGGGCGCCCGGGTGACCTACCGAGCGGCCGTGCGGGTCGCGCCCGGGTCGGCCACCGAGCGGCCGTGCCGGTCGCGTCAGGACGGCCGCCGGGCGGCCGTGCGGGTCGGGTCAGGACGCGGTCACCGGGGGCGCGGGCGGGAAGTCGTCGGCTCGCGCGGAGCGCATCCGCAGCGCGTGCTCGTTCGTGCGGTCGTCGTACGACATCAGCTTCGGGAGACCTACGGCGAGCAGCCCCACCGCCCCGACACAGAGCGCGCCGCCGGCCCAGACCGACGCCCTCACGTTCGTCAGCGCGGCCATGCCGCCGGAGCGCGCCTGGCCCAGCTGGGGGCCGATGGAGTACGACAGCAGCTCGATCCCGGCGAGCCGTCCGCGCAGCTCGTCCGGGATCGTCCGGTTCCAGATGGCGGCGCGGAAGATTCCGCTGATCATGTCGCAGGCGCCCGCCAGGACGAGGCAGAGCAGCACCAGCCAGACGTCGTGCACCAGTCCGGCGCAGGCCACCGCGAGCCCCCAGCAGGCCGCCGCGAGCGCCACCATCCGTCCGTGCCGGTGCACGCGCGAGGTCCATCCGCTGGTGAGGCTGACGAGCAGCGAGCCGGCGGGGATGGTCGCGTACATCAGCCCCAGCGACCAGGCGGCGTGCAGGTCGTCCGCGAGGAACGGCAGCACCGCGAGCGGCATCGCGAAGAACATCGCCGCGAGGTCGACCGCGTACGTACCCAGGAGCTCCTTGCGGCTCCACGCGTAGCGCGCGCCCTCGGCGATGGACCGCAGCGAGGGTTTCGCCGCCTCGTGCGAGGCGGGCGACGCGGCGATCCCCACCATCATGGCCACCGACACGGCGAACGTCACCAGGTCGACGGCGTAGGCCCAGCCCAGTCCGGCGTACGCCACGACCACACCCGCCAGCGCCGGGCCGGCGACGCCGCCCACCGTCCAGCGCAGCGAGTTGAGCGCGCCCGCGGCCGTCAGGTGTTCGTGCGCCACGATCCGCGGAGTGAGCGAGTCCATCGCGGGGCGCTGGACCGAGCCGAGGGCGGCGGAGAGCGCGGCGACCACGTACAGGGGCCACACCGCGGGGTGCGGCACCGTCGCGTTGGCGAGCAGGGCGGCGCACAGCAGGCCCTGCCCGGTCTCCGTCCAGAGGATCAGCTTCCTTTTGTCGAGGGCGTCGGCGAGGGCCCCGCCGTACAGCCCGAAGACCACCATCGGGATCAGTTCCACGGCCCCGATCGCACCGACCGCCGCCGCCGACCCGGTGAGCACCTTCATCTGCACCGGCAGTGCGACGAACGTCAGAAAGCTCCCGAAGTTGGTGACGAGCCCCGCCACCCACAGCCGCCGGAAGTCGGCGGAGGTCCGCCAGGGCGCGAGATCGGGCAGCAGGGCACGCGGACGGGAGGAGGAAACGTCATCACTCACGACGGGCCATGCTCGGCGGGGCGGGCACGAGCGGCAACTGGTTTACGGCCCCGGCGCCCGCACCGGCAGCCTGTTCCGGCCGGTCCGGCCCCACCGGTGGTGGACGTGGGGCGCCCCCCACCGGCACCGGCGGGAGCATGCCCCTGCTACCACCGGTACGACGGTGGGGCCGTCAGCTGGTCCGCGATGCGGGACAGGCGGTCGCGGAAGCGGTGGCGGCCCCGGGGGGAGGGCAGCGCGTTCTCCCCGGCCGCCGCGCTGACCAGATGCTGCACGGTGTCGAGGTCGAGCTCGGGATCCGGCGGCACCGCGAGCGACTCGTGGGCCAGCGCCGGCAGCTCGCCGTCCCCCCGGGACAGCGCCAGTACCGTCGCCCCGGCCCGCCGGGCGTCGTGCACCCGCTCCAGCAGGGCGGCCCCGGGCGCGTCGGGCGCCACCACGAGCAGCGTCTCCCCGCGCCGGGCCGCCTCGATCCGTCCGAGCCCCACCGCCAGGTGAGCCGGATCGGACTCCCGCGCCCCGTGCCGCACCAGCGTCGGCGACAGCTCCGGCGTCCCCGACCACGCCGCCTCGTCCACCAGGTGCGCCGCGAGGTGCCAGGGCTCGTACCTCTCGGAGCCGACCAGCAGCAACCCGCCGCCGTACGACACCACGGATCCCCGCAGCGTTCCCCCGAACCGCCTTGTCGCTCCCAGCCATTCGGTCCCGGCAAGCACTTCGCGCAGTAACGCGACCCGTACGGCATCCATGGCCGCATCCTGCCGCAACCGGCCACTCGTGACCCGGAGTTCACCGCGAATTCGCCCAAGTTGGGCAGAAATACACACCACTCACCCCACGAGCAACCGCAGCAGGGAGCCCGGCCATGACACAGTCGAGCGCAGAGCCCAGCACCGGCACGGGCACGGAGACGGGCACGGAGACGGGCACGAATGCCGGCGCGAGCGTTCCCTTCCGGGCCGGGCGCGAGGGCTACGCCAGCTTCCGGATCCCCGCCGTCGTCGCCACCCGGACCGGCACCCTGCTGGCCTTCTGCGAGGGCAGGGTCGGCTCCGCGAACGACCACGGCCACATCGACATCGTGCTCAAGCGGTCCGCGGACGGCGGCCGGACCTGGGGCCCGCTCCAGATCGTCGCGAACAACGGGGCCGACCTCGCCGGCAACCCCGCGCCCGTCGCCCTGGACACCGGCCGCGTCCTGCTCGTCCACGTCCGCAGCGCCGCCGGCGCCTCCGAGGACGCCCTGCTCCGCGGCAAGGTGAAGGCGGCCGACGGGCGGCGCGTGTGGGTGCAGCACAGCGACGACGACGGGCTCACCTGGTCGGCGCCGAAGGAGATCACCGCGCAGGTGAAGAAGGCGGGCTGGCGGTGGTACGCCACCACACCCGGGCATGCCCTCCAGCTCGGCTCCGGACGGGTGGTGGTCCCCGGCAACCACACCCTGCCGCCCACGGGTACGGACAACGGCACCGAGGCGAAGTACAACAGCGGCCACTGTCTGCTCAGCGACGACCGCGGCGCGACCTGGTACCTCGGCTACCGCGACGAGAACACCAACGGCTACGTCAACGTCAACGAGACCACCGCCGCCGAACTCCCCGACGGCCGCGTCTACTTCAACACCCGCAACGACTCCCCGTCGCCGGGCAACCGCGCCGACGCCCACTCCCTCGACGGCGGCAGAACACTCGTCAAGCCGTTCCGCCCGCAGGCCGGCCTGGTCACCCCCGTCGTCCAGGGCAGCCTGCTCCAGCTCCGCGACCCGGACCTGCTCCTGTTCTCCGGGCCCGCGGACCCGGCGTTCCGCGCCCTGATGACGATCCGTGCCTCGGCCGACGGCGGCACCACCTGGCGGTCCGTGTACACGGTGGACGGGCTGCCCGCCGCGTACTCCGACCTCGTCCGCGTCGACACCAGGACCGTCGGACTCCTCTACGAGACGGGCGACTTCGGCGCGTACGAGACGATCACCTTCCGGCGCGTTCCGCTGACCGCGCTCGGGTGACCGTACTCACCCGGGACGCTCGGCCACCTCGGGCGCACGGCCGCGACCCGCGCACGTAAAGTCGGCCCATGACCTCTACTGACAGTGCACAGAAGGCCCCCGCCAAGGACCCCTGGGACCTGCCCGACGTGTCGGGGCTCGTCGTCGGCGTGCTCGGTGGCACCGGTCCGCAGGGCAAGGGCCTCGCCTACCGCCTCGCCAAGGCGGGACAGAAGGTGATCATCGGCTCGCGCGCCGCCGACCGCGCGCGGAGCGCGGCCGAGGAGCTCGGCAACGGTGTGGAGGGAGCCGACAACGCCGAGACCGCGCGGCGCAGCGACATCGTGATCGTCGCCGTGCCGTGGGAGGGCCACGGCAAGACCCTCGAATCGCTGCGCGAGGAACTGGCCGGAAAGCTGGTCGTCGACTGCGTCAACCCGCTCGGCTTCGACAAGCAGGGCGCGTACGCGCTGAAGCCGGAGGAGGGTAGCGCCGCCGAACAGGCCGCCGCCCTGCTGCCCGGCTCACGGGTCACCGCGGCCTTCCACCACCTCTCGGCCGTGCTGCTCGCGGACCCGGAGATCGAGGAGATCGACACCGATGTGATGGTCCTCGGCGAGGACCGGGCCGACGTCGAGATCGTCCAGGCCCTCGCGGGCCGCATCCCCGGTATGCGGGGCGTGTTCTCCGGCCGGCTGCGCAACGCCCATCAGGTCGAGGCCCTGGTCGCCAACCTGATCTCGGTGAACCGCCGCTACAAGGCACACGCGGGCCTGCGGGTGACGGACGTATAGGGCGCGTGGGGGACACTGGTGCGAAGCAGTGTCCCCCCGACAGGAGCCGACCCCATGCCCCGCCTCGCTCTCTACGCCCTCGCCGTCTGTGTCCTCTCCGTGGCCGCGGCCGTCGTCTCGTTCGTCCAGGGAAGCTGGCTGGGCGTCGTGTGGGTGCTGCTGGCGGGCCTGTCGTCGAACATGACCTGGTACTACGCGCGGCGGGGCAGGGCGTAGCAGCCGGTCGGGACGTCGGGCCGGTCAGGACGTCGGGCCGGCCGGGAAGTCGGGCCGCTCAGGACTTCAGGCAGATGTCGTTGTTCGCCTGCCAGAAGCGGTAGAGCCACTGTCCGCAGTCGGCCTCACCCGGGCCGATGCCCAGGCCGCGCAGGATGGCGTCGATCATGTCGAAGAACTCCCGGTTCACCGACGGGATCCACAGGATCGCGAACACCGCGAGCAGGCCGAACGGCGCGAACGGCTCGACCTGACGGCGGACGCCGTACGACAGCCAGGGCTCGATCACGCCGTAGCCGTCCAGGCCCGGGACCGGCAGGAAGTTCAGGATCGCGGCCGTGACCTGGAGCAGCGCGAGGAAGGCCAGCGCGTAGCGGAAGGCCGCCGGGACGCCGTCCAGGGCGTGCAGCCAGAACGGCGCCGTGCACACGATGGCGAACAGGACGTTCGTCAGCGGGCCCGCCGCCGAGATCAGGCTGTGCTTCCAGCGGCCCTGGATGCGGTTCCGCTCGATGAAGACCGCGCCGCCCGGCAGACCGATCCCGCCCATGATCACGAAGATCACCGGCAGCACGATGCTCAGCAGCGCATGTGTATAGGCGAGAGGGTTGAGGCTCAGGTAGCCCTTCGCGCCGACGGTGATGTCTCCGCTGTGTAGCGCCGTGCGGGCATGCGCGTACTCGTGCAGGCAAAGCGAGACGATCCAGGCCGCTGTCACGAACAGGAAGACGGCCACACCGGCCTGCTCGGCGAAACCGGTCCAGGTGGCCCAGCCCGTTACCGCCGTCACGGCGAGGATCCCGAGGAAGACGGAGCTGATCCGCTGATCGCTCGTGTGAGACGTGGTGGTCATGGACAGGGCTCCTGGTACGTGGCGGCCGATCCGGGAAGAATTCGACCGTGATGGTGAGCGTGGGGACGACGTTTCGAGAGGCTGTGGGCTTTTTAGGAGAAGTCCGGCGGCAGTACGTGCCCACCCGGCGTAAAACCTCGATTAGGCCACGAACTTGGCAAGCTGATCCTGGAAGTCTTCGGGAATCTCCAGGACATGGCCCCCGCATTCTCGTGGGTGACATCTGATCGTGATGCCGGAGTGGATCAGATCCGCACCGATGTCTGTGACCCCCATGTTCTCCCAGCGCTCGGCGAAGGTTGTACCCAGTGGCACGAACTGCCAGTGATCCTCATCGGCAATGTCTGACGGATGCTTCGACTCGCCCTCGGCCCCTGCTCGTTGGACGTACTCGCGGCGGGTGACGAGTACGTCCCCGATTGCGTGGACCAACATGCCCATGATGGGCGTGATGATCTCCTCGTCGGGTTGGAAGACGTATCCGGGGCATGCTGGCGAGCCGACGCGTGAAAGACAGCGGATCTTTTCGGTGACCCGGTACGTACCGTCCTTGCGCCGTTTCCTGGTTGTGTGCAGTTGG
Organism: Streptomyces sp. NPDC026500; assembly: GCF_055567635.1. Classification (NCBI taxonomy): domain Bacteria; kingdom Bacillati; phylum Actinomycetota; class Actinomycetes; order Kitasatosporales; family Streptomycetaceae; genus Streptomyces; species Streptomyces sp. NPDC026500. Next base: position 121,799 of record NZ_JBVHQB010000005.1, on the reverse strand, counting down.
AGGTTCTTGCCGCACCCACCGCACTTGATCACGTTGAGGAGCGGGGTCCTGGGCGATGCGGAGCGTCGGCTGATCGGGGAGGCGGACTCGGCAAGGGCGTCTTGAAGGCGCTCGAAGACCTCCTGGCTCAGCACTCCTTCGGCCACGCGGACGGGATGGCCGGCCTGATCGCGAACCAGGACGCGCTTTTTGTACTTCTTGCCGGGAACGTCTTCGTTGCGTGTTTTCCAGCCCAGCAGCGTGGGTGACGTGAGGATTCCCTTCAAGGTGCGGGGATACCAGATGAAGTCCTTGCCCGACTTGTTGCACTGATACGTGTCCGCAGGCGAAGGCACCCCCCGTTCTTCGAGGTCTCGGCAGATGGCGCTGACCGGTTCGCCGCCGATGACGCGCCGAGCGGCTTCCCGGACGACATCGGCTGTCTCGGGGTTGACCTCCAGGTAGCGGGCGCCGTCTCTCGCGTACGTGCGATAGCCGAACGGTGGTGAACTGCCGCCCCACCGTGTGGACGTGAGCAGGTGCGCACGAGATGAAGCGACTCGCTCGGCGGAGGCATTGGATTCCATCTGGGCGAAGGTGGCGATCATGGTGGCTGTCGCCTTCCCCGTCGGACTCGTGAGATCGAACGGTTCGGTGGCGGACACTAGTCCCTTGCCGCCATGGCTCTCGGCCCACTCGATCATCTGGTGCAAGTCGTCGACCCGGCGAACGAACCGATCCAGTCGCCAGAAGACGATGACGTCGAATTCGGGGGCATGGTCGTCGAGCCATCGGGACAGTTCTGGACGCTTCCATGGCGGAACTGCGGTAGCGGAGACAGAAAGATCGCTGGCGACGCCCACGACCTCCCAGCCACGCAACTCACAGAAGGACTTGCATTCTTCGATCTGCCGTTCAGGGCTGGTCGTCGATTCGGTCTGGACGGTCAGGCGCGTGGTGATGAGTGCTCTCGGGGATCTTCCCATGACATTGGAGGCTAACTTATTAGTATCTAAGCTACTGAGAGTTTACAAAGTTAGCCCTCTGAGTCCTGGTGCTGTGCAAGGGAGGTCCGCCAGGATCACGGGGTGAGCGAGAATGACCCCGTGCGCTACCGCATCCTCGGCACCACCCAGGCGCTCCGCCCCGATGGCACGCCCGTCCCGGTCGGAGGGGCGCGGCTGCGTGCCCTGCTGACCGTTCTCGCGCTGCGGCCGGGACGGACCGTTTCCGCGGCCGTGTTGGTCGACGAGGTGTGGGACGGCGACCTGCCCGCCGACGCGACGGGCGCGCTGCAGGCGTTGGTCGGACGGTTGCGTCGGGCCGTCGGCGCGGATGCCGTCGCCTCGTCGGAGGGCGGTTACCGACTCGAAGCCGCGCCCGACGACGTGGACCTGCATCGTTTTGAGCGGCTCGCTGGTGAAGGTACTCGTGCCGTCGCCGACGGGGACCCCGCCAAGGCCGCCGTCATCCTCGACGACGCCCTCGCTCTGTGGAGGGGCCCCGCCCTCGCGGACCTCCCCGACCGCACCGCTGAGGCAGCCCACTGGGAAACCCGCCGCCTGCATGCCCGCTGCGCCCGTCTCGCCGCAGCCCTGGCCCTCGGCCACGCTGAATCGGCCCTCCCCGAATTGACCGCCTTGTGCGACACCCACCCCCTGGACGAGCCCCTTCAGGCCCTACGTCTCCGCGCTCTGCGTGATGCGGGCCGTACGGCAGAGGCCCTAGCCGCGTACGAGGCCGTACGGCAACTACTGGCCGATCGCCTGGGCTCCGACCCTGGCGCCGAACTGCAGTCCCTGCACGGGGAGTTGCTTCGCCCGACCCAGGGTGGCCGCGGGGCGCACGCCCAAGGCCCGGAAGCCCGATCGACGGGGGCCGATCGCCACCTCGCATTGGCCGGGCGTTCCCGCCCCGCGTCACCGCCGCCCGGCAACCTCCGCGCCCGGCTCACGTCGTTCGTGGGACGGGAGAAGGACATCGATGCCATCCGGGGTGATCTCGCGGCGGCCCGGCTCGTGACCTTGCTCGGGCCCGGTGGGGCGGGCAAGACGCGGTTGTCGCAGGAGGCGGCCGAGGCACTGGCCCCCACGCTCCGGGACGGGGTGTGGCTGGCCGAACTGGCCCCGGTGGACGACCCGAAGGCCGTACCCGAGGCCGTGCTGACCGCCGTCGGCGCCCGCGAGACCGTGCTGCGCGGAGCCGGTGCCGAGGAGATGCGGGCCGTGGCCGACCGGCACGACGACGCCCTCACCCGGCTCGCCGAACACTGCGCCAAGCGCAGCATGTTGATCGTCCTCGACAACTGCGAGCATGTCGTCGACGCCGCCGCGCACCTCGCCGAGGCGCTGCTGGAGCGCTGTCCGGGACTGACCGTGCTCGCCACCAGCCGCGAACCCCTCGGCGTACCGGGGGAGTTGCTGCGCCCGGTGGATCCGCTTCCGGAGCCCGTCGCGCTGCGGCTGCTCGCCGACCGGGGCGCCGCCGCCCGGCCCGGCTTCCGCGTGGAGGACGACCATGAGGCTGCCGCGGAGATCTGCCGGCGCCTCGACGGCCTCCCGCTCGCCATCGAACTCGCCGCCGCCCGGCTGCGGATGCTCACCCCGCGCCAGATCGCCGACCGGCTCGACGACCGGTTCCGGCTCCTCACCTCGGGCAGTCGCACCGTGCTGCCCCGGCAGCAGACGCTGCGCGCCGTCGTCGACTGGTCCTGGGACCTGCTCGACGAGGCCGAACGGGACACCCTGCGGCGGCTGTCCGTCTTCGCGGGCGGCTGCGACCTCGCCGCCGCCGAGGCCGTCTGCGGCCCGGCCGCGCTGGACGTTCTCGGCTCGCTCGTCGACAAGTCCCTTGTCGTCGCGGCCCCTTCGGGTGAAGGGGAGACGCAGATGCGCTACCGGCTCCTGGAGACCGTCGCCGAGTACGCGGGGGAACGCCTCGACGAGTCCGGCGCCCGCCACACCACCGAGCGCGCCCACCTCACGTACTACCGCGAACTCGCCCGCACGACCGACCCCCTCCTGCGCGGTCCCGAACAGCGTCACGCGATCGATCTCATCGAGCGCGAGTACGAGAACCTGCGCACCGCCCTGCGGCACGCGGTCGCCGAACGCGACGAGCAGGAGTCACTGTGCATGGTGCTCTCCCTGAACTGGTACTGGCAGATCCGCGACCAACGCCTCGACGCCCGTGCCTGGTCCCGCGAAGTGATGGCCCTCGGCCCCGACCCCTTCGCGCCGCCCGCGCGCCGGGCCGGCGCGCTGTACGAGCGCTGCACGGACGTCCCGCCGCCGATGCGCGAGGAGGTCCTCGAAGAGGCCCGGCGCGGTGTCCACCTCGTCCATCTCGCCTATATGGACATGGACATGGGAGCCTGGCAGACCCCGGAGGCCCAGGAGAAGCTCCGCATCATCGGCGCGACCTACGAGCCCGGCATGCCGCAGACCTGCCGCACCCCCGGCTACCTCTGGTTCTACGCCGTGCTGCTGACCGGCACGATGGAACGCTTCACCGAGGTGATCAACAAGACGGTCAGCACCTGCCGCGAACTCGGCTACGACTGGGAACTGGCCACCGCCCTCCAGATGCGCGCCAACATCTTCGCCAACCGCGCCGACATGGCGGGCGACGCCACGGTGGACGCCGACGAGGCACTGGAACTCTTCGTCCGCATCGGTGACGCGTGGGGCGCCGCCGAATCGCTCTCCGCGCGCGGCGAGGCCCATGAACGCAAGGGTGACTACCGGGCCGCGGCCGCGGACTACGCGGAAGCGGAGAAGTACGCCGAGCGGCTGGGCGCCCGCGCCCAGAGGGCGGTCCTCAACGTCCGGCTCGGCGGCATGTACATCGAGCTGGGGGACCCCGAGCGCGGCGAGCGGATGATTCGCGAGGTCCTGGCGACCGGACACGGTGCCCACAACGAGGCCATGCCGGCGGCCCATCTCTTCCTCGCGACCTGGCTCGGCCGCAGCGGTCGGGTCGCCGAGGGGCGCGAGCAGATACGGCTGCTCCGCCAGGACTTCGGGGCCGGTTCCTTCGTCGTCTTCGACGGGTTCATGCTCGGCATCGAAGCCTGGCTGGACGCGATCGACGGGCGGAGCGAAAGCGCCCTGGGCAAGGCGCGGCTTGCGATGGAACGCTCCACCGACCGGCTGTCGCGGATGATCGCGCCGCACATGCCCTCCGCCCATCTGACCACGGCCGCCATCGCCCTCACCGGTCTGGACGGCGGGCGTCGGGCCCGGGACGCGGCCCGGCTGCTGGGTGCCGCGGACGCGCTGCTGCCGCCGGGCCACTTCGCCGGTCCGATGGAGGCGGAGGTGCGCGCACAGGCCGAGTCGGGCGTGCGGGCCCTGCTCGACGACGGGGTGTACGAGGCGGCGTACGCGGAGGGCGGCGGCCTCTCCGAGGAGGAGGCCGCCGCCCTCATCTGAGGCGCGGACGCGAACCGGTGCGCCTGGCCCAGGTGTGCGGGGCCAGGCGCGTGCGTCAGTTCTTGGTACGGAACTTGTGGATGGCGATGGGTGCCATCACCACCGTGAGCACCGCGGTCCAGCCCAGCGTCACCCACAGGTCGTGCGCGACCGGGCCCCCCACCATGAGGCCGCGCGCGGCGTCCGCGAGCGAGGACAGCGGGTTGTAGTCGGTGAAGGCCTGCAGCCAGCCGGGCATGGTTCCGGTCGGCGAGAAGATCGACGAACCGAACTGCAGAGGCATCAGGACCAGGAAGCCCATCGCCTGCACGGACTGGGCGGTCTTCATCGTCACACCGAGGACCAGGAAGATCCACATCAGGGCCGAGCCGAAGAGGGTGGCGAGCCCCACGGCCTCGAACAGGCCTGTCCAGCTCTCGATGTGGAAGCCGACCAGCACGCCGACGATCATGAGGATCGTCGTCGCGACGAGCATCCGCATCAGCTCCACCACGATCTTGGCGAAGAGCACCGAGCCCTGGCCGATCGGCAGGGTGCGGAAGCGGTCCATGACGCCGGTCTGGAAGTCCTGATTGAAGCCGGTTCCGACGGCCGTGGCGATGTTCATGCCCATCATGGCCATCAGACCGGGCACCACGTACTGCACGTACTCGTGCTGTCCACCGCCCAGCGACTGCCCGATGGAACCGCCGAAGACGTAGACGAACAGCAGGGTGAAGACGACCGGCATCAGGACGGCGTCGAACATCGACTCGGGGTCCTGGCGGATCCACAGCAGATTGCGGCGGACCAGGGCGCCGATGTGGCGGGCGTGCGCGCGGGGCGAGATACGGGAGTCACCCTCGACGGCGAGGGGGGCTTCGACAACGGCGGAACTCATGCGGAGACCTCCTCGTAGGCGCGGGCGGGGTTCTGGTCCTGCGGGGCACCGGCCTTGTGGCCGGTGAGGGAGAGGAACACCTCGTCCAGACTGGGCAGTTCGGTGGAGATGGAAGCGATCGTGATGCCGCGCGCGGTGACCGCGCCGACCACGGCGGTGAGTTGCTCGTCGCTGAGGATCGGGACGAGCACGCTGCCGGTCTCACTGTCCACGATCGTCGTGGCGAGGCCGGTGAGCCCCAGCTCGTCGAACATGGTGGCCAGCGGCCGCAGTTGCAGCGGGTCCACCGGGCGGATCCGCAGCGTCCGGCCGCCGACCCGCGCCTTCAGCTCGTCGATCCGGCCACTGGCGATGACCTTGCCGCGGTCGATGACCGTCAGTTCGGAGGCCAGCTGCTCGGCCTCCTCCATGTACTGGGTGGTCAGCAGCACGGTGACGCCGTCGGCGACCATGCGCTTGACCTCCTGCCACACCTCGTTGCGGGTGCGCGGGTCGAGGCCGGTCGTCGGCTCGTCCAGGTACAGCACGGCCGGGCTGCCGATCATCGAGGCGGCGAGGTCGAGCCGGCGGCGCATACCGCCGGAGTACGTCGACGTCGGGCGCTTGGCGGCCTCGGTGAGGGAGAAGCGCTCCAGGAGCTCGTCGGCCCGCAGGCGGGCGTCCTTGCGGGACAGGTCGAGGAGCCGCCCGATCATGTAGAGGTTCTCCCAGCCGGGGAGCTTCTCGTCGACCGAGGCGTACTGGCCGGTGAGGCCTATCACCCGGCGCAGCTGCCGGGGCTGCTTCAGCACGTCGTAACCGGCGACCGTGGCCTGTCCGGCGTCGGGGGTGATCAGGGTGGACAGGCAGCGGACGAGGGTGGTCTTGCCGGCGCCGTTGGGACCCAGTACCCCGAGGACGGTGCCCTCGCGCACATCCAGGTCGACTCCGTCCAGCGCCTTGGTCTCGCCGTAGTGCTTGACCAGCCCCCTCACGGTGACGGCGCTGCGGCCGGTCGCAGCTTGTCGGGGCGTGTTGTCGATTCGCGTCATGTCCATCAAGATGCCAGCCGCCACCGACAAACGACCGACAGGATGCCTACAGGTCCGGGCCGCTACCGATAGGTCGCCGACAGTCGGCCGACAGGATGCGGGAAGGCCATGGACAGGACCTTGGGCAGGACCTTGGGCAGGACCATGGAAAGGCGACAACCCGCCGACGGGGGAAGATCGGCGGGTTGTCTCTGGTGCCGCAGTGGCTTGGGGGCCGTCGTGGCTCGGGGGCCTCGGCGGACGGACGCGAGGTCTAGCGGACGGAGTGCTCCTCCAGCGGGAACGTCCCGCCGACCACGTCCTCGGCGAACGCCTTCGCCGCGTCACCCATGACGCGGCGGAGGTCGGCGTACTGCTTGACGAACTTCGGCACCTTGCCGCCGGTCAGGCCGAGCATGTCGGTCCACACCAGGACCTGCGCGTCGGTCTCGGGGCCGGCGCCGATGCCGACCGTCGGGATGTGCAGGGTGCGCGTGACCTCCGCGGCGAGCTCCGCCGGGACCAGTTCGAGGACGACGGCGAAGGCGCCCGCGTCCTGGACGGCCTTGGCGTCCCGCAGCAGCTGCTGCGCGGCCTCCTCGCCCCGGCCCTGGACGCGATAACCCATGGCGTTCACGGACTGCGGGGTCAGGCCGATGTGCGCCATCACCGGGATGCCGGACTCCACCAGCAGCTCGATCTGACGGTGCGAGCGCTCGCCGCCCTCCAGCTTCACCGCGCCCACCCCGGCCTCCTTGACCAGGCGGGTCGCCGAGCGCAGGGCCTGCACCGGACCCTCCTGGTAGGACCCGAAGGGCAGGTCGCCGACGATCAGGGCGCGGCTGGTGCCTCGTACGACCGCGGCGGACAGCATGGTCATCTCGTCCATGGTGACGGGGACGGTCGTCTCGTACCCCAGGTGGCAGTTGCCCGCCGAGTCGCCGACGAGCATGACCGGGATGCCGGCCTCGTCGAAGACGGACGCGGTCATCGCGTCGTAGGCGGTGAGCATGGGCCACTTCTCGCCGCGCTCCTTGGCGGCGGTGATGTCGCGCACCGTGATACGGCGGGTGATCTTGCCTCCGTACAGCGCCTTGCTGCTGTCGGTGGCCTTGAGGGCACCCTCCGCAGGCTGCTTCTGGGCAGCAGAGAGCTGCGTCATCGCAACGGCTCCTTCTGTCATCTCGAGGCACCCTGACGGCGTCCCCGGATCACCTCCATGGTGGCACCTCGTGCTACGCGCGGCTAGACCGGGCCCGCCGGACTCGATGTCGTCCTCGCCACGCCCGCCTCTTCCGGCAGTCCTGGAAGTCCTCGCAGTCCCGGCGGTCCCGGCACTCTCCGGCCGAGGACCCGGCCCAGCCCGGAAACACCCTGCGAACCCCGCCCTCACACGGGACGCGGCCGTGGCCGCGGTCAGGCGCCCGATCCGCGCAGTCCGGCCAGGGCCAGGTCAACGGCCTGCTCGGCCCACGTGGGGCGGCCGCCGCGTCCAGCCATGTAGTCGGCGTAGAACGAACCGAGGAGCGCTGAGACGACTGCCTCCAGGTCGGCGTCTTCCGTGATCTCTCCCCGGGTCCGGGCTTGTTCGAGCACCTGGCGCAGCAGTGCCCGCCGGGGCAGAACGGTCCGCTCGCGGAGCAGGGCGAGCAGTTCCGGGGTGTGGGCCTCCTCGGCCAGGCAGGTTCCGATCAGGGCCATGCCGCGCACCCGCTCCACCGTGCCCGCGAAGTCCTTCAGGACGGCCACCAGGTCCGCCCGCGTGTCCCCGCTGGTGGGCGGGGCGTCCGCCATGCGCATGGCCTCCAGTGCGGCGGTGACCAGGTCTGCCTTCGTCTTCCATCGCAGATGGATGGTGGACTTGCTGACCTGCGCCGCTGTGGCCACCTGGCTCAGGCTCATGCGCGTGTAACCGTGGGATGCAAGGAGCTCCAGGGCCGCGCGCAGGATGGCCGTGTCCTTCTCCTCGGACCGTGGTCGTCCCGCGCCCTTGACGGTGTTCATATCGCGCATTCTGGCAGATGGGGATTTCCGGTACCGAGCGGTTCGGTCCGGGTTCAGGCGCTCGTGCGGGCACCCTGGACATGGAAGTTGAAGTCGGCGTGGCCCAGGGCGCCCCACAGCCGGAGCCAGATCGGCAGGAGCATCTCTGTGCCGCGCGCGGTAGTGATGTCACCCAGTTCGACGACGTCGCGTGACGGCCAGCCGAAGGACACCAGCAGTTCGGTGACGGCCTTCTTGGCCCCGGTGTCGTCTCCGGACACGAAGACGTTGTGCTCTCCGGCCACGCGGGACGGTTCCACCATGACCTGGGCGTTCATGGTGTTGAGGGTCTTGACGACCCTCGCCTCGGGAAAGGCGCGCTGAATCTGCTCGCCGAGACTGTCGGTGTTGACCGGGTTCAGAGACGGCGGCATACCGCCGGAGAAGTCCAGCGGGTTGGCGATGTCGATGAGTGTCTTGCCGGCCAGGTTGTCGCCGCCCGCGGCCTTGAGGACCTTGAGCGAGGCGCTGCCCGCGGTGGTGTTCACCACTGTTTCCGCGAAGGCCGCAGCATCGGTGAAGGACAGCAGGCGCACCTGTTCGTGCCCGGCCAGCCAGTGGCCGACGGGCGGGTTGCCGTAGGCGTCGGGTTCGGTGCGGGCCAAGGTGGCTCCGGGGTCGCGGGTGCCGAGGACGACTTCGTGGCCCAGGGAGGTGAGCTTGCCGGCGATGGTCTGGCCGACGACGCCGGTGCCGAGGACTGCGTAGCGCATGGACGAGGTCCTTTCCAGGGATCGGTGCCGACGAGTGGTCCCCGTGCGGCACTTCCTAAAATCTAAACCGAGCGGTTCGGTATTTCAAGTGGAGCGGTGGGATACGCCGGGGAGCGGAGGGGCCGGAGTGCCGAGGGAGTGAAGCGGTCGGCTCAGGTCTCTTCGTAAGTTCTGCGTAAAGCCTTTCCGATACGAGACGGTGTCGTATCGAATTCCCCCTAGGGTGGTTGGCATGACAACTTCCGCTCCTCCGCTCGACCGCCGGGTACCCGAGGCGGTGCACCGGCGCCGCTGGGCGATCCTCGGCGCGCTCATGCTGAGCCTGCTGATCGTGGTGCTCGACAACTCCATCCTGAACGTCGCGATCAAGACGATCTCGACCCCGGCGCCCACCGGGATCGGCGCCACCCAGGGTGAGCTGGAGTGGGCCATCAACGCCTACACCCTCGTCTTCGCCGGGCTCCTGTTCACCGCCGGCCTTCTCGGTGACCGGCTCGGCCGCAAGAAGGTGCTGCTCGCCGGACTCGCCGTCTTCGGCATCGGTTCCGCGCTCGCCGCCGAATCCGGCTCGCCGGTCCAGCTCATCGTGTTCCGCGCGCTGATGGGCCTCGGCGCCGCCTTCGTGATGCCCGCCACCCTCGCCGTCCTGATGAACGTCTTCGAGCGCGACGAGCAGCCCAAGGCCATCGGCATCTGGGCCGGCGGCGTCGGCCTCGCCATCGCGATCGGCCCGATCACCGGCGGCATCCTGCTCGACCACTTCTGGTGGGGCTCGGTCTTCCTGATCAACGTGCCGATCGTGATCCTCGCGATCGGCCTGATGATCTGGCTGGTCCCGGACTCCCGCGACCCGAACCCGGGCCGCCTGGACCCGGTCGGCGTGGTCCTCTCCATCATCGGCCTCGTCCTGCTCGTCTACGGCATCATCAAGGGCGGCCAGCTCGCCGACTTCACCGACCCGCAGGTCCTCGCGACCATCGGCGCCGGTCTCGTCGTCCTCATCGCCTTCGTGGTGTTCGAGAAGCGCAGCGACCACCCGTCCATCGACGTCACCTACTTCAAGAACAAGGTCTTCTCGGCGGCGATCTCGGCCATCGCGCTGGTCTTCTTCGCGCTGATGGGCGTGACCTTCTTCTCCGTCTTCTACACCCAGAGCGTGCGCGGCTACTCGCCGCTGCAGACCGGCCTGTTGATGCTCCCGCTGGCCGTGGCCCAGATCATCTTCGCCCCGCGCGCCCGGCTGGTCGTGGACCGCTTCGGCAACCGCGCCACCTGCACGGCGGGCCTGGTGATCATCGCCGCGATGCTGGCCGCGTTCGCCACGCTGGAGGCGGACACCCCGATCTGGATCCTCGAAGTCATCTTCTTCCTGATGGGCACCGGAATGGCGCACATCATGACCCCGACCAGCGTCGTCATCATGCAGGCGCTGCCGCGCGAGAAGGCCGGTTCCGCCTCCGCGCTGAGCAACACCTTCCGCCAGGTCGGCGGCGCCCTCGGTATCGCGGTCCTCGGTTCCGTGCTCTCCACGGCCTACCGCAACGGCATCGAGAGCAAGCTCGACCTCGTCCCGGCCCCGCTGCGGCACACCGCGGGCGAGTCCATCGAGGCCACCCTCGGTGTCGCCGCCAAGCTCGGCCCGCAGGGCAAGGCCCTCATCACCCCGGCGAACGACGCCTTCCTGCACGCCATGCACGTCACCGCCCTGTGCGGCGCGGGTGTCGCGGTCATCGGCGCGGTGGTCGTCGCGCTGTTCCTGCCGGGCCGTCCGGCGGCCCCGCAGGAGGGCAAGGACGAGGCCGAGTTGGTGACAGCCGACCTCGGACAGGACTGACATCGGCGTGAGCGACCGTGGGCACCCCTCACCGGGTGCCCGCCGTCGCCGTACACGGGGGAGAATGACACCTGGTCAACGATGGAACGGAGTTCGACGTGAGCCTCGCGGACAGCCGAGACAGGCAGGCGTGCCCCGGCCGTGGACGCCCCCGCAGCGAGGCGGTGGAGCGCGCCATCGTCGAGGGCGTGATGAAGCTCCTGGAGGACGGGGTTCCGCTCGCGGACATCTCCATCGAGCGCCTCGCGCGCACCGCGGGCGTCGGCAAGGCGACGATCTACCGCCGCTGGAGCGGCAAGGAAGAGCTCTTCGTCGACGTGCTGCGCGGTGCCGAGCCCGCGGACCCCGAACTCCCCGGCGTCTCCATGCGCGACGACCTCGTCGTCCTGCTGGAGTCGCTGCGCCGGCGCGGCCTGGTCAGCCGTTCGTCGGCGATCCTGCACAACGTCTACGCACAGATGAAGAGCAGCCCCAAACTGTGGGCCGCGTACGACGCCACGGTCATCGCCCCGAGACGCCAACTGGGTTACGAGGTGCTGCGCCGCGGCCAGCAGAACGGCGAACTCCGCGACGACGTCGACATCGAGCTGCTCAACGACATGTTCGTCGGCCCGATGCTCGTCCGCTCCGTCATGCGCCCGGACACCGAACTTCCCGAGGACCTCGCCGAACAGATCGTCGACACGCTGCTGGAGGGCCTGCGCCCCGCCCGGCCGTGACACGACCACTTTCTGACGGGGCGAATGTGCGCGTTTCGTCACAGAGGGCGCAACGCGTGCCAGGATGCGGAACTCCGGACGTGAAGTTGAACGTCCCCTTGCCTGTACGGCCGTCATGGACGGCGAGAACGACACCGGACATCCCCTAGGGTCGTAGTCGAGGGGCAGACGGTGCGCACGGCAGTTTGTGAGGCGACGGTATGGCGCAGGCGTATATGACGGAGACGGGCAGCGACGGCCAGGGGCCGGAGCGCAGAGAGTCCCGGCTTCGGCGCCTGCTCGACGGCTGGCGCGGCGACCGCGGCATCTGGCGGCGCGGGCTGATCCTCGCCGCCCTCGCGCTGCTGCTCGCCCTCGTGATGCTGACGCACGGGCGGATCCCGAACCGGATCGGCAACCTCGGAAGCCTCACAGAGACGTTCCTGCCGTGGCTCGGGGTGTTCATCCCGGTCCTGCTGGTCCTCGCGTTCGTGCGGAAGTCCGCCAGCGCCCTGATCGCCGTGCTGCTGACCGGCGTGGTGTGGCTGAACCTCTTCGGTGGACTGCTCACCGACAAGACCGGCGGGGGTGGCGATCTGACCGTCGCCACCCACAACGTCAACGCCGACAACCCGGACCCGTCCGGCACCGCCCGTGACGTGGCCGCCTCCGGCGCCGACGTGCTCGCGCTGGAGGAGCTGACGGCCTCGGCGGTGCCGGTGTACGAGAAGGCGCTCGCCTCGACGTACAAGTACCACTCGGTGCAGGGCACCGTCGGGCTGTGGAGCAAGTACCCGCTCAGTGCCGTCCGGCCGGTGGACATCAAGCTGGGCTGGACGAGGGCCATGCGGGCGACCGTGGCTGCGCCGGCCGGCCGGGTCGCCGTGTACGTGGCCCATATGCCCTCGGTGCGGGTGAAGATGAAGGCCGGGTTCACCGCCCGGCAGCGCGACAAGAGCGCGAACGCGCTGGGCGAGGCGATCGCCGACGAGCCCCTGAAGCAGGTCGTCCTGCTCGGTGACCTCAACGGCACGATGAACGACCGGGCGTTGAACGCGGTCACCGCCCAGATGCGTTCCACGCAGGGCGCGGTGGGCAACGGCTTCGGGTTCAGCTGGCCGGCGTCGTTCCCGATGGCCCGGATCGACCAGATCATGGTCAAGGGCATCGAGCCGGTGACCTCGTGGACCCTGCCCGCGACCGGCAGCGACCACCTCCCGATCGCCGCCCGCGTCAAGGTGGACGCAACCGCTTCTTAACTCTGTGGAATCGCTTCTTCATCTCCTGGAATACTGGGCCCGGCAGACATTGTTCACTGGCTGAACTTAACATTCGTCCGACCAGTGATCCGCTGCCCGCGCACATCGCCGTGCGCGGGCGCGTCCGTGCCCGCGCGTGTTCCCGCATGCCGCCCGCGTTCGTACGGAGCCCCGCTCGTCCCCGCTCCTTCGAAAGGCCTCTCATGCCTCTGGCCCTGCTCGCCCTCGCCGTGGGCGCCTTCGGCATCGGCACCACCGAGTTCGCCATGATGGGCCTGCTGCCCGACGTCGCCGACGACCTGCACATGTCCATCCCGGCCGCCGGACACCTCGTCTCCGCGTACGCGCTCGGCGTCGTCATCGGCGCCCCGCTGCTCGCCGCGGCCACCGCCAGGATGTCCCGCCGCAAGGTCCTCATCGCCCTGATGGGCCTCTTCGTCGCGGGCAACGCGCTCTCCGCCCTCGCCCCCGACCAGAACTGGCTGCTCGCCGCCCGCTTCCTGAGCGGTCTGCCGCACGGCGCGTTCTTCGGCGTCGGCGCCGTCGTCGCCACCGGCCTGGTCGCCCCCGAGCGCAAGGCCCGATCCGTGTCGCTGATGTTCCTCGGCCTGACCGTCGCGAACATCGCCGGTGTCCCGGCGGCCACCCTCGTGGGGCAGCACCTGGGCTGGCGGGCCACCTTCCTCGGGGTGAGCGTCATCGGCGTGGCCGCCATCGCCTCGCTGGCCCTGCTGATCCCGCACACCCCCGAGCACACCCCCGTCGGCGGCCTGCGCGGCGAGCTCGCCGCGCTGCGCCCGCTGCCCGTCTGGCTCGCCCTCGGCACGACGGTCGCGGGCTTCGGGGCCCTGTTCTCCGCGTACAGCTACATCACGCCGATGCTCACGAACGCCGCCGGATACACCGAGGGCAGTGTCACGCTGCTGCTGGCGCTCTTCGGGGTCGGCGCGACGGCGGGCAACCTGCTCGGCGGCCGGCTCGCGGACCACGCGATGCGCCGCACCCTGTTCGGCGGCCTGGCCTCGCTGGTGGTCGTGCTGGCCGCCTTCCCGCTGCTGATGCGTACGGAATGGAGCGCGGCGGTGGCGGTGGTGCTGCTCGGCACGGCCGCCTTCGTCACCGGCTCGCCCCTCCAGCTGATGGTCATGGAGAAGGCCGCCGCGGCGCCCTCCCTCGCGTCCTCCGCCAACCAGGCCGCGTTCAACCTCGCCAACGCGGGCGGCGCGTGGATCGGCGGGCTCGCCCTGGCGGCCGGCTTCGGCGCGACGGCGCCGGCCGTCGCCGGCGCGGGGCTCGCGGTCGTGGGGATCGGGGTGGCGGGTGCGGCCTACGCGGTGGACCGGAGCCGCGCGATGCGTCCGGCCCGGCGCGCGCGGGTGGTCGCCGCTGGCGTCCCCGACCGGCCGGAGGCGCTGCGCCGCTGAGACCGGCCGGGGGTGCTGCGCGGCTGAGAGCGGCCGGGGGTGCTGCGCGGCTGAGAGCGGCCGCGGGTGCTGCGTCGCTGAACGGTCAGCCCTCCGCCTCCGGGAGGTCGAAGCGGGCCAGGTCGCGCAGCCAGGTGCGGGCCGAACTGTCGGACGGCGCGCGCCAGTCGCCGCGCGGTGAGAGCGAACCACCGGCCGAGACCTTCGGCCCGTTCGGCATGGCCGAGCGCTTGAACTGCGCGAACCCGAAGAATCGGCGGCAGAACACGTCCAGCCAGCGCCGGATCTCCGGCAGGTCGTACGCGACCCGCTCGGCCTCGGGGAAGCCCGGCGGCCAGGCACCCGCGCCCTGGTCGTGCCACGCGTGCCAGGCCAGGAAGGCGATCTTCGACGGCCTGAAGCCGTAGCGCAGCACGTGGAAGAGGGTGAAGTCGTGCAGGGCGTACGGGCCGATCTTCGACTCGGTGGACTGCATCTCCTCGCCCGGTACGAGCTCCGGGCTGATCTCCGTGTCGAGGATCGCTGCGAGCGTCCGGTCGGTGTCCTCGCCGAACTGGTGGCTGCCGATGACCCAGCGGATCAGATGCTGGATCAGTGTCTTCGGCACACCCGAGTTGACGTTGTAGTGACTCATCTGGTCACCCACGCCGTACGTGGACCAGCCGAGCGCCAGCTCCGACAGGTCACCGGTCCCGAGCACGATGCCGCCACGCTGGTTCGCGAGCCGGAACAGGTAGTCGGTGCGCAGTCCGGCCTGCACGTTCTCGAAGGTGACGTCGTACACGGGCTCGCCGGAGGCGAAGGGATGGCCCATCTCGTCCAGCATCAGCCGGGCGGTCGGTGTGATGTCCAGCTCGGCCGCGGTGACGCCGAGGGAGCGCATCAGCTCGTGCGCGTTGCCCTTGGTGTGGTCGCTGGTGGCGAAGCCGGGCAGGGTGAAGGCGAGGATGTCGCTGCGCGGGCGGCCCGCCCGGTCCATCGCGCGGGCGGCGACGATCAGCGCGTGCGTGGAGTCCAGACCGCCGGACACCCCGATGACCACCTTCGGGCCACCGATCGCCGCGAGCCGCTGCTGGAGCCCCGCGACCTGGATGTTGTAGGCCTCGTAGCAGTCCAGGGCCAGCCGGTCGGGGTCCGCGGGCACGAACGGGAAGCGCTCGACGCGGCGCCGCAGGCCCAGGTCGCCGGTCGGCGGGTCGAGCCGGAACGACAGCGTCCGGAAATCGGCGGTGCGGGCGGTGTGGGTGCGCCGGTTGTCGTCGAAGCTGCCCGTCCTGAGCCGCTCCTGCCGCAGCAGGTCGAGGTCGACGTCCGCCACGGCGAACTGGTCGTCGAGCGGGAAGCGGTCGGACTCGGCCAGCAGCGTCCCGTTCTCGTAGATCATGGTCTGGCCGTCCCAGGACAGGTCGGTGGTCGACTCGCCCAGACCGGCCGCCGCGTACACGTACGCGGCGATGCAGCGTGAGGACGCCGAACGGCACATCAGCTTGCGGTCCTCGGCCCGGCCGACGGTGATCGGGCTGCCGGAGAGGTTGGCGAGGACGGTGGCGCCCGCCAGGGCCGCTTCGGCGCTCGGCGGCACCGGCACCCACATGTCCTCGCAGATCTCCGTGTGCAGCACGAGGCCCGGGACGTCGTCGGCGGCGAACAGAAGGTCCACGCCGAACGGCACGGACTCACCGCCGACCCGGATCGTGCCGCCGCGCTCGTCGTCGCCCGCGGCGATCTGCCGGCGTTCGTAGAACTCCCGGTAGTTCGGCGGGTACGACTTGGGTACGACACCGAGGACCCGGCCACGGTGGACGACGACCGCGCAGTTGTAGACCCGGTTGCGGTGGCGCAGCGGGGCGCCCACGACCAGGACCGGCAGGAGTCCCGCCGACCCCGCCACCACCGTTCGGAGCGCCTCCTCGACCTGGTCGAGCAGCGCGTCCTGGAGCAGCAGGTCCTCGATCGAGTAGCCGCACAACCCCATCTCCGGGAAGACGGCGACGGCGACACCCTCCCCGGCGCATCTGCGCGCCTGGCGCAGGACCGCCTCGGCGTTGGCGTGCGGGTCCGCGATGACGGTGTGGCCCGTGCAGGCGGCGACGCGTGCGAAGCCGTGCTGATAGAGCGACCGGAAGTTCAGAGGAGGCACCCGGCCAGTGTAATCGTCAGAGCGACGCGATGGGGTGGCGCGGGGTGTGTGGCGGACCACCCTCCACGGCAGACGTCAGGTGCCGGGATGTCCTGCGGGTCCGGGAAGAACGTGCGATGCGCCCGCCTCCACTGGAGAGGCGGGCGCATCGTCCGTGACAACGGGTCAGCGGCGGCTGAACGAGTCGACGTAGCCCGGGGCGGGGGAGCCCACACCGGTGACGTCGTCGTAGCCCTTCACGGCCGACAGCGAGCTGTCCTTGCCGAGGCTGCGGACGGAGACGACCTGACCGCCCGCGGCGTCGAAGCCGTTCGCGAAGTCGACGCGCGCCACGGCGAGTCCGGAGCCCGTGGGGTTGTCCGTGACGTCGTGGTACGCCTTCGAGCCGAACTTGGAGTAGATCGACGGGTTGGCGAAACCGATGGCCTTGCCGCCGCCCGCCTCCTGGGCGAGCGCCTGGACGGCCGCGATCACCGGAGCGGCCAGCGAGGTGCCGCCGATCCGGTACTCGCTGTACTGCTCCGTCCCGTCCGGGAAGGTCTGCGTCTGGCCGACCTTGAAACCGGTGTTGGGGTCGGCGATCGCCGAGATGTCCGGGACGACCCGGTTACCCGCGGCGTTGTTGGCCTTGGCCAGCGCGTTCGGGACGACACCCTTCTGGTAGAAGGGCTCCGCCACGGTCTTGCTGGTGCCACCGCCCGCACCCGAGGTGAACGCGCCCGGGAACCCGGTCCAGCTCTTGCCGTCCGTGGACAGCGCGGCCTTCTCGGTGCCCCAGCCGGTCTCCCACAGGTACTTGTCGCCCTTGCCGACCGCCAGCGAGGTACCGCCGACCGCCGTCACCCACGCCGAGTTGGCCGGGGTGTCGACCTGCTTCGTCCCGGTGTTGGCGACCTCGTCACCGTTGTCACCGGAGGAGAAGTAGAAGCCGATGCCCTCGACCGCGCCGAACTGGAAGGTCTGGTCGTAGGCGGCAGCCAGGTCCGGGGTCTGGTTGGCCTCGATGTCGCCCCACGAGTTGGAGACGATGTCGGCCAGGTGCCCGTCGACGATCTTGTTGAGCGAGGCGAGCAGGTCGTCGTCGTAGCAGGACGCGGCACCCACGTACGTGATGCTCGCGCCCGGCGCGACCGCGTGCACGGCCTCGACGTCGAGGGTCTCCTCGCCGTACCAGCCGGCCGCCCCGCACTCATCGGTCTTCGTGTACTTCTTCGGCAGCACCTGACGCAGCTGACCGCTGGTGTACGCGGCGTCGCCGTGCTTCCCGGCGTAGGTGGCCGCGTCGAAGGCGATGGTCGGCGAGGCGTACGCGTCGGTGATGGCGACCCGCACGTTCTTGCCGGTACGCGTGCCCGCTCCGTACGCCGCGCGCAGCTGCTTGCCGGTGTACCCCTGGACCGCGTACGGGATCTTCGTTCCGTACGCGTCCGGCAGGGTGCTCGCGATGTTCGAGCCGTAGTACGAGGAGAACGGCCCGGAGTTCTTGAACACCGCGTCCGGAGGCGGCAGTTGATCGGCGTGCGTCGCCTTGTGCGGAGCGTTGTCCAGGCCGGTGACGGTCAGGACGGCGCCGTTCAGGGCGGCAGGCGCGGAGGCCGTCTTCGACGGCGCCCGGTAAGTCTTCTTGCCCTTGGTGTAGTTGTGCAGCTGGGTACCGAACGCCTTCTCGGCGGCGGCGACGTCGCCGGTCACCGAGACGTAGTGCTGCGTCGTTCCGGTGACCTTCAGGCCCGCCGACTTGAGCCAGTTGGTCACCGCGGTGACCTGGGCCTTGGTGGCGCCGAAACGTGCCTGCGCCTTCTTGGCGCTGAGGTATTTCCCGTACGAAGCCGAGTGCGGGTCGGACACGGACCTGGCGTATGCCGCCAGACCCTTGGCATCCCGTCCGGCGTAGTACACCCGGGCCGAGACCTGGGAGCTGTCGGACGCCGCTCCCTTGTCCGCCTTGGCGGTCGCCCACGCGGGCCTGGTGCCCGCGAGAGTGTCCCGGCTCGGGCCGTCCGTGGCGTGGGCCGCGGGTATGCCGAGCGCCAGCGCACCGGCGAGCAGTGGCAGTGTCGCCGCCAAGCTCACTCCGGCGCGCGCGGTGGCGCGGTTGGATCTCATAGAACCCCCTGCGATGCGGTTCGTCGCATGTAGTGGTTGGTCGGTGATCCACGCGAGAGCCTCACGCCCTGTCAGAGCGTGAGGAATGGATCACAGATGGGGGTCACTCTTTCGGTGAACGGTTCATGCCAGGGGAATGAAAAAGCCAAGGAAAGACCAAGTGGCCGCGATTGGCGATCATTTGGGATGGTTTGAAGTGGGCCCTTGCTCAAGGTCGAGGGTTTTCCCTCTATGCCGTTCCGGGCTCTGTAAAGAGGTGCCCGGCTTCCGTAAGCGGATCGAGTCCCCGCGGCGTGTTGGTGGTGTGAAGCAGCTGGAGTTCGAAGAGTTCTACCGGAGCGGGCGGGACGTCTGCCTGCGGGCGGTCCTCGCCGCGGTGGGCGACCGTCAGCTGGCCGAGGACCTCGTGGCCGAGGCGTTCGCCAGGGCCTGGGCGGGATGGCCCCGGGTCCGCGGCCATCCCGCCCCCCGCGCGTGGATCGTCCGGACGGCGCTCAACACCCGTATCTCGTGGTGGCGTCGGCGCCGGCACGAGGTCGCGCTCGGCGACCACGACGGCCGGGACACCACGGCCGCGGAGTCCGGCGGCGCCGGACTCGACCCCGCGCTGCTGGCCGTACTGCGCGAACTGCCGCGCAGACAGCGGGAGGTCGTCGCCCTGCGGGTCTTCCTCGACCTCGACACGGCGACCACGGCCAAGACGCTCGGGATCGCTCCCGGAACCGTCACCGCCCATCTGGCACGGGCCGTCGGGACACTCCGCGGCCATCTCGTCACCCTCGACACACCGGAGGCAGGATCATGAACGGAACCGACGACAGGGACGTCCTGGACGCACTGAAGGGCTCCCTCGACGACATCACGATGGCGGTGCCCGTCGAGCGGATCGTGGCCGAGGGCCGCTCGGTCCGGCGGCGGCGCCGGCGCGTGGCCGTCGCGGCCGTGGGCGCCATGGCGGCCGCGGGCCTCGCGCTCGGCGCGCCGGGTTACGGCCACCCGTCCACCGCGCCGCCCACGGGCGGGAACACCGAGGCCGTCGCGTTCACCGTCGCCAAGCGGTCGGACGGCACGGTCGCGGTGACCTGGACCAAGGAGCAGTACTTGAAGAACCCGGCGGGACTCCAGAAGGCGCTGCGCAGGGCGGGATTCCCCGTCCTCGTGAAGACCGGAGTGTTCTGCAAGGGCCCGGACGACCACACACAGGTCGACAAGCACGGCTCGGGAGCGGGGGTCGACAAGGTCGTCGAGCGGGAGCGGCGCGGCGACGGCACCGTGGTCTTCATCTACGACCCGGCGGCGATGCCCGCCCACACCCAGCTCTTCATCGGCTACCTGAACAAGGCCCAGCTCGCCGTCACCCACGGCCGGCCCGGCTCGATGGAACGGCTCGTCCCGACCGACGCCGTCCTGAAGTGCGGTACGGACTGGCGCGGTTGACCATGCGGCGGAGGGGGTGAACGGGTCCGGGGCAGCGCCTCGGACCCGTTCCGCACACCCGTCCGCCGGGCGGACGCGGGGCACTGCTCGCGCTGCGCGGGCCGGGCGACACCGCCGCCGGCGACGCCGCCGCACCCACCGGCCGGCCGCGCTCCGCGACGGCACACCGCGCTCGCCGTCGCCGGGCGGACGCGCCCAGGCTCCGGGCCTGTCCTAGTCGCGCGCCTTCGCCCCCCGCTCCTTCAGCATGTCCGCCATCATCTTGATCTCCGACTGCTGGGCGTCGACCATGCCCTGTGCGAGCCGTTTCTCCACGCCGACGGTGCACTTGGCGACACAGCCCTCGGCCATGTGGATACCGCCCTTGTGGTGGTCGGTCATCAACTGGAGGTAGAAGACCTCGGCCTGCTTCCCGTTGAGCGTGCCGAGCCGCTTCATCTCGGTGTCGGTGGCCATGCCCGGCATCAGCGAGCCGTCCTCGCCGGACGCCATGTCACCCATGCCCATCCAGGTCATCGGCGCGGCCGAGGACACCTTCGGCAGCTCCCACAGGTCGAGCCAGCCGAGCAGCATGCCGCGCTGATTGGCCTGCGTCTGCGCGATGTCGTACGCGAGACGCCGTACCTCCACGTCCTTGGTGCGGTCCCGCACGATGTACGACATCTCGACGGCCTGCTGGTGGTGGACCGCCATGTCCCGGGCGAAGCCCGCGTCCGCCGAGTCCGCGGCGGGAGCCCGCGTCCCCGAGTTGTCGCCGTCGGCCACCGCGTACGTGATCGCCCCGGCCGCGACGAGCACGGTCGCCGCGGCGCCCGCGATCCATCCGATGTGCCTCACTGGGACAGACCGTTGGTGCAGGCCGCGCCGGGCTCGGGCGTCTGCTTGCCCTGCACGAACTCCGCGAAGAACGCGTCGACGTTCTTGTCGCTCGCGCCGGTCACCGTGCGCTGCTTGCCCCAGGCGCTCAGCATGATCGGGTCCTTCTGGTCCTCGACCGGGCTCATCAGCGTGTACGGGGTCTTCTTGACCTTCGCCGCGAGCGCCTTCACATCGGCGGCGGACGCCTTGCTGTTGTACGTCACCCAGACCGCGCCGTGCTCCAGCGAGTGCACGGCGTTCATGTTGTTGACCGCCTTGGTGTAGACGTCGCCGTTGCAGTTCATCCAGACCTGGTTGTGGTCACCGCCGACCGGCGGCTCCATCGGGTACGTCACGGTCTTCGCGACGTGGTTGCGCGCCAGCGTGCCCTTCCAGGTCTTCACCCCGTCCGCGCCCGTGACGAAGTGCCCCGACGCCGCCTTCGAGTCGCTCGCCGTGTCCTTCTTGCCGTTGTCCGACTGCGACCGGAGGAGCACGACACCACCGGCGACGAGACCGGCGACGACGACCGTACTGGCGGCTATCACGAGGATCCGGTTGCGCCGTTCACGGGCGCGCTCGGCACGGCGCAGCTCCTCGATGCGTGCCTTGCGCGTTCCGGTGCTGGTGTTCTTGGCGGAACCCATGGTGAGTCCTTCATCGGGATGGGACGGTCGGGTTCGCCGATCGTAATCGGGAAGGGTGGGGCGTCGGCAGGGAGGGCGCGGGATTGGCCGAAGAAGGGGGTGGCGGACTGGGGCGGGGTGCGCTCGGCCCGCGGTCGGCCGAAGGGCGTCCGACGGGGGGACGGCCAGAAAATTTGAACCGGAGATGCGCATTACCTACGCTGTCGGGTATGCGGTTGTTGCGATCCACCGACCTGGCCCTTCGCGTCCTGATGCGACTGGCCGTCGTCGGCGACTCGACGCCCACCACGCGCGAGGTCGCGGACGACATGCGCGTCCCCTACACGCACGCCGCCAAGGTCGTCGCCGAACTCCAGCACCTCGGGCTGCTCGATGCCCGGCGCGGCAGGGGAGGCGGTCTCACGCTCACCGAGAAGGGGCGCGGGGAGTCCGTCGGCGCGATCGTGCGCTCCTTCGAGGGCGACGGCGACGTCGTCGAATGCGAGGGGGCCACGCCGTGCCCGCTCCTCTCCGCGTGCCGGCTGCGGGGTGCACTGCGGCGGGCCCAGGAGGCCTTCTACGCCTCACTGGACCCGCTGACGATCGCCGATGTCGTCGCCGATCCGACCGGGCCCGTGCTGCTCGGCATCAGCCGCAGGCCTTAGCGGTGTCCAGCCGACCGGTCGTGCCCGCTTCCTGACCTGCCCCTGCGCCCGCTCAGTCCCCATCGCGCGGAACCGGGCCGGGCGGGCCGGGTCGTCCCGGTCCCGCGCCCGCCTCTGCCTCCGCCGACGCGCCCGGCTCCGTTCCCGCCGCCTCCGCGCCGGGCGCGGTCTCCGGGGCAGGCACGCAGACCGGCGCGCGGGTATGGCGGGGACTGCGGGACGCGGGCATGGCGGGGACTGCGCGGCGCGGGCGGCACCTCCGGTCAGGACTGGTGTCCGCGGCTTTCATGGAGCTGGGGGCGTCGGCGATCGTGGTGCGGTACAGGCTCAGCTGCGGCTTCAGCAGGAGCGCGCCCGAGCCGAGCGGGAAGTCGTGCGGGTCGGCGTCGGGCATGTGGTCGTCGCCGTCGGCCAGGAAGTTCAGTTCGTCGATGCCGGAGACGGTGCCGGTGGTCGCCCCGCTGGGG
The DNA here is from genome assembly GCF_055567635.1 of Streptomyces sp. NPDC026500. Taxonomy (NCBI): domain Bacteria; kingdom Bacillati; phylum Actinomycetota; class Actinomycetes; order Kitasatosporales; family Streptomycetaceae; genus Streptomyces; species Streptomyces sp. NPDC026500. The sequence continues at coordinate 99,227 of NZ_JBVHQB010000005.1, read as the reverse complement.
CCGAGGTCGATGACGGCGTAGGCGGTCTGCCCGGTGTACCCCGGGTAGGCGGGGGCCCCGCCGAGCCCGCTCGGGACCGGCGGCTTGACGATCTTGCCGCGTCGTGACCGTGCGCACACGGTTGTCGGCAGGCGCCGGCGATCAGGTGCGACGCTGCCGCGTGCCGCTGGCTGTTCGGCGAGGGGGAGCGGGGTCCGGTGCGTGCCCGGACCCCGCTCGCTGCCGCGTCTCCCGACGATGGCCCTAGGACTGGGCCAGCCAGAGGTCCGGTCCGAACACCTCGTAGTGGATGTCGCAGGCGGGCACGCCCTTCTCCAGGAGCTGGGTTCGTACCGCGCGCATGAAGGGGAGCGGACCGCAGAGGTAGGCGTGCGTGCCGGGCCGCACGGTCACTCCGGAGAGGTCGACCAGACCGGTCCGCTCGGCGGGGTGGCCCGGCTCGGGCCGCTCGTACCAGAAGTGGGTCTCCGCGTCGGCGAGCTTGCCCGCGAAGGCCTCGTGGTCGGCGCGCAGCGCGTGCTCGGCGGGGGAGCGGTCGGCGTGCACCACGGTGACGGGGGCCTTGTGGCCGCTGATCGTCAGCTGCTCCAGCATGGCGATCATCGGGGTGACGCCGATGCCCGCGGAGGCGAGGAGGAGGGGGGCGTCCGTGTCGTCGAGGACCAGGTCGCCGTACGGCGCGGAGACCTCCAGGACACTGCCCTCGCGGACGTGCGCGTGCAGATGGTTGGAGACCTCGCCCTCGGGGCTCGTCATGCCGGCGTTCTCGTCCGCGCGCACCCGCTTGACGCTGATCTGGCGCACCGGGGAGCCGGGCGCGCTGGAGAGGCTGTACTGACGTATCTGGCGGGCGCCGTCCGGGAGTTCCACGCCGACGGAGACGTACTGGCCCGCACGGAAGTCCGGCAGGGCGTTGCCGTCGGCCGGGCGGATCCGGAAGGTGGCGACGTCGGCGGTCTCCTCGACGCGCTCGGTGACCACCCAGGCGTGCAGGGCCCCGTCGTCCGCGTTCTCGTCGTACAGGCGCTTCTCGATGGCCATCAGGGCGTTCGCCATGAGCCAGTACACCTCGTCCCAGGCGGCGGCGACCTCCGCGGTGACCGCGTCGCCGAGCACCTCGACGATGGCGGCGAAGAGGTGCTCGTGCACGACCTTGTACTGCTCGGGCGCGACGCCCAGGGAGGCGTGCTTGTGGGCGATGCGGCTCAGCATCGCGTCGGGCCGCTCGTCGGGGTGTTCGACCAGATGGGTGGCGAAGGCGGCGATGGATCCCGCCAGGGCCTGACGCTGGGTGCCCGCCGCCTGGTTGCCGCGGTTGAACAGGTCACGGAGCAACTCGGGGTGGGCCGTGAACAGTCCGGCGTAGAAGCGCTCCGTGATCTCGCCGATGGCGGCGCCGACGACGGGGAGGGTCGCGCGCACGGTGGAGGCGGATTGTTCGGACAGCATCAGGACTCCTCAAAGCCAGGGCGGGAACGGTGGGTTGCGCCCCCTATCTGCCCCGCACACTATTAAAACTTGCATCTGAGATGCAAATTAAAGCCCGCGCGACGAGAGAGTGCCGGTCGGCTCTTACGGGTGCGCGTGTGAGCAGGCAGTATGTGCGGCAGAGCAGGACACCTGCCGTACGCGAGGCGTTCAGACCGAGGTCGCCCGGCCGATCATGGTCCGCAACGCGCATGAAATGGTGTTGTGGTGGGATGCTCAGGTGCGCCGATCGTCTTCGAGGCGTGGGAGCAGGCGGCCTGACCAGCAAGGATGGGTGGAAGCGGAAGATGGACAAGCAGCAGGAGTTCGTGCTCCGGACACTGGAGGAGCGTGACATCCGGTTCGTACGTCTGTGGTTCACGGACGTACTCGGCTTCCTCAAGTCGGTGGCAGTGGCCCCGGCGGAGCTGGAACAGGCCTTCGACGAGGGCATCGGCTTCGACGGCTCGGCCATCGAGGGCTTCGCCCGCGTGTACGAGTCGGACATGATCGCCAAGCCGGACCCGTCCACCTTCCAGGTGCTGCCCTGGCGCGCAGAGGCCCCCGGTACGGCCCGGATGTTCTGCGACATCCTCATGCCGGACGGCTCCCCGTCCTTCGCGGACCCGCGCTATGTCCTCAAGCGCGCCCTCGCCAGGACCTCGGACCTGGGCTTCACCTTCTACACCCACCCCGAGATCGAGTTCTTCCTGCTGAAGGACCGTCCGCTGGACGGCTCGCGGCCCACCCCCGCCGACAATTCCGGCTACTTCGACCACACCCCGCAGAACGTCGGCCAGGACTTCCGGCGCCAGGCCATCACGATGCTGGAGTCGATGGGCATCTCGGTCGAGTTCAGCCACCACGAGGGTGCCCCCGGCCAGCAGGAGATCGACCTGCGCTACGCCGACGCGCTCTCCACGGCCGACAACATCATGACCTTCCGGCTGATCATGAAGCAGGTCGCGCTGGAGCAGGGCGTCCAGGCCACCTTCATGCCGAAGCCGTTCTCGGAGTACCCGGGCAGCGGTATGCACACGCACCTCTCCCTCTTCGAGGGCGACCGCAACGCGTTCTACGAGTCCGGCTCGGAGTACCAGCTCTCCAAGGTCGGCCGCTCCTTCATCGCAGGCCTCCTGAGGCACGCCGCGGAGATCTCCGCCGTCACCAACCAGTGGGTCAACTCCTACAAGCGCATCTGGGGCGGCTCGGAGCGCACCGCGGGCGCCGGCGGCGAGGCCCCCTCGTACATCTGCTGGGGCCACAACAACCGCTCCGCCCTCGTGCGCGTGCCGATGTACAAGCCCGGCAAGACCGGCTCGGCGCGGGTCGAGGTCCGCTCGATCGACTCGGGCGCGAACCCGTACCTCGCGTACGCGCTGCTCCTGGCCGCCGGCCTGAAGGGCATCGAGGAGGGTTACGAGCTCCCGCCGGGCGCCGACGACGACGTCTGGGCCCTCTCCGACGCCGAGCGCCGGGCCATGGGCATCGAACCCCTCCCGCAGAACCTCGGCGAGGCGCTGGCCCTCATGCAGCGCAGCGAACTCGTCGCCGAGACCCTCGGCGAGCACGTCTTCGACTTCTTCCTGCGCAACAAGAAGGCGGAGTGGGAGGAGTACCGCTCCGAGGTCACCGCCTTCGAGCTGCGGAAGAGCCTGCCGGTGCTGTAGGCGCAGGTCAGAGGCGTTTTTTGGCGTCCAGTACGCGGGGCCCACGGTCGGTGACCGTGGGCCCCGCGGCTGTCCTCACGACCCCTGGGCCGTCTGTGGAGCACCGACGCGCAGAAGTGCCTCAGTGCGTGCGTCCCGTGCTCTCGTGCCGCCTGGAAGCGCTCACCCGGTTCGGTAGCGGTACTCCCGCTCCTTGTCGCGCTTGGGCGGAGCGAAGACGAGCCGCCTTCCACTGGCGACCTCGACCTGATAGCCGATGTGCAGCCAGCCGGTGTCAAAACGGATTCTGGCCACGAAGACCAGGCTTTCAATTCCGACAGGGCCCGGATGTCCTACCGCTCTAGGCGGTGGTGCGCGCCTCTGGCTCAGATGCTTTGCTCTGCGCATGCAGGCTGTCTACGCAAGTCTTGTAGCTGTGTTCGGCACGCTACTTGGAGCAGTGACCACCTATGCATTCCAGCGCCGTGCAGCGGAGCCCGCACGCGCAGCTCCCGGGCGGATCGCCTGCGCGAAGACCGGCTGGCTGCCTACAGCGCCTTCGCGGAAGCTGTGACGGACTATCGGAGCAGCCAGTATCGGCGTTGGGAGCTCATGCAACTCGATCCAGCGAGCCCCGAATCGACAGCGGCGACACTCGAATCACACCGCCTGCGCGGCGTCACTCGACAGATTCGCTGGCGCATGCAACTCCTTACTGACGACCAGGAGCTCGTGCGCCTTGCGGACGCGGCAGTCATCGAGGCCAGAGACGTGGGTTCGGCTGATGATGTGGCTGACCGCAAGAGCAGACATGATCTCACCGGCGTAGCGGTCGAGCGGTTCATTCTTCATGCGGCCACGCACGTGCGCTGACCCAGTTCTCAATCATGAGACGGCAGAGTGCGACTGACCACCGGCAACTGACCACCGGCCCAGCCCTCTGTCTCGCTTTCCGTCTCATTCGGTCGGACTGCCCCTTCTCGTCGGCCTCTCGGTTGGCAACACCCACGACAGTGAAAGGCCCTGAGGGGCAATTCAGGGCGTGACACCCGCCCTTGATCAGTTGCTGCCCTCTCCCCCTCCGGCTACTGTGACGCCCGCAGCACAGGTAACACGGTTGATGCGTTTGTGAGTTGATGAGGTCTGCAGACCACCAGACCTGACGAGGCGCATCCAGTCGTGATGTCCGCGAGTAAGGGCTTGCGGCAGAGGGGGAAGGTAATCAGTGATTCAACGAGTTCTGGCGGCAGGAGCCGCCGCCGCAATAGCATCCGTGATTTTCAGCGCTCCTCCGGCGAGCGCGGCGAATACGTTCTGCGTCTACACAACGGACGCGTTCAAGGGCGGGCAGGCCTGTTGGACGCCCAACGGGGACAAGCTCGAGGGCTGCGACATCGAAGCGGACGGCCTCCGGCCAAGTCTGGAAATGACGTACGCAGGCGGCTCCTTTTCTTTCGATGTTTACGGGGGAAACGGGAAGTGCAGGGCGGAGGTCAACAACCTCCGTGAAGGAACCCGGGTCACGGTGAAGGTGTGCCTGCAGAAGGGCGATGCCGGCAGAGAGGTGTACTGCAACTCGAGAAGTGGCGTCGCGTAGGACTTCTCCCGACCAGGAGGCCGAAGCCGACCTGGATTCCAGTTGTGGTGTCTACGACGGTGGTTCCACGGGGTCCTCGAAGCTGAGCTGCCTCGGGGCGGTGTCGAGTGGCTCCGGTGGCTGGTCGAACACGACGCGGTAGTCCCCGCCGGAGGTCCGGTTGATGGGTGGCCGGTCTTCGAGCGCGGAGTGGGGCCGCGGCCCTCTTCACCTGATGGCCGGCACGCAAGCGGCATGGACCGTTCCGGCAACCAGCCTCGGCATTTCGCGACGGCTCGTCAGTTCAACTGGCGGGACGTTTCGGCTTGTCGGGCTGGTGAGGGGCAGGCTTCGGGCCCGGCTGTCGCGTCGGGTGCGCGTCGGGTTCCACGGCTCCGGTGGGACACCGCTGCCCGCAGGAACGGGAAGTACGGGCCAGCCGGGGTCCGGGAGAGTGTCCAGCCGGGCCAGGGCAGTCCAGGACGGGCCGCGGGCCCGGACCACGAGGAGTGGTCCGGGCCCGCGGCCGCGTTGAGCCTTGGTGTCGTCAGACGGTGGGGACTCCGCCGACGCTCGGAACCTCGGACAGCGCCTTCTTGATGGTGACCTTCGCGAAGTAGCCGGCGCCGAAGAGTATGCACTGGATGACGTACCAGAACTTCTCGGCACCGGTCATCTCGACCAGCCCGTACTCGCTCAGCGCCTTCTTCACCGGGACCTTCTGCATGTAGGCCGCACCGAAGTAGATGCAACCCAGGATGTACCAGAACTTCTCCGCCGAGGTGGTGGAGCCCTGACCGAGGTACTGACGTTCTGCCATGACGTTCTCTGCCTTCCGATGACCGTGGGACCCGGGGGAAACGCGCCGATCCGGTCCCTTGCGGGCAGCCTCGGGCAGCAGTCGCGCACGCCTGGCGGCATGCTGAAGCTCGAGTTGAGATGGCGTGGGTGCGCACTTGTCACGGTGCTGGTCGTCATGACGGCCAGCCGCCCCCCGGATGTGCAAGCCGCAGCATAGGGCAAGAGACCTTGATCGTCACCTTGGCTCTACCGAAGGCGTGAGCGCGGCTCGGAGCCGAGCGGCGACGAGTTCCGCGTGGGCCCTCGCGGCACGCACCTCGGCCGACGCTGAGGCTCCCGGCGAGGGGTGCGTCCCTAGCGCACGTACGCGGGAGACACCGCCGCGGTGCTGATGCGCCGCGGCTTTCCCGTGCCGTCGGGCGGGAGGGTCCAGAGGTCGGCTCCGTAGTCGCCGGGGAGGGCGTAGACGAGGGTGTGGTCGTCGCGCCAGACCACCTGGTCGTCGACGCTGCGGGGTTCGGCGAGCGGGGTCTCGTGCCCGGTGCGCAGATCGAGGACGTACAGATGCCAAGGAGCGTCCTTGGGAAGGCCCTTGACGCGCTTCTTGAACGCGATGCGGGTGCCGTCGGGGGAGAGGGACGGGCATTCGACGTTCGTGCGCAGGGTGGTGACGGTGCGGGTGGCCAGGTCGCCGCGGACCAGGTGGGTGGTGCCGTGCGTGGCCATGGTCGCGTAGAACGTGCGGTCGTCGGCCGCGAACGTCACGCCCCAGAAGTTGACGTCGGCCGCGTGGTAGGTCCTGCCGTCCTTCACGACGCGGTACGCCTCCAGGGACGACGTCAGTTCTCCCGTGCGGGTGTCGACGATCGCCGCCCGGGTGGAGAAGTTGGTGCCCGCGTAGGAGTCGCCGCCCACGAACGCCGTCCAGGCCGCGTACCGCCCGCTGGGCGAGACGCGGGCGCGGGACGGGATGCCGGGCACGTCGTAGCGGGCCCTCACGCGCAGGCCGGCGTCGAGGATCACCGCCCGGTAGGTGTCCTGGACCGTGCCGTGCACCGCCTGAAGGCACACCCCGGTGCCCGAAGCGGCGTAGAAGCGCAGGCACTTGACCTTGGACGCCGTGCGCGGGCCCGACGGGTCGGACGCCGGGACGGACGTCAGCTCGTCGCGGTGCGGGCCCCACGCCATGTTGCGGAACACCAGCCGCCGGGAGTCGGTCAGGGAGACGGGCCCCGCGGTGATCCGCGGGCCGCCCGGCTGGGCCTGGTTGCGGCGCTCCGCGCGGGCCGAGGCGTGCAGCACGGAGGCCGTCGCGACGCCCGCCAGGACGACCAGGGCGCAGACCAGGACCAGGATGCGGGTTCGCAGTGTCATACGGGGCCTTCTGAGGGGGTGCGGCGGACGGGGCGCAGGCTCATCGAGAAGAGGGCGCACAGGGCGAGTGCCACGGCCGACGCCGTGAGTGCCGTACGGTCGCCCCACGCCGTCCAGGCCGCGCCGAAGGCGAGCGAGCAGACGAAACGGGCCAGCGCCTGCCCCGTCTGGACCAGCGCGAGCCCGGACGACCGCAGTTCCTCCGGCACGCTGTCCGAGGCCGCGGCCATGAGCACGCCGTCCGTCGCCGCGTAGAAGCCGCCGTGCAGGAACAGGACGGCGAACGGCAGCGCCGTGCCGTGCCAGGACGTGAGCAGCAGGGCGTACGCGAGGAGCAGCGCGCCGTGGCCGGCCAGGAACACCCGCCAGCGGCCGGCCCGGTCCGCGAGCCGGCCGAGCGGGACGGCCAGCAGCAGGAACGCGGCGGCCGTGCCGACGGGCAGCAGCGCGAACCAGCGGTCCGGCACCCCGAGCCTGCGCTGGAGCAGCAGGAACATGAACGAGTCGCTGACCGTGGCGAGGCCGAGCAGGAGCGCGCAGAGCGCGATACCGCGCAGCTCCGGGCGGCGCAGGAGGGCGAGGGCGGCGCGCAGGGTGGGCCGCGGCGCGGCGGGGCCGACGGGCCCGGCGGGCACCTCGGCGCCTTCGGCCGTCGTACCCGGCCCCTGGGAGCCCCGGGAGCCCCGCGCGGCCGGACCGCCCGGCACGAACAGCATCAGGACCAGGAAGCCCACCACGGCCACGCAGAAACTCACCATGAACACCGCGTCGTAGCCGTCGACGGTCGCCCGGAGGATCAGAAAGGCGACCAGCGGGCCCAGCAGCGCGCCCGCCGTGTCCATCGCGCGATGGACGCCGAAGGCGCGGCCGCGGGTCTCCGGGGTGCTCGACAGGGAGATCAGGGCGTCGCGCGGGGCGGTGCGCAGGCCCTTGCCGGTGCGGTCGGCGGCGAGGACCAGGCCGATCGGGGTCAGGGTCTGTGCCACCAGAAGCAGTGGTTTGCAGGCCGCCGACAGGGCGTAACCGGCACCCGCCACCCACTTGTGGCGGCCGCCGCCCCGGTCGGCGAGATGCCCCCCGACGAGGCGGACCAGCGCAGAGAAGCCGTTGTAGATCCCGTCGAGGAGTCCGAAGCCGAGGGGCGACAGGCCGAGGCCCGCCACCAGGTACAGGGGCAGGACCGCCGTCACCATCTCCGAGGAGACATCGGTGATCAGGCTGACCGTGCCGAGTGCCAGCACCGTGGGCGCCACCGCGGCGAGGCGCCGCCCGGCTTGTGGCCGGGCGGCGCTTTCCGCGGACGCCGCCGGAGTCTCCGGTGTACTGGCGCGGCTGTCCGCTACGTACATGTCAGGACGTCCAGATGCCCGTGATGTCCTTGGCGGAGGCCGCGTTGCCGGCGTGCGTGAGGCCGTGCATGTCCTCCAGCGTGCGCAGCAGGTCGTAGTGGTTGCAGGTGGTGGCGGACGAGGAGCCCGGGGTCACCTGCTGGCCGTACAGCACCGTCGGGATCTTGTTGCCGGCGAGCCGGTTGTCCTCGTCGAAGGTGACGACGAGCAGGCTGTTGTGGGTCTTGGCCCAGGTGGCGTAGGCGTTCAGGTTGTTCTTGAGCCAGGTGTCACCGGTGGACACCGAGCAGTCGTGCATGTCGCTGCACAGGTTCGGGACGACGAAGGAGACCTGCGGAAGCGTCGTGTAGTCCGTCGGGAACTGGGCGAACGTCTTGGCGCTGGACGTCGGTACGTTGCTGAAGCCGAACCAGGGGTTGTGCTTGCGCGCGTAGTTCCCGCTGCTGCACGTGGTCGAACCCTGGCTGGGCAGCGTCTCGTTGTAGCTGCCCCAGGTCTTGCCCGCGGCGATCAGCTCGGAGGCGAGGTTCGGGGCGGAGGAGAAACCGGGCGTGTAGCAGCTGTCGTCCGTGATGCCCTGGGTGGCGCCGGAGAACAGGGCGAAATAGTTGGGCTGGCTCGGGTGCGTCTCGGCGTACGACTGGGAGAGGTTGGCCCCGCCGGTCTTGAGCGAGTTGATGTACGGGGCGCTGGAGGAGCCGATCACCTGGCTGTACGCATGGTTCTCGAAGACCACGACCACGACGTGGTCCGGGGTCGGGACCGCGGCCGCGGCGTGCGCGGGGGCCGAGCCGGCGAACCCGGTCCACAGCCCGACCGCGGCCGCGGTGAAGGCGAGGGCGGATGCGACGACGGCACGACTGCGGGTGAACACGTTTCTGCCGGACACTTCAGACCTCCGGTGGGGGGAGAGGCGACGGTGGCGGTGCGGACAGAGCATGCACACGCCAACATTCCCCTCGCTCACATCCCTCAACCGGCGGGATGAAGAGCCGGTGAACTAATGCCTCCACGTCCTTTGTACCGCCTCGCACGGTCGTCGGCACGGGGCGCCACCGGGCGGACCGGGGTTACGCTCAGGCGCGTACGACCTTGATCGGGCCAGGTGTGCGGAACGGGGACAGGTGTACGGGACGGGGCCAGGTGTGCGGGCCGGGACCGGGCGTACGACGTCGATCGACAGGAGGCCGGGATGACGGCGCCGGGGCGCAGAAGCAGTACCTTCACGCGACTGCTGCGGCACGGCTTCACCGATCCGTCGGCGGCCGAACGGCTCCTGGAGGGGCCCGAGCTGGCACCCGTACGGTCCGACCCGGTCCTCCTGGACGCGCTGGGCGCCACCGCCGACCCGGACCTCGCCCTGCTCGGCCTCGTCCGGCTCGTCGAGGCGCAGGACGCGCACCCCGCCCAGCGGGAGCTCCTCGACACGCTGATCGCGGCCAAGCCGCTGCGGGACCGGCTGCTCGGCGTGCTCGGCGCCTCCGCCGCGCTCGGCGACCACCTCGCCCGGCATCCGCACGACTGGCAGGCCCTCGTCACCTACGAGGCGCGGGACCTGCATCCCGGGGTCCAGGAGTTCGAACGAGGGCTGGCGGACGCGACGGACCCCGTCTCGTTGCGCGTCGCCTACCGCCGCTGCCTGCTCTCCATAGCCGCGCGCGACGTGTGCGGCACCACCGACCTCGCCCAGACCGCCGCCGAACTCGCCGACCTCGCCACCGCGACCCTGCGCGCCGCGCTCGCCATAGCCGAGGTCGCCGCGCCCGACGACGCCGCGCTGTGCCGGCTCGCGGTCGTCGCGATGGGCAAGTGCGGGGGACACGAACTGAACTACGTGTCCGACGTCGACGTGATCTTCGTGGGGGAGGGCGTCGACGGGGCCGACGAGAGGAAGGCCGTGCAGGCGGCCACCCGGCTCGCCTCGCACATGATGCGGATCTGCTCCGAGACGACCGTCGAGGGCACCATCTGGCCGGTCGACGCCAATCTGCGTCCCGAGGGCCGCAACGGCCCCCTGGTACGGACGCTCAGCAGTCATCTCGCCTACTACCAGCGGTGGGCCAAGACCTGGGAGTTCCAGGCCCTGCTCAAGGCCCGCCCGGTGGCCGGGGACCTGGAGCTGGGCGAGGAATACGTCGCCACCCTGGCTCCGCTCGTGTGGCACGCCGCCGAGCGGGAGAACTTCGTCGCCGATGTGCAGAAGATGCGGCGCCGGGTCGTCGAGAACATTCCGGCCGCCCAGATCGAGCGGGAGCTGAAGCTCGGTCCCGGAGGGCTCCGGGACGTCGAATTCGCCGTACAGCTCCTGCAGTTGGTGCACGGTCGGGCCGACACCTCCCTGCGCAGCGGTACGACCCTGGACGCCCTGAAGGCGCTCGCCGCGGGCGGATACGTGGGCCGCGCCGACGCCGTACAGCTCGACGACGCCTACCGCTTCCTGCGGTCGATGGAACACCGCATCCAGCTCTTCCGGCTGCGGCGCACGCATCTGGTGCCGGAGGACGAGGCCGATCTGCGGCGGATCGGGCGGTCGCTCGGGCTGCGCGTCGACCCGGTCAAGGAGCTGAACCGGGAGTGGAAGCGGCACGCGTCCATGGTGCGGCGGCTCCACGAGAAGCTCTTCTACCGGCCGTTGCTCGACGCCGTCGCCCAACTGGCTCCGGGCGAGACCCGGTTGAGCCCGGACGCGGCCCGCGAACGGCTGGTCGCGCTCGGGTACGCCGATCCGGCCGGCGCACGGCGCCATCTGGAGGCACTGGCGTCCGGCGTCAGCCGCAAGGCCGCCATCCAACGGACGCTGCTTCCCGTGCTGTTGGGGTGGTTCGCGGACTCCGCCAATCCCGACGCCGGCCTGCTCAACTTCCGGAAGGTGTCGGACGCGCTCGGCAAGACCCCTTGGTATCTGCGGCTGTTGAGGGACGAGGGCGCCGCAGCCGAGAACCTCGCGCGGGTCCTCTCGGCGGGCCGGCTCGCCCCCGACCTGCTGATGCGCGCGCCGGAGGCGGTGGCCCTCCTCGGCGACGGGGAGAGCGGCGGCCTCGAACCGCGCGGCCGCGCCCATCTGGAGCAGGAGATCCTCGCCGGGGTGCGGCGGGCCGAGGGCGCCGAACAGGCCGTGACCGCCGCGCGCGGCGTGCGGCGCCGGGAGCTGTTCCGTACCGCCGCGACGGACATCGTCGCCTCGTACGGAACCGAGGAGACACCGGCCGTCGCCGACCAGGGGGCGCTGGTCGACCTCGTCGGCGCGGCGGTGTCGGATCTGACGGCGGCGACGATCGCGGGAACCCTGCGGGCCGTGGTCCGGGACGGCTGGGGCGACACGCTGCCCACGCGGTTCGCGGTGATCGGGATGGGCCGCTTCGGGGGCCATGAGCTCGGCTACGGCTCCGACGCGGACGTGCTCTTCGTGCACGAGCCCCGGGAGGGTGTGGACGATCAGGAGGCGGCGCGGGCCGCGAACTCCGTGGTGTCCGAGATGCGGCGGCTGCTGCAGCTCCCCAGCGCTGATCCGCCGCTGCTGATCGACGCGGATCTGCGCCCCGAGGGGAAGTCCGGGCCACTGGTACGGACGCTGAAGTCGTACGAGGCGTACTACCGGCGCTGGTCGCTGGTGTGGGAGTCGCAGGCGCTGCTGCGCGCCGAGGTCGTGGCGGGGGACGCCGAGCTCGGAAGCCGGTTCATCGAGCTGGTCGATCCGCTGCGGTATCCGGCGGAGGGGCTGGGCGAGGAGGCCGTACGGGAGATCCGGCGGCTGAAGGCCCGGATGGAGTCGGAGCGGATGCCGCGCGGCGCCGACCCCACCCTGCACACCAAGCTCGGGCGCGGCGGTCTCTCCGACGTGGAGTGGACGGTCCAGCTGATCCAGCTCCAGCACGGCTGGGTCGAGCCGGGCCTGCGCACGACCCGGACCCGGGAGGCGCTCGCCGCCGCGTGCGCCGCGCAGCTGCTGTCCACCGAGGACGCGGCGACGCTGGACGAGGCGTGGGTGCTGGCCACCCGGGTGCGCAACGCCGTGATGCTCGTACGGGGGAGGGCCGGCGACACCTTCCCCTCGGACGGGCGCGAGCTCGCCGCCGTGGGCCGCTATCTGGGATATGACCCGGGCCACGTCGGAGACATGCTCGACGACTACCGGCGCACCACCCGGCGGGCCCGGGCCGTGGTGGACGAACTGTTCTACGGCGCGTGAGCCACGCGCCCGGCGCGCGCCGGGCGCGTGGCTCACGCGCCGGGCGCGTACCGTCGGTCGGTTCGGCAAGGGCCACAGGGGGACGCCCCGGCGGTCACCGAACGTGACGAAACGGGGCGTCGTTCAGACCTTCACGGGCAGGACCGGTGCCCCGCGCGTCCCCGGTACCCACTGCGGCAGCGCGTACGGCAGCGCTCCGTACCACAGGCGGGCCACCAGGAAGCCGAAGGCGAGGCAGAGCATGCCGCCCACCGCGTCCAGCCAGAAGTGGTTGGCGGTGGCGACGATGACCACGAGGGTGGCCGCGGGGTAGAGGATGCCGAGGATGCGGGCCCAGGGGGCCGAGGCCAGCGCGAACACGGTCAGCCCGCACCACAGGGACCAGCCGATGTGCATCGACGGCATCGCGGCGTACTGGTTGGACATGTGCTTGAGGTCGCCGGAAGCCATCGAGCCCCAGGTCTCGTGGACCGTGACCGTGTCGACGAAGGTGCCGCCGGTCATCAGGCGGGGTGGCGCGAGCGGGTAGAGGTAGTACCCGACGAGGGCCACCAACGTGGTGGCGAAGAGCGCGAGACGGGCCGCCGCGTAGCGGCCCGGATGACAGCGGTACAGCCAGACCAGAACACTCAGCGTCACCAGGAAGTGCAAGGTCGCGTAGTAGTAGTTCATCCCGATGATCAGCCAGCCGACCGAGTTCACCGCATGATTGACGGACTCCTCGACGGCGAGACCGAGATGGTGCTCCGTCCGCCAGATCCAGTCCGCGTTGCGCAGCGCTTCGCGTCTCTGCTCCGGCACGGCGTTCCGGATCAGCGAATACGTCCAGTAACTCATGGCGATGATCAGGACTTCGAACCAGAGGCGGGGGCGACGCGGGGCCCGCATACGACGCAGGACTTTGTTTCCCGCCTTCTCCTCCGCGACGGGCTGTGGAGTGGCCTGGTCCCGGCCTTCCAGTGTCGTCACGGTGTCTCACCCATAGGCACAGAGTCTGCCAGAAAAGCCTCAACTCACCGATCATCCCTCGGTCGGTTCCTGGCCGCACGTTCTACGCCTGAGGGAGGCCGAGAGCCCCCCTTACCCTCCTACTCAGGGACGATTCCGGTCCCCAGGCGCAGAAGCGGTCGAACCGCGCACCACCAATTCCGGCATAAATACGAATTCACTGTGCGGCGCGGGCGTCCCGCCGATCTCCTCCAGCAGCGTGCGCACCGCCGCCTGGCCCATCGCGGGCACCGGCTTGCGGACCGTCGTGAGCGGCGGGTCGGTGAAGGCGATCAGCGGCGAATCGTCGAATCCCACGACCGAGATGTCCTTGGGGACCTCCAGGCCGCGCTGACGCGCCGCCCGTATCGCGCCGAGCGCCATCATGTCGCTGGCGCAGACGATCGCCGTGCAGTCACGGTCCATGAGCGCGCTCGCGGCGGCCTGGCCACCCTCCAGCGTGTACAGAGAGTGCTGGACCAGTCGCTCCTCGACGTCCGCGGGGCTCAGGCCCAGCTGCTCCTGCATCGTGCGGACGAAGCCCTCGATCTTGCGCTGCACCGGCACGAACCGCTTGGGGCCGAGGGCGAGCCCGATGTTGGTGTGCCCGAGCGAGGCGAGGTGGGTGACCGCGAGGGCCATCGCCGCGCGGTCGTCCGGCGAGATGAACGGTGCCTGCACCTTCGGCGAAAAGCCGTCGACCAGGACGAACGGGACACCTCGGCCCCGCAGTTGCTCGTACCGCTGCATGTCGGCCGAGGTGTCGGCGTGCAGACCGGAGACGAAGATGATGCCGGCGACCCCGCGGTCGACCAGCATCTCGGTCAGTTCGTCCTCGGTGGAGCCGCCCGGAGTCTGGGTCGCGAGGACGGGGGTGTAGCCCTGGCGCGTCAGGGCCTGCCCGATGACCTGCGCGAGGGCAGGGAATATCGGGTTCTCCAGCTCGGGGGTTATGAGGCCCACCAGGCCCTCGCTGCGCTGCCGAAGGCGCACCGGGCGCTCGTAGCCCAGTACGTCGAGAGCGGCCAGGACGGACTGGCGGGTGGTCGCGGCGACGCCCGGCTTCCCGTTCAGGACGCGACTGACAGTCGCCTCACTGACCCCCGCCTGGGCTGCGATGTCGGCAAGCCGTGTGGTCACAGGATTGGACTGTACCGGTCGCATCTCACCCTGCCCACCAACCAGACGCCGTGTGCGGGCGGTTGATCGGCCCGCTCCGGGCTGCTGCGTCATCGCGCTCCCTCGTGTTCTGGTCGGCTCGGTGTCCCGTGCGTGCGCCGCGCGGGAAAGGGTGGCTCCTGCAAGGCGCTGACGGGCCGATGATCCCCGTGCGCGACACCCATGGCAAGAGCTTGCAGAGTCTTGCACAGAGGTCCGGATGTCTGCTGATCGGCCTGGCAGCAGGGTTTCGGGACGGCTGCCGCGAGGTCACGGGCCCGTAACTGTCGCCAGTTCTTGCACTTTTTTGCTGCAAGGTCTTTCGCGCCGCTTACAACGCTGTTACGTTCACGTCGCCCGGCGGACGCAACGGCGCAGTCGGCAAGTCGGCAAGGGGATCGGGCGGGACCGATTCTCCACCTACTCGGGCTTTCACCCTCAAGGAGATCTCATGCGGCGTGGCATAGCGGCCACCGCGCTGGTGGCGTCCATCGCCCTCGCGGCGACGGCCTGCGGCGGCAGTGACAGCAGCAGCGACAAGTCTGCGGGCCCCACCACCATCACATGGTGGGACACTTCCAACGCCACCAATGAGGCGCCGACGTACCAGGCCCTGGCCAAGCAGTTCGAGAAGGCCAACCCGACCATCAAGGTCAAGTACGTCAACGTGCCCTTCGACCAGGCGCAGAACAAGTTCGACACGGCAGCCGGTTCCAAGGGCGCCCCGGACATCCTGCGTTCCGAGGTCGGCTGGACCCCGGCCTTCGCGAAGAAGGGCTACTTCCTGCCGCTCGACGGCACCGCCGCCCTCGCGGACCAGGCCAAGTTCAAGCCCAACCTGATCGAGCAGGCCAAGTTCGAGGGCAAGACCTACGGTGTGCCGCTGGTCACCGACACCCTCGCGCTCGTCTACAACAAGGCGCTGTTCGAGAAGGCCGGCATCAGCGAGGCCCCGAAGACCTGGGCCGACCTGAAGACCGCCGCCGCGACGATCAAGAAGAAGACCGGCGTCGACGGCTACTGGGGCTCGACCCAGGCCTACTACGCCATGAACTTCCTCTACGGCGAGGGCACCGACACCGTCGACGCCACCGCCAAGAAGATCACGGTGAACTCGGCCGCCGCGAAGAAGGCGTACGGCACCTGGCAGGGTCTGTTCTCCGGCAAGGGCCTGCACAAGGCGGACACCACCGCCGACGCGTACGCCCACATCCAGGACGCGTTCGTCAACGGCAAGGTCGCCGCGATCGTCCAGGGCCCGTGGGAGATCACCAACTTCTACAAGGGCTCGGCGTTCACGGACAAGGCGAACCTCGGTATCGCCACCGTCCCGGCCGGCTCCACCGGAAAGGCGGGCGCCCCGACCGGCGGCCACAACCTCTCCGTGTACGCGGGTTCGGACAAGGCCCACCAGGAGGCCTCGCTGAAGTTCGTGAAGTTCATGACCTCGGCGTCGTCGCAGGCGACGATCGCTCTCAAGAACTCCACGCTGCCGACGCGTGACGACGCCTACACCGACGCGGTCAAGGCCGACCCGGGCATCGCCGGCTACCAGGGTGTCCTCGCGGCCGCCCAGCCGCGCCCGGCGCTGCCCGAGTACAGCTCGCTGTGGGGCCCGCTCGACATCGAGCTGCCCAAGATCGCGGGTGGCAAGGAGTCCCTGGACAAGGGCCTGAGCAACGCCGAACTGGCGATCGCCAAGCTGGTCCCGGACTTCAGCAAGTGAGCCCGTGTGGCCGCCGGATCCTTCCCCGGCCCGACCTCGGTCGGGCCGGGGGGACCCCCGACAGGGGGAACGGAACCGGCGGCCACCGGCTGTGTGCGCCCAACTCCTGATCTTGCAGAAGGTGTCGAACCATGACAGTCGCCATCGACCGCGCGACCGGCAAGCGCCGCGGTGACCGAGCACCGCGTCCCGGCCGGATGCAGCGTCTGAAGCACTCGTACCAGAAATACTGGTATGCGTACGCGATGATCGCCCCGGTCGTCGTCGTACTCGGCGGATTGGTGCTCTATCCGCTGGTACGGGGCCTCTATCTGACGTTCACGGACGCCAACAGCCTCAACTCGGCCCGCACGATCGGCGTCAACCACATCGACGCCACCTACAAGTTCATCGGCCTGGACAACTACAAGGACATCCTGTGGGGTCCGACGTCGTACGACCGCTTCTGGTCGCACTTCATCTGGACCATCGCCTGGACCGTCCTGTGTGTGGCCCTGCACTACTGCATCGGCCTGGGTCTCGCGCTGCTGCTCAACCAGAAGCTGCGCGGCCGTACCTTCTACCGGCTGATCCTGGTGCTGCCGTGGGCCGTGCCGACCTTCGTCACCGTCTTCGGCTGGCGCTTCATGCTCGCCGACGGCGGGATCATCGACTCGATGCTCCACGCGGTGCACCTGCCCTCGCCGGCGTGGCTGGAGGACACCTTCTGGCAGCGGTTCGCCGCGATCATGGTCAACACCTGGTGCGGTGTGCCGTTCATGATGGTGTCGCTGCTCGGCGGGCTCCAGTCCATCGACGGCACGCTGTACGAGGCCGCCGAGATGGACGGCGCGAACGCCTGGCAGCAGTTCCGCTACGTGACCCTGCCGGGCCTGCGTTCGGTCAGCTCCACCGTCGTGCTCCTCGGCATCATCTGGACCTTCAACCAGTTCGCCGTGATCTTCCTGCTGTTCGGCAACACCGCGCCGGACGCGCAGATCCTCGTCACCTGGGCCTACTACCTCGGCTTCGGACAGCAACCGCGCGACTTCGCGCAGTCGGCGGCCTACGGCATGCTGCTGCTGGCCATCCTGATCGTCTTCACCTCCTTCTACCGCCGCTGGCTGAACCGCAATGACCAGCAGCTCGCGATCTGAGGCAGGAGTCTCCATGAGCACCACCACACTTCAGACGCCTCCGGCCGACCAGGCTTCCGTGCACGAGGAGGCGCCGCGTCCGGCGCGCAGGCGCGGTGAGCGCGGCCTCGCCGGCAAGCTCGCCTCGCACGCCGTCCTGATCGTCGCGAGCCTGGTCGCGCTGTTCCCGATCGCCTGGCTCGTCTTCCTGTCCCTCGGCCCGGACAAGGACGACTATCTGCACCCCGGACGCATCTGGCACACGATGACGTTCGGCAACTACTCCTTCGTGCTCCAGCACACGAACTTCTTCGAGTGGATGAAGAGCTCGCTCATCGTGTCGCTCGGCACCACGGTCATCGGCGTGATGGTCGCGGCCACCACCGGCTACGCGGTCTCGCGCATGCGCTTCCCCGGCTACAAGAAGTTCATGTGGGTCCTGCTGGTCACCCAGATGTTCCCGATCGCCGTGCTGATCGTGCCGATGTACCAGATCCTCTCGGACCTGCAGCTCATCGACTCCTACTTCGGCCTGATCCTCGTCTACTGCTCGACGGCGGTGCCCTACAGCGCCTGGCTGCTCAAGGGCTACTTCGACACCATTCCGTTCGAGATCGACGAGGCCGGACGCGTCGACGGGCTGAGCCCCTTCGGCACCTTCTTCCGGCTGATCCTGCCGCTCGCCAAGCCGGGTCTCGCGGTGGCCGCGTTCTACAATTTCATTACCGCGTTCGGTGAGGTCGCCTTCGCCTCGACGTTCATGCTGGACGACTCGAAGTACACCTTCGCCGTCGGACTCCAGAGCTTCGTCAGCGAGCACGACGCACAGCGCAACCTCATGGCGGCGACCGCCGTGCTGGTCGCGATACCTGTCTCCCTCTTCTTCTACCTGGTGCAGAAGAACCTGGTGACCGGACTCACCGCGGGCGGCACAAAGGGCTGATCCGTCAAGGACGCCCCCCCAGAACGCCCGAAGACTCCCGCGCGCTCGACGCGCGCGGGTGGCGGCCGCGGTGCCCATCCGACCCCGCCGGTACCGCGGCCGCCTCATCCCCCCGCCCCGAAGCCTCTCGCCCCGTGCTCCCGGCCTCGCGTGAGCAGGGGTCTGCCCCCACAGCCGAATTCCTCCCCACGCCCGACCGCACTCGGACACGGGGACCCTCATCGCATCAAGGACGCCATGAGCCAGCACTCCGCCGACCAGGCCCCGAACTCCGTTCTCGCCACAGTCGCCGCGCATCGCGACTGGTGGCGCGACGCGGTGATCTACCAGGTCTATCCGCGCAGCTTCGCCGACAGCAACGGCGACGGCATGGGTGACCTGGAGGGCGTACGTTCCCGACTCCCGTACCTGCGCGACCTCGGCGTGGACGCCGTGTGGCTCAGCCCCTTCTACGCCTCGCCGCAGGCCGACGCCGGCTACGACGTGGCGGACTACCGGGCGGTCGACCCCATGTTCGGCAACCTGCTGGACGCCGACGCCCTGATCCGTGACGCCCACGGTCTCGGCCTGCGGATCATCGTCGACCTGGTGCCCAACCACTCCTCGGACCAGCACGAGTGGTTCAAGCGCGCGCTGCGCGAGGGCCCCGGCTCCTCGCTGCGCGACCGCTACCACTTCCGGCCCGGCAAGGGCGAGAACGGCGAACTGCCGCCCAACAACTGGGAGTCCATCTTCGGCGGCCCGGCCTGGACCCGGGTCACCGAGCCCGACGGCACCGCCGGCGAGTGGTACCTGCACCTGTTCGCGCCGGAGCAGCCCGACTTCAACTGGGAACACCCGGCCGTGGGGGACGAGTTCCGCTCGATCCTGAGGTTCTGGCTGGACATGGGCGTCGACGGCTTCCGTATCGACGTCGCCCACGGCATGGTCAAGGCGGCGGGCCTGCCGGACCTCGGCGACCACGACCAGCTGAAACTGCTGGGCAACGATGTCATGCCGTTCTTCGACCAGGACGGCGTGCACGACATCTACCGGCAGTGGCGCACGATCCTCGACGAGTACTCGGGCGAGCGCATCTTCGTCGCCGAGGCGTGGACGCCGACCATCGAGCGCACCGCGAACTACGTCCGCCCCGACGAGCTGCACCAGGCCTTCAACTTCCAGTACCTGGGCACCCATTGGGACGCGGCCGAGCTGCGCTCGGTGATCGACCGCACGCTCGACGCGATGCGCCCGGTCGGCGCCCCCTCCACCTGGGTGCTGTCCAACCACGATGTGACGCGGCACGCCACCCGGTTCGCCAACGAGGCCGGCCTCGGCACCCAGATCCGCACCGCGGGCGACCGGGCGCTGGGTCTGCGCCGGGCCCGCGCGGCGAGCCTGCTGATGCTGGCCCTGCCCGGCTCCGCCTACGTCTACCAGGGCGAGGAGCTCGGCCTGCCCGACGTCGTCGACCTGCCGGACGAGGTGCGCCAGGACCCGGCCTACTTCCGGGGCGCCGGACAGGACGGCTTCCGCGACGGCTGCCGGGTGCCGATCCCGTGGACCCGCGCCGGCTCGTCGTACGGCTTCGGCGACGCTGGCAGCTGGCTGCCGCAGCCCGCCGAGTGGGCCGAGCTGAGCGTCGAGGCGCAGACCGGTGCGGAGGGCTCCACCCTGGAGCTGTACCGCGAGGCGCTCGCGGTCCGGCGTGAGCGCGCCGACCTCGGCGCGGGCGACAACGTCAGCTGGCTGAAGGCACCGGAGGGCGTTCTCGCCTTCCAGCGCGGCGATTTCGTCTGCACGGCGAACACCGGCAGCGAGGCCGTGACCGTCCCGGCGTACGGCCGGGTGCTCGTCGCCAGCGGCGAGGTGACCCTGTCGCAGGACGGCGAGGCGAAGCTGCCCGCCGATACGACCGTGTGGTGGGCGGTCTGACCCATGCGTGAGCGGTGCTCCGGTCCTGACCGCCGGAGTTCCGCTCGCCTGCCGGGCGTCCCGGCCTACGCGTGAGTGGTGCTCCGGTCCTGACCACCGGAGCCCCCCTCACCTGATGGCCGGCCAGACCCGTGCGAGAGCGGTGCTCCGGAACCTGACGGCCGGAGCACCGCTTCCGTGTGTGCCCACTTCCACCTCGTTTCCTCGCAGGGGTGCCCCCGACCTTCGAGCCGGGGGTGAATGCGAGCTGCTGCGGAGCAGGACGGGGGCGGAGGAATCGTCGTCAGGGCGATTCGTCGTCGCCCTGACGGCGTCGAGGGCGATCTCGGGCAGGTGCAGGATCTCGGCGGGGAGGGGCCGCCGGTCGGCGGCCGCTTGAGCGGTGAGCGGCCTTCCGCGTCACCTACCGCAACGGCCAGTGGCACATCGCCTTCGCAGTCATACCCCTCCGGTCGCCGCACCCGGCACCGGAGAGGTCATCGGCATCGACCGCGGCGTGACCATCACCGCCGCCCTCTCCGACGGACGGAAGCTGAACTGCCCGCAGCTCACCGTGAAGGAACGCGCGCAGGTCCGTAAACACCAGCGGCGTGCCGCTCGCGCCCCGAAGGGAAGCGAGCAGAAGACCGCCGAGTACGCCAAGGCGGCCAGGCTCAAAGTACGTGAGGCCGACCGGCGCAAGGACTGGTGCGAGAAGACGTGCACGATGCCGGCCCGCACCTACCGCCTGGTGCGGTTCGAGAAGCTGGGCGGGTTTCCCCGCCCCGGCGCTCAGCCGGCGCCGGAGGGACGACACCGCCCGAACAGCGGTCGAGCGTCCGTGAACCCCAACCCAGCAGGGTTGGAATCCCCCTCTTTTGAGTAGGGGGAGGATGCCAGTCCCACAGGTTGGCGATCACATCGCCGTTGGCGACACCGGTGTCCGCCGCCGCTGCCTGCCGGGCGGGCAGCGCGGCCAGGCCAGCGAGCGCCGGCGCGACGGTCACCAGCAGCCGGGAAACCCTTCTTCGTCGTAAGGCCATCGGGGTTGCGGCTCCTCTCCGGATCCGGTCGGCACGTCCGCGGGGCGCGGAGAGCTCACCCCTGTGGAGCGTGGGACTGCCGAAGGGAGCGCGTCAATAAGGGAGTTGGAAGTTCTTTCGACATCTTGCTGAAACTTGATTGCAAGCGGTACGTTCCGATCCCCCCACCCGCACGACGAAGTGCAGGAGTACACACACATGGCAAGGAAAACGCTTGCCGCCTCGTTCGCCCTCGTGGCGGGCCTGGCGGTCTCGGTGACCGTTCCCCCCGGTACGGCGGCGGCCTCGCCGCCCGGCACCAAGGACGTCACCGCAGTCCTGTTCGAGTGGAAATTCGACTCGGTCGCCAAGGAATGCACCAACACGCTGGGCCCCGCCGGATACGGCTACGTCCAGGTGTCCCCGCCCGCCGAGCACATACAGGGCTCGCAGTGGTGGACCTCGTACCAGCCCGTGAGCTACAAGATCGCCGGCCGGCTCGGCGATGCCACCTCCTTCAAGAACATGGTCAGCACCTGCCACGCGGCCGGTGTGAAGGTCGTGACGGACACGGTCATCAACCACATGTCGGCCGGATCCGGCACCGGCACGGGCGGCTCTTCGTACACGAAGTACAACTACCCGGGCCTGTACTCGTCCGCCGACATGGACGACTGCACGGCCACCATCAGCGACTACACCAACCGCGCCAACGTCCAGAACTGTGAACTCGTCGGCCTCGCCGACCTGGACACCGGCGAGACATATGTCCGCTCGGCCATCGCCGGCTACATGAACACCCTGCTCGGCTACGGCGTCGACGGGTTCCGCATCGACGCCGCCAAGCACATCCCGGCGGCCGACCTCGCCAACATCAAGTCCCGGCTGAGCAATCCGTCCGTCTACTGGAAGCAGGAGGTCATCTACGGCTCGGGCGAAGCCGTCCAGCCCACCGAGTACACCGGCAACGGTGACGTCCAGGAGTTCCGCTACGCCTACGACCTCAAGCGGGTCTTCAACAACGAGAACCTCGCCTACCTGAAGAACTACGGCGAGGGCTGGGGCTACATGAGCAGCTCGGTCGCGGCCGTCTTCGTCGACAACCACGACACCGAGCGCAACGGCTCGACACTCAACTACAAGGACGGGGCGAACTACACCCTCGCCAACGTCTTCATGCTCGCCTACCCCTATGGCGCCCCCGACATCAACTCCGGCTACGAGTGGTCCGACGCTGACGCCGGGCCGCCCAACGGCGGTACCGTCAACGCCTGTTGGCAGGACGGCTGGAAGTGCCAGCACGCCTGGCCGGAGATCAAGTCGATGGTCGCCTTCCGCAACACCACCCGCGGACAGGCCCTCACCAACTGGTGGGACAACGGCGGCGACGCCATCGCCTTCGGCCGTGGCAGCAAGGGCTTCGTGGCCATCAACCACGAGACCTCCTCCCTGAGCCGGACGTACAGCACCTCGCTCGCCGCGGGAACGTACTGCAACGTCCAGAACAACACGAGCATCACGGTGAACAGTTCCGGCCAGTTCACAGCGACGCTGGGTGCCAACACGGCACTTGCCATCTACGCGGGCAAGTCCACCTGCTGAAAAGTCTTTCCGCACGTTGCAAGACTCTTGCTGTAAACCTTGCGTGAGCGATACGGTCACGCGGGCGTTCGGCATCGTGGCCGAAACGCTGCGCGGGGTCGGACCCGAGTACGCCGTAATCGCTAGGAGTTCACAGCTGTGGACCTGATACCGAGAGGGCCGGCGCGTCGTATAGGCCGCCCCAGGCTGCGCGCAGCCGTCCTCGCCGCCGCATTGGCCGTATCGCTTGCGCAACCCCTCGTGGCGCGGGCCCAGACCCCGCCCGCACCGCCGTCGGACGCGAAGCTCGCCGCCGAGCCGGCGCGACACGACTCCACCCATGACCAGTTCTACTTCGTCATGCCGGACCGCTTCGCCAACGGCGACACGTCCAACGACGAGGGCGGACTGACCGGATCGCGGCTGTCGACCGGTTACGACCCCACCGACAAGGGCTTCTACCAGGGCGGCGACCTCAAGGGACTGACCAAGAGGCTCGACTACATCAAGGGCCTCGGCACCACCGCCATCTGGATGGCGCCGATCTTCAAGAACCAGCCCGTCCAGGGCACCGGCAAGGACGCCTCGGCCGGTTACCACGGCTACTGGATCACCGACTTCACCCGGGTCGACCCGCACTTCGGCACCAACAAGGACCTGGAGACCCTGATCTCCAAGGCCCACGCCAAGGGCATGAAGGTCTTCTTCGACGTCATCACCAACCACACGGCCGATGTCGTCGACTACAAGGAGCAGTCCTACAACTACCTGTCCAAGGGGGCCTTCCCGTATCTGACCAAGGACGGGAAGCCCTTCGACGACGCGGACTACGCGGACGGCACCCACGGGTTCCCGTCCGTGGGCACCGGCTCCTTCCCCCGTACGCCGACGGTTCCCGCCGCGAAGAAGAACGCCAAGGTCCCGTCGTGGCTCAACGACACGACGATGTACTCCAACCGCGGCGACTCCACCTACGCCGGTGAGTCCACCACGTACGGAGACTTCTCCGGCCTCGACGACCTGTGGACCGAGCGTCCCGAAGTGGTCAGCGGCATGGAGAAGATCTACGAGAAGTGGGTTGAGGACTTCGGTATCGACGGCTTCCGGATCGACACCGTGAAGCACGTGAACATGGAGTTCTGGACGCAGTGGGCGACCGCCCTCGACGCGTACGCGGCCAAGCACGGCCGCAAGAACTTCTTCATGTTCGGCGAGGTCTACTCCGCCGACACGTCGATCACCTCGCCGTACGTCACCCAGGGCCGCCTCGACGCCACCCTGGACTTCCCCTTCCAGGACGCGGCCCGCTCGTACGCCTCGCAGGGCGGCAGCGCGCAGAAGCTGGCGTCCCTGTTCGCGGACGACTACAAGTACACGACCGACAAGGCCAACGCCTACGAGCAGGTCACCTTCCTCGGCAACCACGACATGGGCCGCATCGGGTACTTCCTGAACCAGGACAACCCCAAGGCGACAGACGCCCAGCTGCTGAAGAAGGACAAGCTCGCCAACGAGCTGATGTTCCTCAGCCGCGGCAACCCCGTCGTCTACTACGGCGACGAGCAGGGATTCACCGGCTCCGGCGGTGACAAGGACGCCCGGCAGACGATGTTCGCCTCCAAGGTCGCGGACTACCTCGACGACGACGAGATCGGCACCGACCGTACGCACGCGAGCGACGCGTACGACACGAGCGCACCGCTCTACGACGAGATCAGCGCTCTCTCCAAGCTGCGCAAGGACAACCCGGGCCTCACCGACGGAGTCCAGACGGAGCGGTACGCCGCGGACGGCGCCGGTGTGTACGCCTTCTCCCGCACGGACGCGAAGACCGGCACCGAGTACGTCGTCGCCGTGAACAACGCCGACGAGGCGAAGTCGGCCACGTTCGCGACGGGCTCGGCGAACATGAACTTCCGGGCCGTATACGGAACGTCCGCCTCGGTGAAGAGTGACGCGGACAAGAAGGTCACCGTCACCGTCCCGGCCGGTTCGGCCATCGTCCTCAAGGCCGCGGGCCGGCTCGACGCTCCCGCCGCCAAGCCGACGCTGACGCTGAAGGCCCCCGCCGCGGGCGCCACCGGCACCGTCGAACTGTCGGCGGACGTCACCGGCGGACAGCTCGACCGGGTCGTCTTCGCCGCCCAGGTCGGCGACGGCAGCTGGCGGACGCTCGGCTCCGCCGACCACGCCCCGTACAAGGTCACCCAGGCCATCGGCAAGGACGTACCGGCCGGAACCGCCCTGCGCTACAAGGCCGTCGTCATCGACTCGGCCGGACACACGGCGAGCGCGACAGCCGCGTCCACCAGCGGCACCGCGCCCGCCGCGGAGATCCCGACGGCCTCCTCGCGCGACTACGCGATCGTCCACTACAAGCGCACCGACGGCGACTACACCGACTGGCGCCTGTACGCCTGGGGCGACATCGCCGACGGCGAGTCCACCACCTGGCCGGCCGGCCACGACTTCGTCGGCCGCGACGCCTACGGCGCCTTCGCCTACGTGAAGCTGAAGCCCGGAGCCTCCAGCGTGGGCTTCCTGGTCATCGACAAGGACGGCAACAAGGACGTCGCGAGCGACCGCACGATCGACGTCACCAAGACGGGCGAGGTCTGGGTCGAACAGGGCAAGGACGCCGTGCTCACCCAGCAGCCCGACCTGCCCGCCCAGGACAAGACCAAGGCGGTCATCCACTACCACCGCGCCGACGGTGACTACGCCGGCTGGGGTCTGCACGTGTGGACCGGGGCCGCGACGCCCACGGACTGGACGAAGCCCCTGGAGCCGGTGCGGACCGACGCCTACGGCGCCGTCTACGAGGTACCGCTCGCCGAGGGCGCCGGCAGCCTCAGCTACATCCTCCACAAGGGCGACGACAAGGACCTGCCCACCGACCAGTCGCTGGACCTCACGGCCAACGGCCACGAGGTGTGGCTGCTGAACGGCCAGGAGAAGTACCTGCTGCCGCAGCCCGCGGGCAGCGCGGCCGCACTCGACCTGACCACCTCCAAGGCGGTCTGGATCGACCGCGACACGGTCGCCTGGAACGGCTCCGACGCCGCCGTGTCCACCCAGCTCCTCTCCTCCCACGACGGCTCGATCGCCGTCAAGGACGGCGGCCTGACCAGCGACGACGAGCGCTGGCTGCGGTTGTCCAAGACCACGCTCACCGACGCCCAGAAGGCGAAGTTCCCCTACCTGAAGGCGTACACCGCCTGGTCCGTGGACCCGCGCGACCGCGACCGGGTGCGCTCGGCGCTCGGCGGCCAGCTCGTCGCCTCGCAGCGAGCCGCGAACGGCGCCGTGCTGGCGGCGACCGGCGTGCAGATCGCCGGAGCTCTCGACGACCTGTACCCCGCGACGAAGGCGAACCTCGGACCGGTCTTCCACCACGGAGTCCCCACCCTCTCGGTGTGGGCCCCCACCGCCCAGTCGGTCGCCCTCGACCTCGCCGGCTCCACCGTCGCCATGAAGCGCGACGACGCCACCGGCGTCTGGTCCGTCACCGGCAAGAAGTCCTGGACGGGCAAGCCCTACCGCTATGTCGTGAAGGTGTGGGCGCCGACCGTCCGGAAGATCGTCACCAACAAGGTGACCGACCCGTACTCGGTGGCCCTGACCGCCGACTCCGAGCGCAGCCTGGTCGTCGACCTCGACGCCAAGTCCCTCGCCCCGTCCGGCTGGTCGGCGCTGAAGAAGCCCAAGGCGGTGCCGCTGAACGACGCGCAGATCCAGGAACTGCACATCCGGGACTTCTCGGTGGCGGACAAGACGGTTCCGGCGAAGGACCAGGGCACCTACCTCGCCTTCACCGACAAGAACAGCGACGGCTCCCGGCACCTGAGGAAGCTGGCCGCGTCCGGCACCTCGTACGTGCACCTGCTGCCCGCGTTCGACATCGCCACCATCCCCGAGAAGAAGGCGGACCAGCAGAGCACCGACTGCGATCTCGCCTCCTACGCGGCCGACTCCCAGAAGCAGCAGGAGTGCGTGGCGAAGACCGCCGCCAAGGACGCCTACAACTGGGGCTACGACCCGTACCACTACACGGTCCCCGAGGGTTCCTACGCCACCGACCCCGACGGCACCGGCCGCACGGTCGAGTTCCGCAAGATGGTCAAGTCGCTGAACGAGGACGGCCTGCGGGTCGTCATGGACGTGGTCTACAACCACACCGCCGCGAGCGGCCAGGCCGACACCAGCGTCCTCGACAAGATCGTCCCCGGCTACTACCAGCGGCTCCTCGCCGACGGCAGCGTC
Source organism: Streptomyces sp. NPDC026500 (assembly GCF_055567635.1). Taxonomy (NCBI): domain Bacteria; kingdom Bacillati; phylum Actinomycetota; class Actinomycetes; order Kitasatosporales; family Streptomycetaceae; genus Streptomyces; species Streptomyces sp. NPDC026500. Next base: position 72,131 of record NZ_JBVHQB010000005.1, on the reverse strand, counting down.
GCCAACTCCACCTGCTGCTCCAACACGGCGACCGAGAACGCCATGATGGGCAAGCTGGTGGTCGACTCGATCGTCACGTGGGCCAAGGAGTACAAGGTCGACGGCTTCCGCTTCGACCTCATGGGACACCAGCCCAAGGCCAACATCCTCGCGGTCAGGAAGGCCCTCGACGGGCTCACCGTCGCGAAGGACGGCGCCGACGGCAAGAAGATCATCCTGTACGGCGAGGGCTGGAACTTCGGTGAGGTCGCCGACGACGCCCGCTTCGTCCAGGCCACCCAGAAGAACATGGCGGGGACGGGGATCGCGACCTTCTCCGACCGTGCCCGTGACGCCGTCCGCGGCGGCAGCCCCTTCGACTCCGACCCCGGCGTCCAGGGCTTCGGCTCGGGTCTCTACACCGACCCCAACTCCTCCACCGCCAACGGCACTCCGGCCGAGCAGAAGGCCCGCCTGCTGCACTACCAGGACCTCATCAAGGTCGGCCTGAGCGGCAACCTGGCCGCGTTCCACTTCACCGACTCCGCCGGCAAGGAGGTCAAGGGCTCCGAGATCGACTACAACGGCCAGCCCGCCGGCTACGCGGCCGCGCCCGGCGACGCGCTCGCCTACGCCGACGCGCACGACAACGAGTCGCTGTACGACGCGCTGACGTACAAGCTGCCCGCGACGACGAGCGCCGCGGACCGGGCCCGGATGCAGGTCCTGGCGATGGCGACGGCCACCCTCTCGCAGGGACCGTCCCTCTCCCAGGCCGGCTCCGACCTGCTGCGCTCCAAGTCCCTGGACCGCAACTCCTTCGACAGCGGTGACTGGTTCAACGCCATCCACTGGAACTGCCAGGACGGCAACGGATTCGGCCGCGGGCTGCCGATGGCCGCCGACAACGCCTCCAAGTGGCCCTACGCCACTCCGCTGTTGACCTCCGTGAAGGTGGGCTGCAACCAGATCGACGGCACTTCGGCAGCCTTCCAGGACCTGCAGCGGATCCGTACGACGGAGAAGGTCTTCTCGCTCTCCACGGCCGACCAGGTGCAGTCGAAGCTCTCCTTCCCGCTGTCGGGGAAGGACGAGACCCCCGGGGTGATCACCGTGCGCCTGGGTGATCTCGTGATCGTCTTCAACGCGACCCCCGAGAAGCAGGAGCAGACCGTCGGCTCCCTGGCCGGGACGGGATACACGCTGCACCCGGTGCAGGCGGCGGGCGCGGACTCGGTCGTCAAGTCCTCGTCCTACGCCGAGGGAACGGGCACGTTCGCCGTTCCGGGCCGTACGGTGGCGGTGTTCACGCGAACTCCGTGACAGCGGGCCAGCTCGGTGAGGGCGGAGCCGGAGACCGGGAGCAGAACCGGTGTCCGGAGCCGCCCTCACCGGCGTCCGCCCCCCCGGCCACGGGGTCGTTCCGGTCTCCGGCGCTGCCGCTAGGGTGATCACGACTGTCCCCGGACCAGGAGTGCTCATGCCGCAGATCATCGTCGACTACTCCGCGCCGCTCGAAGACGCCTTCGACCGGCACGGGTTCGCCCTGGCCCTGCACGCGGAGGTGGTCGAGACGGCGGCCGCGAAGATCGGCGCGTGCAAGACGCAGTTCCGCCGGACCGAGGACACCGTCGTCGGCGCGGACACCGGCGGGCACGCCGTCGTCCATGTCACCCTCGGTCTGCTCGCCGGGCGGACCGAGGCGGTCAAGGTGAAGCTGACCGAGGCCGTACTGGAGCTGCTGAAGACCCATGTGAAGCAGGCCGAAGGGCTGGAGCTGCACGCCTCGGCCGAGGTACGCGACCTCGACCCGTCGTACCGCAAGTTCGAGGCGTAGTTCCGCGAGTTCGAGGTGTGGTCCCGCCCGCGCTCCCGGCCGGTTCCGGGGCGCGCCCAATCCGCGGGAGGTCAGCGCGGGGCCCGCGCGGGCGGAACCGTGCTTGGTCCTACGCCTCCGGTGGTGAGGCGAGCGCGAGCAGCCGGACGACGAGGTCGGTGAACGGTCCGTCGCCCGGCTCGTCGCTGAGACGCCTGCGCAGCAGCTCGGCGACCTCCGGGTCGTAGGCGGCGCTCACCGCCGCCAGGGCCGCGAAGTCGTGCACGAGCTGCACCTCCAGCTCACCGCGTGGAATCCGCCGCCCGTCCAGCCAGATCAGCGCGGTCGACTCGACGAGCGAGATCCAGGAGCGGATCACCAGCTCCAGCCGGGCGGGCGGGTTCTCGACGTCCAGATGCGACAGGATCTGGACGTACGCCGCCTGCCGTACGGCGTCGACGAGGGCGTTGGTGGTCGACGAGCCGACGGCCGGGCCGCCCCGCATCAACGCGGCGAAACCGGGCCCGTGGTCGTCCACGAAGTCGAAGAACCGGCGCATCACCCGCAGCAGCCGCGACCCCAGCGGCCCCTCGCGGGACTCCACGAACCGGCCCGCGAGATCGTCGGCGGCGCGCTGCAACGCCGCTTCGTACAGGCTGAGTTTGCCCGGAAAATAGTGGTACACCAGCGGTCGCGAGATGCCCGCCGTCGAGGCTATCTCGTCGATGGAGACCTCGTCGGGCGAGCGTCGGCTGAACAGGTCGAGGGCGACGCCGATCAGCTGCTGCCGTCGCTCCTCGACACCCATCCTGCGGCGTACCCCGGTTGTCATGCGAACACCTTACCGATCGGATCCGGCCCGGAACGGGCCGGTCCGGCCGAGAGTGTTCACGTGGCGGGCACAATTCGCTCACCGTTCGTACGCGCATCGTGGATCAGCATCGAATAGTCGGCGATGCGTGTCGGCAACGCGTCGGGGGAGTTCAGCGCAGCCCGGCGATGCCCCGGCCGTCCGCCAGGGTGCCCTTCAGCTCGGCCTGCGCCCCCTGCCTCGTCCGTACGGCGAGCAGGGACCCCGCGGCGGACCCGCGCACTCCGCCCGTCGCGTCGACCGACACCGTGCCCTTGCTGCCGGCCGCGAGGAGGTACCACGCTCCCGTGCCCGACTTCCACAGGACGCCCGCCAGCACATGTGGATCGCGGGAGCCGCACGCCGGGGAGTTCTCGGCCTTCGCGGCGACCGCCCCGTACATCCCGCCGGGGGTGCGGAACTGGGCCAGCACCCGGGTGCCGCCGCCCCGCCAGGTGTCGGCGCGTGTGCACACCCACGCGGCCGATCCGCTCCCGTCCGGCAGCGGCTGGCGCGCGTACTGCCAGGCGTTCACGGACCGCACGCCCTGCGAGCGCACGGAGGCCAGCGAGCACGCGAAAGGCGCCCACTCCCGCAGGTTCTCGGCGCCCGCGGCCTCCTGGGGCGCAGCGGGTCGGCCCGCGGTGAGGTGGGCCGGGACGAGCTCGCCGAGGTCGGTCAGCAGACGGGTGCCCGAACCGTCCTTGATCTGGAGCACGTTCCACGACGTGCACGCGCCGGTCTGCGGTGGTCCCGCCAGCGGCGAGGTGGCGCCGTCCGCGGACAGGGTGAGGTCCATCGCCCCGGCGGAGGGCTTCAGCAGGTCGCGCTCGGCGGCCTTGGTCACCCACGGGGCGGTCAGATAGCGGACGTTGCCGTCGGCCCGGCCCAGCACCACCGCGCTCGCCTCGGCCCCGCTCGCCCCGTCGGCCCGCGCGAAGTCGAGGGCCGCGCCGCCCGTGCCGTTCCTCGGCTCGGCGTAGCGCACGATGCGCAGCCCGTCGTGGAGGAGCACCACGCGGGCCTGGTCGACATCGCCCGCGTACAGCAGCTGGGGCGGACCGGGCGGGGCGCCGGAAGGCGTGTCGGGCGTCGCCGAGACCTGTACGGACTCGCCGGGCCGGGCCCAGACGGCCAGCGCGCGGCGTAGCAGCGCGGTGTCCTTGACGAGGTTGCCGCGCGCGGGCCACACGGAGAAGTCCGTGCGCGCGGAGGACTCCCAGGCCGCGGCCGGCACCCGCTCCAGCCGGCCCGGGTCGAGGGCGGCCTCGGCGGCCGGGTTCTGCGCGTAGGAGGGGGCCGCGGCGCCGTCCGGGCCCCAGCCGTCGCCCGGCAGTCCGAGCAGCGCGCCGCACACGATCACGGCCGCGGTGGCGGCGAGCGCGGCCTTCATGTGCTGCCTGCGCCGCATCAGGTCGGTGGGCCGGGCGTGCAGCGTACAGGGGTCGAACTCGGGGGAGTCGAGCAGTGCGTCCCGCGCCTCGACGCCCGCGGCCTCCTTCAGCGCCGCGGCCGGGTCCTCGACGCCCGCGGCCGCCAGCACCTTGCGCAGATGCGCGTCGGACAGCTTCTCCAGACCGCGCAGCACATACGCGGCGCGGGCCGGCCCCGAGAGCGCGGACAGCCGCTGGTCCAGGGCGAGTTCGTCGGCGCCACCGGAGCGCGGGAAGAGCCTCAGGCCCCACACGTGGGGGAGGAGGGGCGGCAGCTGGGACCGCTTGGGCCACGCCCGCCGCTTCAGCGGCAGCCCCGCCTCCAGTGCCGTACGCACCACCTGGAGGCGTACGAAGGTGTAGCCCGGGTCGCCGTCGCGGCCGCCGCCGCTCTGCTGGGCCGGGATCACCGACGCGTCGCCCGACGCCCGGCCCCGCGGCAGCGCGCGCTGGGTGAGGGCGTGCGCGGTCAGCACCCTGCGATTGCGGCCGAGGCTCGGCGGAAGCATCAGATAGGCGAGCCGGACCAGCCGCGGGTAGTGCTCGACGAGCGCGGCCTCGGCCTGCTCGACGTCGACGACAGCTCCGGAGGAGGGTGCGGGGCGCGGGGCTACATCCTGTGACTGCACGTTCAGCAAAACGAGCGAATCGGTGGATGGTCACCGGCCCCGCCGAGGGCTCAGTCCCCGGATTCCCCGGGCTCCACGAGCAGGCGCGCGTAGTTCGCCATCGACCGCTGGTAGCGCGGCAGATGGGGGGCCAGGGCGCCGATCACCAGGGCCAGGCCCTCGCGTTCGCGGCCGAGGTCGGCGAGGCACAGCGCCAGACAGGCCCGCACGGCGTCGTCCAACTCGTCCGAGGGTCCGACCAGTTCGGGGCTGAGGAGCTTGACGCCCTCGTCCGCCTGTCCGATGTTCCGCAGCGAACTGGAGAGTTGGATCTTCGCGCGCCGGCCCTTGTATCCGCTCAGGCCTCGGGCCAGCGCCTCCCGGTACAGCGGTACGGCCTTGTCGGAGTGACCCGTCGAGTCCCAGGCACAGGCCTGCTCGAAGGGGCCGAGGGGGCTGTCCGCGGGCACCTCGGCGACCAGCGCGTCGATCACCGCCCGGAAGTCCGCCGCCCGCTCTTCCTCGTAGTCGTCGAAGGTGGCCCAGGCCGCCGCCGTACGCTCTTCCCAGTCTGCGTTCACGGGTGCCACCCTCGCACAGCCGTACCTCTGGCGGTACCGGGTTCCCCACCCGTGACGGCGGCCGATTGAGCACAGGGCGGCCCGGAGCCGTATCGAAGGCAGAGCCCTCGCCGGGGCTCTCCTCGGCGTGAACGCCGACAGGTACCGGAGGAACGTATGAGGTTGACACGCGGGAAGCTTCTGGCCGGGGCGGCCGTGGCCGCTCTGCTGGCACTGAGTGGCTGCGGCGGCGGATCGGACGGCAAGGGCGCGGCGGCGAAGGAGACCGTCCCGCCCACGGCGACCGGCAGCCTGGAGGACCTGGCGGCCGAGGTGAAGTGCAAGCCGAGCATCCAGACCGACGCGGACGAGATCCGCCAGGGCGTCTGCAAGATCAGCGCCGGCAAGTTCATCCTGGCGACCTTCGCCACCGACCGCGGTCAGCGCGAGTGGCTCAACGGGGCCAAGGACTACGGCGGTTCGTACCTCGTGGGCGCCAAGTGGGTCGCTGTCGGGGACCAGAAGATGGTCACGACGCTGCGCGGCCGGCTCGGCGGGACCCTGGAAGAAGGGGCGTCGCACGCCTCGCACGCCGGTCACGAGCACAGCGGCTGACCGCGCGACGGCCTCGGGGCCGACCGTGCAGCCGCCCATGGAGCGTGCGGGCCGCGTATGTCAGGACACAAAAGAAAGCCGGTGGCGGGAGATCCCGCCACCGGCTTTCTCATGGGGGCTTACCTACAACGCTGACCGTTGTTGATGCAGGTGACCATCTTGTTCATCAGCGTCTCGTCGAAGACGTTGATGAAGTCGTCGTGGTCGGTGGCGGCCTTGTGCAGCTGTTCCGGGAAACCGTCCACCGCGTAGGCGTTCTTGATCTGCCCGTTGGTGAGGGTCGGGGCCCGGAAGTTGTAGACCAGGCGCATCGTCAGCTGCGGGATCGCCTTGAACCCGTTGGCGCAGTTGCCCTGGGCGTCGGCGAAGGCCACGTGCGTGCGGTGGTTCGCGCTGTCGATGTTCACCCCGTCCCAGCAGCTCTGGAAGGCGAAGGTGCGGACCACGGTGCTGCCCTTCGGGCAGATCGGGTACTGCTGCGTCAGCTGCACCTTGTTCTCGAAGCCGGTGCAGCTCCAGTGGGCGTTGGCGTTGGCGAGACCGTTGGTCGTGGTCTTCGCGTCACCGGTGATGATGCGCAGGAACTTCGGCATCGCGACGACCTTGCTGGTCGGGCTGCCGACGAACTTGATCTGCGCCTGCTTCACCTGCTGGATCTGGCCGACGTTGAGTTCCTTGCCGCCACCCAGGTTGTTCTGGTCGAAGTCCTGCGTACCGTTCTGGATACGCACGACCGGCCAGTAGTACGACGACTTGTCGCCCTGGTTGGCGCAGGACGTCTGGGCCGCCGCGAACGTGTCGTTGGTGGCGAAGGCGTCGTTGGACTGGTTGCCGACGTAGTCGTGCAGGTGGTGCGCACCGTTGGTGACACCGGGCGCCACGATCACGTTGTCCGTGTTGAACTTCTTGTTCGCGTTGACACCGCAGGCGGTCGAGAACACACCGGACGAACCGGCCGCCCCGATCCGGGCCTTGCGGGCGACGTTCGGCTGGACCTTCGTGATGTCGACGAAGTCGGCCGCGACCGGACCGTTTCCGGCCTGCCCGCCGCCCGCCTGCGCACCACCGGCGGGGGCACTGGCACTGGCACTGGCGGACGCACCGGCACCGGCACCGGCACCGGCGCCTGCGCCCGCACTCGCGCTGGCACTCGCGGACGGACTGGCCGCGGCGCCGCCGTTGTTCTGTCCGCCGGTGTTCGTCTGGTCAGCGGGCTGTCCCGTGCAGGTGGAGAGACCGTCGAGCCAGCCCGGAGCCTGCCCGCCGACGCGGTTGATCTCCAGCTTGATCCGGTCGATGATCACCGACCGGTTGTTCTTCAGCGGTCCGAGAATGGAGTTCTGGACGAAGCTCGCGTCCCTCGTCTGCGCGTCACGTGTGGTGGCGAGCCGCTGGTAGGCGGCGGTGATCTGCTGGTCGAGCGTCGCCAGCTCACCGTCGACCTGCCCCCGCGCCTGGTTCGGAACGCTGGTCAGCTTCTGACCGACATCCGGACAGGTGATGGTCGCCACCTGCGCGGTGGCGGCCTTGGTGGTGTTGTGGGCCGAGTTGTTGCTCTCGTGCGCCGAGGCGTAGAAATTCGCCCAGACCAGCCCACCCCCGCCGATCGCGAGCGCTGCCGACGCGGCAACGGCGCGAACGACCAGCGGCGAACGGCGTTTTCTGATGTTGCGTCCCATGGAACTCCTCTGACTTCCTTGCGGGGCAGCGAGGCGCCCGACAGGAGTGAAGCGGCTCCATTCCATACGCAGAAGGTGTGTGAGGTGTTCAGGGGTCTCGAAAAAAACTTGGAGGTTCCTGAGGCCAATTCGGGCACAATGGTCTCAGAAGCCCGCGAATTCACGAGAGTTGATCTCGCTATTCAGGTTTGAGAACGCTTTTTTGACTGATATTCAGTAGGCGCGCGGTCCGAATACGCCGTCGCTTTACGTCGACCGGTGCTCACGTCAGGCTCCAACTCGCCGACCATACGGCCAAGTTCGAGATCGCTTCCGACGGTCGCGGCGATCTCGAAGCCGTAAGCCGGAAGCATCCGGACCCGGTCGGCGGACAACAGGGGGATGTTCGCCGGCCGACGGGTCCGGTCGGTGAACCGAATCCCCTGGTGGTGTGCCGACGCCCCCCGAGCGCCGGCCGGAATGTCCGGGACCGGGAATTCCCGGGAGTTCAGATTCCGAGGGCCTTCGCCTCCACCGCGGGATCCAGTCCCACCATCGGCCGGTCGGCGCGCACGGGTGCGGCCCCGCCGAGCGACCTGAGCCAGCTCCAGGTGCCGGCGACGGTCTCCTGGACGGGCCGGCACCGCAGGCCCGTCCGCATTGCCCGGGAGACGTCCGCCGAGTACACCGAGGCATGGAGTTCGCTCCCGGGCGGCACCCACACCGGCAACTGTGTCCACGGCTCGATACCGGCGCCGAGCACGACCTCGGGGTCCGTCCAGCGGAGCTCGGCCCGCGCCCCGGTCACCTCCGCGCACGCGTCGAGCAGCGCCCCCATCGTGCTGTGCCCCGGAGGGCCGGCCAGGTTGTACGCCCCGTCGAGTTCCGCCTCCACCGCCCCGAGCGTCCACTCCGCGAGGTCGCGGACGTCGACGTACTGGAGCGGCAGATCGCGTGGCCCGGGAGCGAGCACCGGACCGCCCGCCGCGATCCGGTTCAGCCACCACGGCAGCCGCCCGATGTTCTCGTACGGCCCGAGAATCAGCCCGGACCGCACGAGCAGCGAACGCTCCGAGCCGAAGGCCTCGACAGCGGCCAGCTCCCCGCCGCGCTTGTCCCGGGCGTAGTCGGTCGCGTCCGCACCGGCCGACGCCCCCTCCACCAGCGGGGCGTCCTCGGTGTATCCGGCCGGCCGGGGCCACGCGTACACCGAGCAACTCGACACGTACACATGGCGGGACACCCGCCCGGCCAGCAGACGGGCCGCGTCCCGGACGGCCCGTGGCGCCGCCGACCAGGTGTCGACGACGGCATCCCACGTGTCCGTGGTGCCGGCGAGTGCCGCGAGCCCGTCCGGCACGGTGCGGTCGCCCAGCAACGACCGCACCCCGGCCGGGGGTTCGTGCCGTCCGCGGTGGAAGACGGTCACCTCCCACCCCCGGGCGAGCGCCGCCTCCACGACGGCGCGCCCCACGAACTCCGTACCGCCCAGCATCAGAAGTCTCCGCGTCATACGGACGACTCTGCACGGCCTGCCCACCCGGTGGCACGAAAATCTGCTGACAGAAGATTCCCGGGGCGGGTCGACGCCCGGCCGGAGGTGGTTCGTGGGACGGATCGAACCCGGGCCGGAGGTGCGTGAACGCCCCGCCGAAGGAGGACCGATTCCCGGCCGGACGTGGGTGGACTCCCGTCAGGAGGTGGGTGCATGTCCGATCGGAGGCGTCAACGGCCGGTCGGCGGGGTGTACTTGTACCCCACACGGCGCACCGTCTGGATCGCCTGCCGGTGCTGGGTTCCGAGCTTGCGGCGCAGCCGGGCGACATGGACGTCGACGGTCCGTCCGTCGCCGACATGCCCGTAGCCCCACACCGTGGAGACCAACTGGTCGCGGGTGTGCACCCGGTGCGGATGCCGGACGAGATGCGCGAGCAGCTCGAACTCCAGGTAGGTGAGGTCCAGCACCCGTCCGTCGACCTCGGCGGTGCGCTGCACGGTGTCGATGCGCACCAGCGGGTCGGTGGCACGGTCGGCGCCGCCGTCGGTGGCGGCCGGGGGCTTGGCCCGGTCCGTCACGGCGAGCGGGAACAGGGGCTGCTGGTCCGCCGGTACGAGGACCAGGTAGCCGATCATCGGCGGCTGCCCCGGCAGGACCGGCAGCGCGTGCTGAGGAGCGGGCAGCCAGGTGGCACCCGGCGGCAGGAAGTCGGCTACGGAGTTCCCCAAGCTCTCGACTTCGTTCGAGCGGGGGAGGCCCCAATCCTCGTCCCGGTCGACGGCACGCAGTCGGTGCCGTCCCGGAGCGGTCGAGGGGGTGGGGGCCGTCGCGACGGAGGAGAAGGAACGAGTGGTCGCCATGAGAGGTCAGCTCTTTCGCGCGAGAAGTTCGTCGGGAAGGTCGACGACCGCGAGTTCGTGGTCGGGGCCGTCGAGGACGTACGTCGTGCGCGCTGGCCGAAGGCCGGGGTGTACGGCTTTAGAGGGCCGGCGCGTTCATCGCGCGACAACACACCCGGTCGAAGTCGTGGTGCTGACGAGAGGGCCAGAAGGGCTCGAGGTCATGGCGACCCGTCGCGATGCACTTCTGGAAGCTGGCCATGACCCCATTGAAGCAGAAACACGAGCCCGGCAGCAGACTCCTTGCGAGCGCCGGACACTTCCTTGGCGTGAAGCTGACCGTGCGAACCTCTATCCGACCAGGCGCTTGTGCCAAGTCAGCCCAGTGACGCATATCGTGCTGTCGGCGGAGCCGTCCCACTGTGTGGACAGCCCGGCAGCGCCGAGCGCCGCGACGACCTCGCGTCCGACGGCCGCCGTCGTCTCGGCCGAGCCGTCGAACCCGCCGTAGAGCAGGCTCAGTCCGTAGCCCGTGACGGCGCTCTCCGTGCACTGGCTGTGGAAGTAGACGAAGCCACGCGCGCCCTCGCCGCGCTCCTCGGCCATCTCGGTGGTGCCGCAGTTGCGGCAGCAGGCGAGGAAGTGGTCGTCGTCACCGCCGATCCGGTGCACCAGCTCCCGCAGCCGCCCGCCCGAAATCCGCGCGTGCTTCTGCCGGTTCTCCGTCTCGACCTTGATGGCGAGGGACTCGTCGCTCTGCATGGATCAAGGCTGACACATCCGACTGACAACGCTTCGGACCGGGTGGAACGGCCTCCATGGCAGCGCAGGAAAAACGCAGAAGGGGCGCCCGCCGAGTCGGCGGGCGCCCCTTCGTGGGTGTGCGGGGATCAGACCTGGCCGGCCTTCTCCAGGGCGGTGCAGCAGGTGTCGACGATGAGGCGCGTCACGACGTACGGGTCGACGTTCGCGTTCGGGCGGCGGTCCTCGATGTAACCCTTGCCGTCCTTCTCGACCTGCCACGGGATGCGGACCGAGGCGCCGCGGTTGGAGACGCCGTAGCTGTACTCGTTCCACGGGGCGGTCTCGTGCAGGCCCGTCAGGCGGTCGTCGATGCCGGCGCCGTAGTTCTTGACGTGGTCCATCGGCTTGGAGCCCTCACCGAGCGACTCGCACGCGGTGATGATCGCGTCGTAGCCCTCGCGCATCGCCTTGGTGGAGAAGTTGGTGTGCGCGCCCGCGCCGTTCCAGTCGCCCTTCACCGGCTTCGGGTCCAGCGTCGCGGAGACGCCGAAGTCCTCGGCGGTGCGGTAGAGCAGCCAACGGGCGACCCACAGCTGGTCCGAGACCTCCAGCGGCGCCAGCGGGCCGACCTGGAACTCCCACTGGCCGGGCATGACCTCGGCGTTGATGCCGGAGATGCCGAGGCCCGCCTTGAGGCAGTTGTCCAGGTGAGCCTCGACGACGTCACGGCCGAAGATCTCGTCCGCGCCGACGCCGCAGTAGTAGCCGCCCTGCGCGGCCGGGAAACCGCCCTCGGGGAAGCCGAGCGGGCGCGCACCCTTGAAGAAGGTGTACTCCTGCTCGATGCCGAAGATCGACTCCTGCGCGCCGAACTTCTCCGCGACCTCGGCCAGCTCGGCACGGGTGTTGGACTCGTGCGGCGTCATGTCGATGTTGAGGACCTCGCACATGACGAGGATGTCGTCGCCGCCGCGGATCGGGTCCGGGAAGCTGGCCACGGGCTTGAGTACGCGGTCCGAGGCGTGACCCTCGGCCTGGTTCGTCGAGGAGCCGTCGAAGCCCCAGATCGGCAGCTCGGCACCCTTGGCGTCGTCGGCCAGGATCTTCGTCTTGGAACGGAGCTTGGCCGTCGGCTCGGTGCCGTCGATCCAGATGTACTCAGCCTTGAAGCTCACGGGCCACATCCTTCGGGGTGGGTCTTGATCGCACTTGCGGGTGCAGCGGCGCTGCGGCACTGGGGCGCCGCTGGGGATGCCCGGCAGCCTGTCAACCAGGGATTTCCCGAGCATTGCCCGAATGTGAACCCCGTGTTACCTGGGCTGTGTGTGCCCGGTCTCACACGACCTGCGCCGACGCGGTCGTCCGCGCGTGATCGTTCGCGACCGCGATCGGCCGGCTCGTCACGCGCCGGGGTCCCGCAGGTCCGGCGGGGGGCTGCTCGTATGCGATGTGCGTGGGAGCGTTACGGGGGATGTGGCCCGGTTCCGCCCCGGTTGAGCGCCCATGCGAACGGGTGCCCGCCCATGCGAAAACCCTGCCGCTTCCGACCCGGAGAGGATCGGCGACGGCAGGGCCTTCGACACGTTCTGCCCGTTATCCGACCTTCTCGATGCGGGCCTTGCGGATCAGGAACTTGCCCGGCTCCCGGACCTGTTCGAAGGCCGCGTTGTTCAGCAGGACACAGCTGCCGGAGACCGAGGTGACCTGGACGGTCGTGGACTTGTTGTTGTCCAGGTTGGTGACCTTCAGCTTCGTTCCGGCCGGGAACTGGTTGCTGGACGCGGCCGGTGCGCCGGCCTCGCCGGAGAGCGTGACGGTCGAACCGGTGCAGACCTGCTGGCCGGTGGCGGCGCCACCGCCGGCGTTGTTCGCGGGGGCGGTCTTCGCCGGAGCCGCCGGGGCGGGCGCGGCCTTGGCCGGTGCGGACTGGGCCGGCTGCTGAGCGGTCTGGGAGTCCTGAGCCGATTCCCCGACAGCGCAGCCGGAAGCCTGCTGCTGAACCTTGATCTGCGCGATGACCGCCTGGCGGTTGGCGATCCTGGCCGCCGACTGCGAGTCGGGGTGGGCCTGCTGGTCCGCGATGAACTTCTGGTTGTTGCCGAGCGCGGTGGCCAGCCCGTTGCAGACCACCGAACTCTGAGCGTTCTGCACCGACGCCGCGTTCGACGTGGCGGCCAGGGCGAAGGCTCCACCGCCGGCCACGGTCGCCGCGCTGACCAGCAGAGCGATCTTCTTCTTGGTGCTGAGAGTCCTTCTCCTACGCGACATGCGCGCCTCCAGAGCGTGGGGGAGGGGTACGCCGCTATGTACGAGATGCCGAACGCAGTTACTCAACGGTTACGACATTCACTTAAGTAACCTGGATCACACGGGAGTTGGGCGGAGCGCGTCCAGGGCCAGGAGTCGGCTGGGGTGCCGGAGGACCCGACGTCAGCCGGGTGTCGGCCCGGAGCCGGGGTCGGCGCCGCCCGGGTGGTCGCCCCGGTGCCGACCGCTCCGCCCCCGGCCCGCTACCGGGACAGGGCGTCCCGCACCGCCTCGTCCGTGCGGCCCACCAGCGCCGTCCCGTCGTCCGCGGTGATGATCGGCCGCTGGATCAGTTTCGGGTGCTCGGACAGCGCCTTGACCCAGCGGTCCCGTGAACCGGCGTCCCGCGCCCACTCCTTGAGTCCCAGTTCCTTCGCGTCGGCCTCCTCGGTCCGCGTGATGTCCCACGGTTCGAGGCCGAGGCGGTCGAGGACGTCGCGGATCTCGTCCTCGCTGGGCACGTCCTCCAGGTAGCGGCGAACGGTGTAGTCGGCGCCTTCGGCGTCGAGCAGGCTGATCGCGCTGCGGCACTTCGAACAGGCCGGGTTGATCCAGATCTCCATGTCGCACACGTTACGGGAGACACCTCCGTGTTCTGTTGTCACGGCACCCTCAAAGCCCCTGTGGCCAGCGGCTTTTGTCAGTGCCCGGCGGTAGAATAGAAGCAGTGTTCGAGGGTGTCGCCGGGAGGTCCGGACGGCGCCCTGACCGCGACAGGAGGATGCCTGTGCCCGCTGCCGCACTGAAGCCGCTGCCCACTCAGTCCACATCCAAGAGGGCGGTCCCGCTGGACCTGCCGTACGAGCCCGTGGAGAAGCGCCCGCTGCCGCCGGGGCGCCCCCGCGACTGGTATGTCACGCACAACCGCCGGCTCAAGGCGATGCGACTCGCCATCGCCCTGCTCGACTCCGGTGTGTACGTGCCGAACCAGGCCCGCAACGAGAAGATCCGCAGCACCGCGGAAGTCATCGGCGTTCACCCGCCGTCGGACACCACGTGCCACATGGTGCGTGCGCTGATGAGGTACGCGCGCTGAGGAGTTGAGCGCGCCGATCCACCGGTGCCGGGTGCCCGCGCCAGCCGCGGTAGCACCCGGCACCGACCTCGGCCCTGGCCCCGACCCCGGCGTTGACCTCGGCGTTGACCCCGGCGTTGACCCCGGCCCCGGCCCAGACCCCGACCCCGGCACCGGCCCCGGCCCCTGCCCCGGCGCCAGCGCCTGCACCCGCCTCGGTGCTGACCCTGGCCCCTGCCCCGGCCCCAACCCCCGGCGCCAACGCTGGCACCCGCCTCGGTGCCGACCCCGAACCCGGCACTGACCCCGGCACCGACCCCGGCCTCGGAGCCGGCCTCAACCCGGCGCCGACGTCGGCGCGGCCTCGGAACCGCCTCCGGCGCGGACCGGGACCCGGTCGGCGACTTCCGCTCCCGTACCGGCCGTCAGGCCGCCGACAGCTCCCGTTCCAGGGGCGTCCGGAAGCGTGGAGTGACCCGGGTCCGGCCGACCCAGGCCTGCAGGCGCTCGACCTCCGCCGAGATCGCGTCCTGTGCCTCGCGGCCCACACCCCCCGCGTCCAGCAGCCGCCAGACGACCTCGCCCTCGGGCCGCTGTGCCCATCCCCCGACCACCCGGCCGTCCCACCACACCGTCGGCCCGACATTGCCGCTGCCGTCGAACAGGGCGGGCCGCAGGGACGGTTCGAGATACCAGTCCCGCTCCTGCCGGCTCATGGGCGTCGGATCGAGGCCCGGCAGCAGGGCGGCCCAGGGCTCCCCCGGCCCGTCGACCGGGCCCTCGTCGCCCGCCGCCACGTACCCCGTGACCCCGTCGTCGAGCGAGACGGCGACCGCACCGATCGCGGCCAGCGTCCGCCGTACGTCGGTGACCTTCCACCCCGTCCACCACTTCAGGTCGGCCTCCGTGGCGGGCCCGCACGCCGTGAGCCAGCGGCTCAGCAGCTCGGACCGGGCCTCGGCGGGCGGGAGCGGGGGATGCGGTGGCGCGACCGCCCAGCGGAACTGGCTCGACGTCCAGGACCCGAGCGGGCGACCGCGCACCACCCGGCCCTCGACGCCCAGCACCCGCATCAGCCGGGACGACACGGTCTGCGGACTCTCGTAGCTCTTCCCTGCCCCGTAGACGAACTGCTCCTTCAACCGCGGTTCGTCCCGGGTGAGTTCGTTCACCGTTGCCTGTCCGCGCCGGGCCAGCGCGGCGAGCGAGGACGCCTCGACCTCATCGAGCCACTCCTCGGTCAGCCGTCCGTCGCTTCCGTTGACCATCTCCTTGACCAGTCCGGCCCGCGCCTTCGCGGCGATGTCGAGCCCCGTCGAGGCATGCACGACGGCGGCCAGGCCGGTGGGGAACACGAACACGGTGTGCCGCATGCCGTGCATCCGTACGAGTGACCGGTCCTCGTACAGCGCCCGGTCGACCTGCGCCACCGTCTCCCCGGCGTCCGCGAGACGCGCGCCCACCGCCAGGTACACCGTCGCCGGATCGGTCCCGTGCAGCGCGACCAGGGAGTCCGCCACCTCCTCGGGGGTCGCCGCCCGCGCGGCTCCCGCGAGCCGCTGCCGCAGCCCGAGCCGTGCCCGCCGCTCCGCCACCCCGATGTGCCGCGGCTTCCCCGTCACGTCGCCTCCGTCCGTCCGGCCGTCCCGTACCCCGTACTCCTGCTCCGCGCTCCTCATCCTCTCGAACGTCCGCCCGTCACGGGACGAGGCTCACCCGTTCGATGTAGCCGGGCATGCGGCGGCCCCGCCCGCGGCCTTGACTGGGGCCACCGCGAGGAAGCGGAATCCGGAAAGGCGAACCAGGACCACGTGGGGAGAGACGATGCATCAGAGGAACGGCATACGAGGACCGGTCCGACTGATCCTGGCCGTGTTCGTGGTGGCGGCCCTGGCCACGCAGCTGGCCGCCTGTTCGGACGGCAGCAGCCCCTCCGACACCGCCTCCAAGGCCGCGTCCGCCGTCTCTCAGGCCGCGTCCGCCGCCAGCCAGGCGGGTGACGCCCTCGCCTCCGCGACCGCCGAGGCCGGCCGGAAGTTCGACGAGTTCAAGGGCGGCGTGGACGCCAAGGACGAGGTGAAGCTCGACGGGAACGCGAGCCCCGACTCCGACGGGCGTGCCACGGTCAAGGTGACCGTCACGAATCCCACCTCCTCGGCGAAGTCGTACGTCGTCCAGGTCGACTTCCGCGACCAGAGCGGCAACCTCCTCGACGCGACCGTCGTGACGGTGAACGACGTCGCGGGGGGCGCCTCCAAGGACGGCACCGCCCGCAGCAACCGTTCCCTCACCGGCGATGTGAAGGCCGGCGTCGCCCGCGCCGTAAGGCACTGACGGCCGTGCTCCGCAACAGCGTCACGGCCACCTCGGGGGACCGGGCCGCACGGGGCCGGGCCGCCCGCAAGCGGGTCCCCCGTTCCGCGCACGGCACCTGGATCCCCGCCGCCGACCGACCCGACCCGGTCGGCCTCCTGCAACAGCAGGGCAGGGACCGGCTTCCGGAGCTCCTGCCGATCCGGTACGCGCGGATGGCGGCGTCACCGCTCGCCTTCCTGCGCGGGGCCGCCGCCGTCATGGCAGCCGACCTGGCCGCCCAGCCGCACACCGGACTCACCGTCCAACTGTCGGGCGACGCCCACCTGTTGAACTTCGGTCTGTACGCCTCCCCGGAACGCTCCCTGCTCTTCGACCTCAACGACTTCGACGAGACCTTCCCCGGCCCCTTCGAGTGGGACGTCAAACGGCTCGCGGCCAGCGTCGCGGTCGCCGCCCGGGAGAACGGGCACAAGGAGGAACACGTCTTCGGCGCGGCACGGGCCGCCGCCGGGCAGTACCGCGAGGTCGTGCGACGGCTGGCCCGGCAGGGCGAACTGACCGTCTGGTACCAGCACATCGACGCCGATCTGCTGTTGCCGCTGGTCCGCTCGGGGCGACAGCGCCGGCGCGCCGAGGCCACCCTCACCCGGGCCCGCCGCCGCACCAGCCTGCAGTCGCTCGGCAAACTCACCGAGACCGTCGACGGACGCCGCCGCATCGTCCACGACCCGCCCCTGCTGGAACCGGCCGGATCCCTCGACATGGCCTCGCTCCGCAAGATCTTCAGCGACTACCGCTCCACGCTCCCCGAGGAACGCCGCCTGCTCCTGGACCGCTACCGGTTCGTCGACGCCGCCCGCAAGGTCGTCGGCGTGGGCAGCGTCGGCACCCGCTGCTTCATCGTGCTGCTCGCCGGGCGGGACGCCGACGACCCGCTGTTCCTGCAGATCAAGCAGGCGGGACGGTCCGTACTCGAAGAGCATCTTCCCAGCGGCCCGTACGTCCATCCCGGGCGCCGGGTCGTCGCGGGGCAGCGGCTGATGCAGGCCGCCGGCGACATCTTCCTCGGCTGGACGACCGGCCCCGAGGGGCGGGCGTTCTACTGGCGCCAACTGCACGACATGAAGGGGTCCGCGGACATCGCCGGCATGAGTCCGGGCGACCTGCGCGCCTACGCCCGGCTGTGCGGCACCGCCCTGGCCCGCGCGCACGCCCGCTCCGGCGACCGCGTCGCCATCGCCGCCTATCTCGGCGGAGCCGACACCTTCGACCGTGCCGTCGCGGAGTTCGCCCTGCGCTACACGGACCGTAACGCCACCGACCACGCGGCACTGGGCGCGGCGGTGATGGCGGGCGTGGTCCCGGCGGCGCCGGGCGTGTGAGGTCGGTCGGCCGTTCAGGCGCCGACGGCCGTCCGGACCGGGTCGCCGAGTCCGGTGAGGACGAGGTCCACGAGCCGCTGCCGGTCCTCGGGGTGGTCGCGGAACCAGAGGCCCAGCAGGTGATCGGCGTCGGGCAGCTCGAAGCGGGTGAAGCGTGCGCGCGCGGTGAGCGCGTCCGCGACGGCCTGTGTCACGGCGGGCGGGATGACCGCGTCCGCGGCGGGTACGGCGAGCACCGCCCGCCCCTCGTAAGCCCGCAGGACGTCGAGCGCGGGAGCCTGCCGCCAGCTGTCCGGGGTGCGGATGATCCGGCTGAAGCGGCTCTGTACCGCCCCGCTGCCGTCCGGCCGGGAGGTGCTCTCCGCGTCCTCGAACGGAATCGACCAGGCCTCGGCGGCGTACACCGCGGGCGCGCACAGCACGAGCGCCACGGCCCGTTCCCCGTAGTGCCGTGCGAGATCGGCCACCGTCTGGCCGCTCATGCTGAAACCGGCCAGGATGAGCGGGGCGCCCGCCGGAACCGTCGCGTCGATCACCGACACGGCCTGCTCGAAACGCCGTCGCAGACTCAACTCGCCCAGCTTGCCGGTGCTTTCACCGTGTCCGGAGAAGTCGAAGGCAAGCCCCGCGCAGCCACGGGCGGCGAAGTCGTCGAGCAGCGTGAGCAGTCGCTCCTTGCTGCCGTTGCCCGCGCCGTGCAGGAGGACGACGGTGGCCGCGCCGTCGCCGACGTCGTCCCCGCCGCTGCTGACGCAGCTCAGTCGTTCACCGTCGTGGTCGTGCGCGAAGGGAGAGAGCATCCCCCTATTTACGCACGCGGGTCGCGCCGTTCCTGAGGTGGGTGCGGCGCGTGGGATGTCATCCGGGTGACCTGCGTGATCGGGGAACTCCCCTTCTGGAAAGGGTGGTTGACGGGTGGGCCGTCGGCTCAGGAGGAGGCGGCCGGAGCGCCGCCGGCGTCCGGCTTGGTGGTGCTGATCGTCGGCGACGTGGCCGGAGCACCTGTTCCGGATGCGGCCGCCGGGCCTGTTCCGGATGTGGCCGCGGCGCCGGTTTCCGGTGTGGCCGTCGCGCCCGTTTCCGGCGCCGCGCTGCCGCCGGCCGCCTTCGCCTGTGCGGCGGCGACCGCTTCGCGCAGCGCGTCCTCCTGTTCCTGGCTCAGCGAGGTCTGCACCAACTGGCCGCCGAACTCGGCGATCTGAGGGATCACCTTGTCCCCGGCCGCCTGCTTGACCAGAACGAACAGCGCGGCGGCGCCCGGCCGCAGGTTCTGGCTGAGATCCTTCATGAAGCTGTCGTTGATCCCGGTGTCCGTGACCGCGCCACCGGCGGCACCGGCCGCCGCGCCCACCGCCGCGCCGAGCAGCGGCGCCAGGAAGAGCAGTCCGATGACGCCACCCCACAGAGCGCCACCGGCCGCGCCGACGGCCGTGTGGCTGACCGCCTGGTGCAGCTTGATCCTGCCGTCCTCGCTCCGCTCGACGACGACCGCGTCCTCCAGCTCGACGAGATGCTGCTTCGACAGCTCGAACAGTTTGTCGCGCACCCGGCTTGCGGTCGCGACATCGTTGTAGGCGATGACGAACAGATTGCTCATGAGGGGCACCCCTTATGTCGATTCCGTTCGACTTTATAGGGATATGGGATGGGGTGCAGTCGGGAGAAAACCAGATGCGTACGGGCGGTCACGCTCCCTACGCTGAAGGCGTGTTCCGGGGCAGCGGCGCACCGGTTTCCGTCGGACAGGCATCAGTTCGCGGTCTCGGGGCTACTCTCTACGCACCGCCGGACGGCCGCCTCCCCCAGCGCCCCGTCGGCACTTCCAGAAAGCCGTCAAGGCCTTTTCACTCACGCATACAAGGAGTCCCGTCATGGGCACCTTGATCTTCTCCGCGACCGCGATCCTGGTCGTCATGGGCTTCTCCAACCACACCCTGTGGCTCGCGGCGATCGTCCTGCTCTTCCTGTACGTCCGCTACGGCCGCACCGGGGGGAGTGCGTCAGCCGCGGGGTCCTCGGGCTCCGCCACCCCGGGCTCCGGCGGGGCCGCGGGCCGCACGGACGCCAGCTACCGGGCGTACCGCGACCGTCGTGACCGCCAGGCCAGGTGGGAGCGCCGCTACCGGCGCGAACGCCCCCTTCAGACGCGCCGCCAGGAACGCCAGAAGTAGAACCTGTCCGGACCCGACCCCCGCGCCGGGGCGTCCGTCACAGTCCCGGGGCGCCCCAGATCGGGAACCAGCGGGCGAGGTCCTGCTCGATGCGCAGGTCGTCGACGAGCGCCGCCTTGATCTGGAGCTCCAGCGCGTTGTCGCGCCGCTCGCCCTCGTCGGCGAGCGGCGCGAAGGGGTAGAAGGTTCCACGTTTGTAGAGATAGACGAGGTCGAGCCTGCGCTGTCCGCTGTCCCTGAAACCCACCACGGAACAGAGCAGCTGGGGCCCGAAGCCGGTGCTCTCCAGGGAGCTGTTGACCGCGTGCAGATCGCTCACCAGCGCCGGCAGGTCGTCGGGCGCGCGGCGGGAGACGAGCCACGAGTATCCGTACTCGTCCTTGCTGAGTTCCACCGGGGAGCCCGTCCGCCCGGTGTCCGCGTCGAGCAGGGCCTGCGCCTCCTGGTGCGCCTCGGCGAAGGCCGCGCCCTCGACGGACGCGAAGCACACCGCGCCCGTGCCGGTCGGGATGAACCCGGCCGCCGCCTGGAGGGTCACGGCCGCCGACGGAAGCCCGAAGAGCTGGTCGAGATCGGGTACGGCGGGCTTGCTGCGGCCGAGCAGGATGTCCAGGAACCCCATGCGGTCAGACGGCCTCTCCGGGAGTCGGGGTGCTCGCGTCCGGCACCGCGGGCTCGCCCAGCTCGGTGGAGATGCGGGCCAGTTGTTCGAGCCGCTGCTCCAGGCTCGGGTGGGTGGAGAAGAGGTTGGCGATGCCCGGCTGGGCGCCGAGCGCGGGTGTGAAGTAGAAGGCGTTGAAGGCCTGCGCGGTCCGCAGGTCCTTCGTCGGAATCCGGCTGATGTCCCCGGTCACCTTGGTCAGCGCGGACGCCAGCGCCGAGGGCCGGCCGGTGAGCAGGGCCGCGGAACGGTCGGCGGCCAGCTCGCGGTACCGGGAGAGCGCCCTGATCAGCATGAAGCTGATGGCGTACACGGCCGCGGACACCGCCATCACCGCCATGAAGATGGCGACGGTGTTCTGGTCCTTGCGGCCCCGCCCGCCGAAGAGCTGCGAGTAGAACGCGAACCGCACGATCAGCCCGGCGAGCACCCCGAGGAAGGACGCCACGGTGATCACGGCGACGTCCTTGTGGGCCACGTGCGACAGCTCGTGCGCGAGGACGCCTTCGAGCTCATCGGGCTCCAGGCGGCGCAGCAGCCCCGTGGTCACGCACAGCACCGCGTGATCGGCGTTGCGTCCCGTGGCGAACGCGTTCGGCATGTCGATGTCCGACACGGCGACGAGCGGTTTGGGCATGTCGGCCACGGCGCACAGCCGGTCGACGACTCCGTGCAGCTGGGGATACTCCTCGCGCTCCACGATCCGCCCGTGCATGGCGTAGAGCGCGATCCGGTCCGAGAACCAGTACTGCGCGATGAGCAGCCCGGCCGCGATCACCACGACCAGCACCCACGACTTCAGCAACACGATCAACGCGGCGACGAAGGCCACGTACAGCAATCCGAGCAGGAACAGCGTGACCGTCATCCGCACGGTCAGCTGCCGATCGTTCCGGAATCGGCTCTGCATCTCGCACCACCCCGCTGTCAGGCACTCGTCCCGCTATCCATTGTGCTCCTGCCGTTCCCCATGAACAGGTGCCGATCGGCCCCGCGGTGGGCAAAGAACTTCCCTGTCAAGAGCCACTTATTTATGCGCAGTGGACACGGGAAAGCGCACCGGCCGTGCCCCTCCCGGAGGAAGGACACGGCCGGTGGTGTACGGCTGGAGCGACGGGCTCACGCGTTCGGCGAGCCGACGGGCTCACTCGTCAGCGACGAGCTTACACGTCGAAGTAGAGCTCGAACTCGTGCGGGTGCGGACGCAGCTGGAGCGGCGCGATCTCGTTCGTGCGCTTGTAGTCGATCCACGTCTCGATCAGGTCGGACGTGAAGACGTCGCCCGCGAGCAGGAACTCGTGGTCGGCCTCCAGGCGGTCGAGGACGGCCGGGAGCGAGGTCGGGACCTGGGCGACGCCCGCGTGCTCCTCGGGAGCCAGCTCGTAGAGGTCCTTGTCGATCGGCTCGGCCGGCTCGATCTTGTTCTTCACGCCGTCGAGGCCGGCCATCAGCAGGGCGGAGAACGCCAGGTACGGGTTGCCGGAGGAGTCGGGCGCGCGGAACTCGACGCGCTTGGCCTTCGGGTTGGAGCCCGTGATCGGGATACGCATGGCCGCCGAGCGGTTGCGCTGCGAGTACACCAGGTTGACCGGGGCCTCGAAGCCGGGGACCAGGCGGTGGTAGGAGTTCACCGTCGGGTTGGTGAAGGCGAGCAGCGAGGGGGCGTGCTTGAGGATGCCGCCGATGTAGAAGCGGGCGGTGTCCGACAGACCCGCGTAGCCGGCCTCGTCGTAGAACAGCGGGTCGCCGTTGCTCCACAGGGACTGGTGGACGTGCATGCCCGAGCCGTTGTCACCGAAGATCGGCTTCGGCATGAAGGTCGCGGTCTTGCCGTTGCGCCAGGCGACGTTCTTCACGATGTACTTGAAGAGCTGGAGGTCGTCGGCCGCGGCGAGCAGCGTGTTGAACTTGTAGTTGATCTCGGCCTGGCCGGCCGTGCCCACCTCGTGGTGCTGGCGCTCGACCTGGAGGCCGGAGTTGGCCAGCTCCAGGGAGATCTCGGCACGAAGGTCGGCGAAGTGGTCGACCGGCGGGGTGGGGAAGTAGCCGCCCTTGTAGCGGACCTTGTAACCACGGTTGTCCTCGATGGCACCGGTGTTCCAGGCGCCGGCCTCGGAGTCGATGTGGTAGAAGGCCTCGTTCTCGGAGGTCTTGAAGCGCACGCTGTCGAAGACGTAGAACTCGGCCTCGGGACCGAAGTACGCGGTGTCGGCGATACCGGTCGAGGTGAGGTAGGCCTCGGCCTTCTTGGCCACGTTGCGCGGGTCACGGGAGTACTGCTCGCCCGTGATCGGGTCGTGGATGAAGAAGTTGATGTTGACCGTCTTGTCGCGGCGGAAGGGGTCGACGCGCGCGGTGGACAGGTCGGCGCGGAGCGCCATGTCGGACTCGTGGATGGCCTGGAAGCCGCGGATGGAGGAGCCGTCGAACGCGAGCTCCTCGGTCGGGTCGAAGGCCTCGGCCGGAATCGTGAAGTGCTGCATCACACCCGGCAGGTCGCAGAAGCGGACATCGACGAACTTGACGCCCTCGTCCGCGATGAACTTCTTGGCCTCGTCGGCGTTCTGGAACATCCAGCTCCTCCTACTCCCGCCCACAGTGGACCGGGGTGGTAGTTCGTTCGTGCGGCCAGTGCGGTGGCACACGCTGGAGCCGACCATAGGGACGGGGGATTTCTCAAGCGTGACCCATTTGTTTCGCCCAAGTTAACCGACCCGGGTCGTCCCGGCCCCTCCTGTCCGCATGGCAAAACGGGCACAGTACCTTGGACGGGTGGACAACAGGCAAGCAATCGGATCGTGGCTCTCCGGTCCCCGCGCGGCGGCGGAGGAAGCCGGTGTCGACTTCGGATACCGGGGCGAACAGCTCGGTCTCCCGGAGCACGGACCGGGCTCGATCGCCCGCCCCGGCCGCCGTCTGGGCGCCCTCGCCGTCGACTGGGGCCTGTGTCTCTTGATCGCATACGGGCTGCTCACCGATGGCTACGGCCAGGCGACGGGCAACTGGGCCCTGCTCGTCTTCTTCCTTCTCGGCCTGCTCACGGTCGGTACCGTCGGCTTCACTCCGGGCAAGCGCCTGTTCGGCCTGCGCGTCGTCCCCGAGGGCGGCGGCCGGCTGAACCCGCTGCGCGTCCTGCTGCGCACCGCGCTCCTGTGCGTCGCCGTCCCGGCGCTGATCTGGGACCGCGACGGCCGCGGCCTGCACGACCGGCTGGCCCGCACGATCGAAGTCCGTATCTGACATTCGTACGCCCCGGGGGCCCGGGGCGGCACGATCCTTCTACGCCGATGGGGCGCCCGGAGAATCTCCGGGCGCCCCATCGGCGTAGAACGTGGAACTGCGCGGTACCGCGCAGAGGCCGTAGCTGGAGGGTCAGCCCTTCGGGCCGCCGCGCGGCATCCGCATGCCCTTGGGCATCGGACCCTTCGGCAGCGGCATGTTGCTCATCAGGTCGCCCATCGCGCGCAACCGGTCGTTGGTCGCGGTGACCTGAGGGCCGGCGAGCACGCGCGGCAGCTTCAGCATCGTCGTGCGGAGCTTCTTCAGCTCCACCTGGCCCTCGCCGGTGCCCACGAGAATGTCGTGCACCGGGACGTCCGCGACGATCCGCGCCATCTTCTTCTTCTCGGCGGCCAGCAGGCTCTTCACCCGGTTCGGGTTGCCCTCGGCGACCAGCACGATGCCGGCCTTGCCGACCGCGCGGTGCACCACGTCCTGGCTGCGGTTCATCGCCACCGCCGGGGTCGTGGTCCAGCCTCGGCCGATGTTGTCGAGCACCGCCGCGGCCGCGCCCGGCTGTCCCTCCATCTGCCCGAAGGCGGCCCGCTCGGCCCTGCGTCCGAAGACGATCGCCGTCGCGAGGAAGGCGAGCAGAAGCCCGAGGATGCCGAGATAGACCGGGTAACCGATCAAGAAGCCGATCGCGAGGAAGACACCGAGGGTGAGAATTCCGACAGCCGCGAGTACAAGACCGATCTTGGAATCGGCCTTGCGGGTCATTTTGTACGTCAGAGCGATCTGCTTGAGTCGCCCGGGGTTCGCAGCGTCCGCTGCGGGTTCCTTCCTCGCCATGCCACGAGTCTACGTGGCCCGGGAAGCGCCGGTGACGGCAGTACCGGCGGGCGGGACCGCTGCACCGGGGGAGCGGCGGTCGGGAGTGCGTCGCTCAGGAGTGCGAGACGGATTCCAGCACGCGCTGCGCCTCGACGCGGTCCTTGGCACGGCGACGGTCCTCCAGGACGGAGGTCCAGGCGTTGCGGCGAGCGGTGCGCTGCCCGCTGCTCATGAGCAGCGACTCGACGGCACGGAGTGCATCGGTGAACGACGGAATCGCGGTGGCGCGTACGGGCGCGGCCTGCATGATGGAGGTCCCCCCTCGGGATCGGCGGCTCGGACGGGGCGGTGCGTGACGTAGGACCAGGGTCACTGTTTGGTGTTACCAGGGCGTGACCGACCGGTCAAACACCAGTGAAGCCTTGATACGGCGGGTCCACTTCCTGACGTGGTCCGTATGGTGGCTCCAACTGCGCGGATGCCGCGGGGGATGTGAACGGCCCCTTGTGAATACCGGGCCGCTTGTGCCCGGATTCACACAAAAGCGGTGGCACTCGGTGCCACCGCTTTCGTTTCGCAACGTGATCCGTTCGGCGTATCAGACCGCCTGAGAGGCGATGTACGCCCCTCGCTTCTCGACGGCCATCTGGTACAGGCGGCCGGCCCGGTACGAGGAGCGGACGAGCGGGCCCGACATGACGCCGGAGAAGCCGATCTCCTCGGCCTCCTCCTTGAGTTCCACGAACTCGTGCGGCTTGACCCAGCGCTCCACGGGGTGGTGACGCACGGAGGGGCGCAGGTACTGCGTGATCGTGATGAGCTCGCAGCCCGCGTCGTGCAGCTGCTGGAGCGCCTCGCTGACCTCTTCGCGGGTCTCGCCCATGCCGAGGATCAGGTTCGATTTCGTGACCAGACCGTAGTCGCGGGCCTCGGTGATGACCTTGAGCGAGCGCTCGTAGCGGAAGCCCGGACGGATGCGCTTGAAGATCCGGGGGACGGTCTCGACGTTGTGCGCGAAGACCTCGGGGCGCGAGGAGAAGACCTCGGCGAGGTGCTCGGGCTCGGCGTTGAAGTCCGGGGCGAGCAGTTCGACCTTGGTGCGGCCGGCCTCGCGGCCCGCGGTCTGGGCGTGGATCTGGCGGACCGTCTCGGCGTACAGCCAGGCACCGCCGTCCTCCAGGTCGTCGCGGGCGACGCCGGTGATGGTGGCGTAGTTCAGGTCCATCGTGACCACGGACTCACCGACACGGCGCGGCTCGTCGCGGTCCAACGCCTCGGGCTTGCCGGTGTCGATCTGGCAGAAGTCGCAGCGCCGCGTGCACTGGTCACCGCCGATGAGGAAGGTGGCCTCGCGGTCTTCCCAGCACTCGTAGATGTTGGGGCAGCCCGCCTCCTGGCAGACCGTGTGCAGACCCTCGCTCTTCACGAGGCTCTGCATCTTCGTGTACTCGGGGCCCATCTTCGCCCGGGTCTTGATCCACTCGGGCTTGCGCTCGATGGGGGTCTGGCTGTTCCGGACCTCCAGGCGCAGCATTTTGCGTCCGTCGGGTGCGACTGCGGACACATCGGCTCCCTGTAACTTCGATTCTTCGGCGTACACCAGGGTACGCCCGTGCGGTTCTCGGCCCCCGAGGTGGGCAACCTTCGGGAGCGGGGGTGCATTCCCGGGGGCTTCCCGCCGTGGGGGCGCGGGTTCTAGGCCGGGGCGGCTTCGACGACACGCGGCTTCAGGTCCGCGTTCGCCAGTACGTCCCCGAGGTGCTTCTCGGCCACCGGGAGGACCTCGGCGATGCTCACGTCGCGGCCCAGCTCGCCCGCGAGGGAGGCGACCCCCGCGTCGCGGATGCCGCACGGGATGATCCGGTCGAACCAGGCGTTGTCCGGGTTCACGTTCAGGGCGAAGCCGTGCATGGTGACGCCCTTGGCGACACGGATGCCGATCGCGGCGATCTTGCGGTCCTCGCGGCGCTGGCCCGCGTTGGACGGGGCGTACTCCGGACCGTTGAGCCGCGGGTCGAACTCCTCGTCCTGCAGTCGCGGGTCGAAGTCGAGGGAGAGGCCCCCGAGCGCGGAGGACCCCTCGGCGGGGTCCTTGGCGTCACCCAGGATCCAGACGCCGCTGCGGCCCTCGACCCTGCTGGTCTCCAGGCCGAACTCCGCACACGTACGGATGAGCGCCTCTTCAAGACGGCGTACGTGTGCTACGACGTCCACCGGGCGCGGGAGCTTCTGAATGGGGTAGCCGACCAGCTGGCCCGGACCGTGCCAGGTGATCTTGCCGCCGCGGTCCACGTCGATGACGGGCGTGCCGTCCAGGGGCCGCTCGTTGTCCGCCGTGCGCCGGCCCGCGGTGTAGACCGGCGGGTGCTCCAGGAGCAGACAGGTGTCGGGAATCTCGTCCAGGAACCGGGCGGCGTGCACGCGACGCTGCTCGTCCCACGCCTCCTGGTACTCGACGGCCTCGGCACCGAATCCCATGCGGACGAACCGCAACTCACTCACGGCAAGCGCCTCCCTAGAAGGTTCCTCGGGCACGTGGTGGTCCCCGTGCGGGGCACGCGGAGGAACCTTTCGCCAGGTCCGTGGCGCGCCCAAGCCACTGTACGTCCGACCGATCCGCGTCAGCCCGACAGCCAATCCTCACACGATCGGATGAATGAATGTCGATATGTGCGATGCGGTGCTTACGCTCCGCTACATTCGCGCCGTTCACGAGGCCATAAGGGCTGCTCACAGGCAATCCGGGCACGAGGAGTCCTCGGGGGAGGCGCGAGCACGTTCCACGCCGCCCCGAGGCCCCTTGGGGACCCGAAAGGCAGGAGACCGCACCGCAGATGACGGAACGACCCGCGCAGCGCACTCCCAATCGACAGCTCGCCGCGCTCATCGCAGAAGCGGGGTTCTCCAACGCAGGTCTCGCCCGTCGCGTGGACCAGCTCGGGCTCGAACACGGACTGGACCTGAGATACGACAAGACATCCGTGACCCGGTGGCTGCGGGGCCAGCAGCCCCGCGGGACCACCCCGGCGCTCATCGCCGAGGTCTTCACGCGCCGCCTCGGCCGGCGCCTGAGCGCGCAGGACCTGGGGCTCGACGCCTGCGCACCCGTGTACGCGGGGCTGGAGTTCGCCGCGACGCCCGAGGAGGCCGTGGACATCGTCAGCGGTCTGTGGCGCAAGGACTCCGGCAGCCACGCCGAGCTCCGCAAGATCGCCTTCACCCCGGCCGGACTCGTCGTGCCCAGCCGGGACTGGCTGATCGGCCGGGCCGACGACCGGGTCGCCCGAGGAGAGCAGCCCTCACGCGTGCCCGCCCAGGGCCGCCCGGCGGTGCCCAGGGTCATGGCACCGCCCGAGCAGGGCGGACCCTCGTCCCGGCAGCGCGGCCGGACCGAGCGTGGCCCCGGCCAGCGGGTCAGCGGCGGGGACATCGCCGCGCTCCGCTCGGTCGGCGAACTCTTCCGCGCCCTCGACCACGCCTACGGCGGCGGCCACGCCCGCCAGGCGCTGGTCCGCTATCTGGAGCACGAGGCCGAGCCGATGCTGCGCGGCTCGTACGGGGAGCAGACCGGCCGGCACCTGTTCGCCGCCGCCGCCGATCTCACCCGGCTCGCCGGCTGGACGTCGTACGACATCGGCGCGCACGGACTCGCGCAGCGATACTTCGTCCAGGCGCTGCGCCTGGCGCAGGCCGCGGGCGACCGGGTGTACGGCTCCTACGTGCTCATCACGATGAGCCGGCAGGCCGTGTACCTCGGGCACGGGCGCGAGGCCGTGCAGCTCGCGCGGGTCGCCCAGCAGGGCCTCGGCTCGGGTGGTCCGCACGTCGTGCAGGCGCTGCTGCACGCCGTCGAGGCGCGCGGCCACGGGGTGCTCGGCGAGGTACGGGCCTGCACGGCCTCCCTCGTCCGGGCCGAGCGCGCGCTGGAGACGTCCCGGACCGGCGACGAAGTCCCGCAGTGGGCCCGGTACTTCGACGAGGCACAGCTCGCCGACGAGTTCGGGCACTGTCACCGGGACCTTCAGCAGTTCCGGGCCGCGGCGCAGCACGCCGAACGCTCCCTGCAGCTGCGGGCGCCCGGATACGCGCGCAGCAGGCTGTTCTGCCGGGTGGTGCTCGCCTCGGCACGGCTCGGGCTCGGAGAGCTCGACCAGGCCTGTCTGCTGGGCGCGGAGGCCGCGGGGCAGGCGGCGGAGATGCGGTCGGCGCGGGCCGTGGAGTACGTACGGGACTTCGAGAAACGGCTCGAACCGTACAGGGACGCCGCACCCGTCCGCGGCTACCGCGACAAGGTGGCCGCGCTGAACTGAGCGGCAGGCGGGGCGTCCCCGGTCTCCGGCCTGGGGTGCCGGAGACCGGGAAGCTCTATGCGCTCACCGGCGGAGGCGGCCCGCCGGTGAGCGGGCCTCGGTCCGCTCGGCGGCCGGGTCACCCCGCCGGGAGTCCAGGCCCACCCTGCCGGAGCTCCGTCCCTCGCCCGGGACAGCCGCCCCGCCCGTCGGTGGGCCCTCGGTCCGTCCGGCGGGAGGCCGGGCCCACCCCCGCCGGGGGACCGCCCGAACCCCGGGAGCCCGGGAGCCCGGGGTCACGCGGCGGCGGACTCCATGGGCTCCGCTAAGGGGGCCGGGCGGACGTCCAGGTCGGTCAGGAGGGCGTGGGCGGCCCGCCGGGCGGAGTGCAGGGCGCCCTGCACCGTGCTGGTGTCCCGGTGGTCGCCGCACACGTACAGGCCCGCGAGCAGCCGCACCGGGCGGCGCGGATCGTGCGGTGGTGGCATCGCCGGGACCGCCTCGGGTTCGTGATGGACCGCCAGCAGCTCCCAGCGGGCCGTCGACGTTCCGTAGAGACGGGCCAGTTGGGCACGGACCGCCGCGTCGAGGTGGGCCGCGGCGGGCGGAGTGCCCAGCACGGTCGAGGAGATCAGGGCGCGGCCGGCGGGTGCCCGGGTGGGGTCGACCTGGCTGACCACCGCCGTGTGCGCCACCGGACCGCTCCGGTCGGCGTCCAGGAGCAACGCCGGGGCGGTGAGCGGGGGTTCGTCCGTGGTGTGGTGCAGGACGGTCACCGGATGGAAGGCCGGGACGTGCAGTCCGGGCAGGAACTGGGCGGCGGCGCGGGCGCCGGTCGCCAACAGGATGGCCCGGCAACGGAGTTCGCCGTGGTCCTTCGTCGTCACACGGGTCGTGGAGACGGCGGTGACCTCGACACCCGTGTGCACGGTGCCCGGCGGAAGGGCGGCCGCCAGCAGTTCGGGCAGCGCGTCCGCGCCGCCCTCCGGCAGGCACAGCCGGCCCGTCGCGAAGGAGTGCAGCGCGAGGTCGGCGCAACGGCTCGACGTCTGGAGGTCCGGGTCGCACAGCAGGGCCGCGAGGAGGGGGCGCAGAAAGGCGTCGACCGTACGGGCCGGGAGGCCCCGGGCGGTCAACGCCCGCGCCGCGGTGAGATCCGGACGGGCGAGCAGGCGCTCCGGCGGAGTGGCGGCGAGACGCGCGAGGGCTGTGTTGAGACGGGACTGGTCGAGGGGACCGCCGAGCGGTCCGGGGCGGGTGGTTCCGCGCGCGGGCCGGGGCAGCGGAAGCCGGGGGGCGCTCGCGAGGGCGCGCGCGGTGGTGAGTGCGCCCCTCGCGCTCCGGGGAGTGCCTGGCGCGCCCGCCTGGTGGCGGTGGCCGTCGCTGTGCAGCAGCACGCCCGGGGAGAACGGGCACAGGACCAGGGCGCCCAGGCCCGGGGTGTGGCGCAGTTCCGGGTACGAGGTGGACAGGAGCCGGCCGAGCCGGTCCAGCCGGAAGCCGTCGATTTTCTCCGTGGACATACGGCCGCCCACATCGGGGGCGGCCTCCAGGACGGTGGTCCTCAGCCCCGCCCCGGTCAGATGCCGTGCGGCCGCGAGACCGGCGACACCGGCTCCCACGACGACGACGTCCACGTCTTCCGCGATCTCCGCCATGTGCGCGGCTTGGCGTGCGGGCTCTAGCACGTGCCCCTCCTCGAGGTTGCGCGGCCGGTGGGGACGTCATGCCCCCAACACGCTTCTGGAATACCCGAGTTCGGATCGAGGGTGCGAGGTGCGGGCGCAAGGGGGAAGTCGCGCGACGGCCGTGCACGGGAGCATGGGGGGTGCATGTACCCGCCCGGCGGGGGCAGTTGGACCCGCCGGAGGCGGCACACGTGCCCCCGGCGGCACACCGCGGGGGGTGGCACCCCGGCGGGGGCGGCGAGCCGGGGGGTGGTGGCTCGTCGGGGCGGCCCCCGTCCGGGGTGGAGCACCCGGTGGCGGTGAGACCCGACAGGACCGGGAACGCCCAGCGGGGCGTAGCGGCACTCCGGATGCGCCACCCGTCCGGGTGGAGCACCCGGTGGAGGCGGAGCATCCGGAGGTGGCGGGATCCGCCGGGGGTGGAGCATCCGGAAACGGTGGGACCCGCCGGGGTGGATCTCCCGAGGAGGCGGAGGTGCTCCGGGATTGCCCGGAGCTGCGCCCGCTCAGTCCAGGGTCGCTCGCAGTGCTCCCTCGATCGAGGGGAACGCGAAGGTGAAGCCGGATTCCAGGAGGCGGGTGGGCAGGACGCGTTGGCTGCCCAGGATGTCCTCGGCCATGTCGCCGAGGGCGAGGCGCAGGAGCGGGGCGGGAGCGGTGACGAGGGTCGGGCGGCGCAGGACGCGGCCCATGGCTTCGGTGATCTCGCCGTTGGTGAGGGGGTCGGGGGCGGTCAGGTTCACCGGCCCCGACAGCGACTCCGTGTCGATCAGATGCCGGATCGCGGCCACCTCGTCGTGCAGCGCGATGTAGCTCCAGTACTGGCGCCCGTTCCCCATCCGCCCCCCGACGCCCGCCCGGAACAGCGGGATCAGCCTGGCCCAGGCCCCGCCCTCGCGGGCCACCACGAGCCCGGTCCTGGGCAGCACCGTACGAACCCCCGCCTCCTGCGCGGGAGCCGTCGCCTCCTCCCACTCGACGCAGACGGAGGGCAGGAACCCGTCCCCGGGCGGCGCCGACTCGTCCACCGCACGGCCGTCCGTGTCCCCGTAGAACCCGATCGCGCTTCCGTTGACGAAGACCCGCGGCGGTTCGTCGAGCGAGGCCACCGCCTCCGCGAGCGTCGCCGTCCCGAGCACCCGGCTGTCCCGGATCATCCGCTTGTACGCCCGCGTCCAGGGCCGCCCCGCGACCGGGGCCCCCGCCAGATTGACCACGGCGGCACACCCGATGAGCCCCACCGCGTCGATCCGCTGCCGCTGTGGATCCCAACGGACCTCGTCCGGTGAGCGCGGCTCACGGCGCACGAGCCGGACCACCTCGTGTCCCTCGGCGCTCAGGGAGCGCGCCAGCGCGGAGCCGATCAGGCCGGACGCGCCGGCGATCACGATGCGGGAACCCGGGGGCAACGGTGATTCGCTCATGGGTCCATCCTGCCCGTGCCGCGGCGGACTTCACGGAACGGACGCCAGCGCGGCGGCCGTACAGTGACCGGTATGTCAGCTGCTCCGCGGATACGCACCGCCACCCT
Organism: Streptomyces sp. NPDC026500; assembly: GCF_055567635.1. Classification (NCBI taxonomy): domain Bacteria; kingdom Bacillati; phylum Actinomycetota; class Actinomycetes; order Kitasatosporales; family Streptomycetaceae; genus Streptomyces; species Streptomyces sp. NPDC026500. The sequence continues at coordinate 40,118 of NZ_JBVHQB010000005.1, read as the reverse complement.
CGACGACGAGGACGCGCTCGGCCGGCTCGACCGCGACACCTGGTCCACGCTGCACGCCGTCATGCCGCGCCCCCGGCCGCCGTACGAACCTTTCTACAGCGAGCGGTTCGGTCCCCGGGACCATTTCGTCGCCGAGCTCGACGGTCGGCTCGTGGGGTACATCCGGCTGGGCTTCCCGACCCCGCTCGCCTGCAACGCGCACGTCCGGCAGATTCTCGGACTCGCCGTCGCCGGCGAGGCTCGCGGCGCCGGAGTGGGCCGCGCGCTGCTGCGGGCGGTGCGGGAGGAGGCCCGGCGCCAGGGCGCCCGGCGCATCACGCTGCGCGTGCTCGGCCACAACACCCCGGCGCGCAGGCTGTACGAGTCCGAGGGGTTCGTCGTCGAGGGGATTCTGCCCGAAGAGTTCCTGCTGGACGGCGTGTACGTGGACGACGTCCTGATGGGGCGCCCGCTCTGATCAGTTCTCGCCGTCGGCGGGCAACGGGTGCGGGCCGCCCATGAGATGACGAAGACAGCGGACCGCCAGCTCGGCGGGTGAACCCGGTCCGTCGGCCGCCGCGTCCGTGGCCGCCCAGGTCTCCAGGGCGATCCGGATCGCGTCCGTGGCCGCGGCGGCGGTCAGCCGGGTCTCCAGCGGGTCCGCACCGGTGCCCGCCAGCCGGGCGACCACCGGGATGAGGCATTCCTCCGACTCCTGGTTCACCCGGTACCAGACGGCGCGCAGCGCCGGATCGTCGACGGCCGCCCGCAACAGGGTACGGGTCTGCTCCAGCCGCTCGGCCGCGTGCGCGTCCGGGGCGGACAGGGCCTCCCCGATCGCCCGCTCCAGGGCCTTCGGCAGCGCCGTGCCCGGCTCCGTCGCCGCGAGCAGGGCACGCCAGTGGTCGCCTCCGGCGGCGAGCAGCGGGCCCACGGCGTCCTGCTTGTTGCGGAAGTAGCGGTAGAAGGTGCGCAGCGCCACCCCGGCCCGGCGGGCGATGTCCTCCGCCGTGGTGCCGTCCGGACCGTACTCCGTGAAGAGCTCCGCGGCCGCGCGCGCGATGTCGAGCTGGGTCGCCGCCTTGCGGCGCTCGGTCAGCGAAAGTGCGGGGGCTTCGGGCGCGGGGGACGGCTGGCTGCTCACGGGGAAAGCGTACGCCGGGAGAGGGGTGGGGGGCATGTTTCGCCGATGCGGCAAAGCGTGCCACTTGGTGGGTCGTGGAGGCGGCGCCGTGGGCGCCCGCACCGCCGGGGCCCGCGCCCGGACGGCCGTGCTGCCCAACGGGGGCCAGGGATGTTCCCGAGCGGGAGGGCAGGGCATGCCCCCGAACCATGGGCAGACGTTCTCCCTGGCCGGGGTCGGGCCACGGGCCGTGCTCCCCGGCCAGGGTCAGGACTCGGCCGACGTCAGGGCCCGGCCGGTGTCCGGACTCGGCCGGTGTCAGGTCCCGGCCGGTGTCAGGGGCCGGCCGACGTCAGGGGCCGGCCGACGTCAGGAGGTGACGAGGTCGCCCGAGTCCACGCGGGCCGTGGCGCGCGCCGCCCTGTGGGCGTCGCCCGCGACCTCGTGCGCCGTCAGTACGTACCCCGTCTCGCTGTCCGAGGTCGAACGGGCGAAGACCACGCCGTACACCTTGCCGTCGGTGGTGAGGAGCGGACCGCCGGAGTTGCCCGGACGGACGGTCGAGCGGATCGAGTAGATCTCGCGGGTGACCGTGCCGGAGTTGTAGATGTTCTGGCCCGTCGCGTTGATGCGGTTCGCGACCGTGGCCGCCTGGAGGTCGAGGCCGCCGTCCTGCGGGTAGCCCGCGACCACCGCGGAGTCGCCGCGCGAGGCGACTCCGTCGAAGTGGAGGACCGGGGCCCGCAGACCCGGTACGTACAGGACGGCGACGTCCTTCTGCGGATCGAAGAGCACGACCCGCGCCTGATAGGGGCGGCCGACCCCGCCCACCCGCACGGTCGGCCGGTCGATGCCCGCCACCACGTGCGCGTTGGTCATCACGTGCCGGGAGGCGTAGACGAAGCCGCTGCCCTCCCGGCCCTGGTTGCCCGAGACGCCCTCGACCTTCACGGTGCTCAGCTTCGCGGCGTTCGTCGCGGACGGCGTCACGCTGTCCCCGGACGGCTTGGCGACACCGGCCGTCGGTTCGTTCTCGAACGGGTTGAAGACCTGAGGGAAGCCCGCCTCCGTGAGCGCCGAGGTGGCGCGCGAGAACCAGGTCGGCGTGGTCTCCGGCATCGTCTGCTGCACCGCGCCCAGCAGCGCAGAGTTGCGGATGGACTGCGTCACCACCGTCGACGAGGACGCGCCGAGGACGCTCGCCGCCACCCAGGCCACCAGCAGCACGGCCAGCGTGTTCGCCGCGGCTCCGCCGATCCCGTCGGCCACCCGCAACGGCCCCTCGTCCAGCTCGCGGCGCAGCTTCAGCGCCAGCCGCCCGGCCAGCTCGTGACCCACCACGGCGGGCACCAGCACCGTGAGCACCGCCGTCACCGTCGCCGCCGGTGTCCCCGCGGTGACCAGCTCCATCATCCAGGGAAGCACCCAAACGCCGATGACGGCACCGCCCACGAAACCGGCCAGCGAGACACAGCCGGCCACCAGGCCGCGGCGGTACCCGGACGCCGCGTAGACCAGGATCACCAGCATCAGCAGGAGGTCGAGCACGTCCACGGAGCCGCCTTTCTCTAGGGCCCCTTAGTACGCGTCGGGCGGGCCCAGTGATCAGCCACGCGCGTTCGGTGCCGCGGAAACGGCCACACACCCGTGGACCTGTAGAAACGTCCCGGGTACGTCCGATGGTTCCACCAGGTGGCACACCACACATCGCGGCCCGCGCGGATCCGGGTCAGGGTGGCTCCATGCGTGTCTTCCGGAAGCCGCGGGGGCCTCGAATACGGAGCGGGGAGCGAGCTTCCCGCTCCGCGCGTCATGGGCGCCACGGGCGCCCGGTGCCCCGAGCCCGCGAGGTTCGCACCGGCGCGGAACGAGAGTCCAGCGCCCCTCTGTCGTCCGGTGTGCGCCGGCACGCGCCGGTAGGGCTGCCGAGACCGGTCCTCGTCGTCCTCGGGTGCATACCCGGCCTGCTCGCCCTGATGGCGCTGATGCTGTGCGCGGCCGGCGCGGACCGCACGGCGGGCCGCGCGTCCGCCCCGACCCCGCCTCCGGTCGCGGCCCGGCTCACGGTGCCCCACCCCGTCGCCCGGCCGGTCATCGTGCCGCGCTCGAAGTGGCTCGACGCCACGAGCACGCGCAAGCAGCCGCCGCCCCGCTACGACGACCGTGTCGTCGCGGTCTTCATCCACCACACCGACTCGCCGAACGGCTACGACTGTGCCGACGTGCCCCGCATCATCCGCGACGTCTACGCGGGCCAGACCGGCGCCAAACAGTGGGACGACATCGGCTACAACTTCCTCGTCGACCGCTGCGGCACGATCTACGAGGGCCGCGCGGGCGGCGTCGACCGGCCCGTCACCGGGGCGCACACGCAGGGCTTCAACCATCGCTCCGCGGGGATCGCCGCGATCGGGACCTTCACGACGGGAGCACAGGTGCCGAGGGCGATGATCGACGCGATCGCCCGTCTCGCGGCCTGGAAACTCGGGCTCGCCGGCGTCGACCCCCGGGGCACGGTCCGCCTCGTCTCCAGCAACAGCCTCAGCCGTTTCGCGGCGGGCACCGCCGCCAGGCTCTCCACCGTCTCCGGCCACAACGCCGCCTTCATGACCCGCTGCCCCGGCGCGGCCCTCACCGCCCGCCTCCCCGAGATCCGCGCCCTGGCGGCCCGCTACCAGGGCCGCTGACCACCCGGCCGAACCCCGCGCCGACAGTCACAGGTACGCCCCCGGCCGCTCACAGGCTCCCCAGAGCCGTGCGTCCTACGGTCGCCGTACGCACTGACCGGAGGTGGGGATCATGAGGCTCAGTCGGACGGAGCCCGCGGGCCACGCGGGGAGCGGGGCGCACGCGCGGCGCATCGCGGGCGCGCAGGACGCCGGGAGGGCGGGGGAACCTGCCGGCGGCAGGGCGAAGGGCGCGCGTGGCCCGTGGGCGGTGGTCTGCGCGATGGCGACGGTCGTGCTGGGCCCGGCGGCGGTCACGGCGTCCGCGCTCGACCAGGCCAACGCGGCCCCGATGCATCACACGGTGCGCGCCGAACAGCCGCAGGCGTACATCCCCTCGGACCTCGGCCGACAACGGACCGCGGCCTGGAAGCGGTCCGGCGACACCTGAGACGCCGGCCGGCCCCTCCCGCAGCGAGGCCGACCGCTCCGCGGCCGGTTCCGCAGCCGCTTCCGCCCGTCCTGCCGCTCCTGCCGCTCCTGCCGGTCCCGTCGGTCCCGTCAGTCCTCCCTGAACCGCTCCCACAGCTTGGGGTAGCGCTCCGCGATGACGGACTCGTTCTCGAATTCGAGCGGGGTGCCCTCGGGCTCCGCGGCCGCGGCCGGGATGCCCAGGGCGGGCGCGACGGCACCGGTCAGCTGCTCGTAGGCCTCGTCGGCCGCGTAGCCCAGCTCCTCGCCGTCGCCGTCGATCTCCTCGTCGAAGTCCTCCAGGAGCTCGGCGAGCGTGTCGGGGTCGTGCATCGCGCCCTCGAAGACCTCCCGGCCCTGGCCGATCAGCCAGCACCGGAAGAAGTCGAAGGCGTCGTCACTGGCACCGTCGAGCAGTACCCAGGCCGCGCCCCACAGGTCCCAGCGGTACGCGCGGTTGTAGCGGGACTCGAAGTGCCGGGCGAAGTCCAGGACGGAGTCCGGGTCCAGCTGGACGAGCCGCTCGACGAGCAGATCGGCCTGTTCCTCGGGGTCGCCCTCGGCAGTCTCGCGGGTCGTGTCCACCAGCTGCCAGAACTCCGTCTCGTCCATCACGGGTCCAGCATCGGTCCTGGGCGGGAGGGACGCACGTGGAGTGGCGCAGATTGTTATGCATGCACATGCCGAAGGTAAAACCGCCGGGTTCGTACGGATTTCAAGCGGGCGGCGGGAAGCGGCTCCACAGGGCCCGCGATCACCGGTAGAGCGCCGCCGATTCGGCCGCGTCCGCGGCGCAACGCGCCCGCAGGACCGCCGGAGCGAGCACCTCCACCTCAGGCCCGAGCCCCCGCAGCTGTATGCGGGCGACTTCCTCCGACTCGACCGGGAGCGTGAGGGTCACCCAGCCCCGTCCGTCGGGGGCACCGGACGTGCCGAGCCCCTCCTTCGCGGACACGGGATCAGTGACGTACGGCAGCTGTCGTACGCCCTCCGGGGACAGCCGTACGACGACCTCGGACCGCAGGACGGACCGGGCGAACTCCTCGGCCCGCTCCTCCCAGAACGCGGGCAGGTCGAACCCGTCGTCCCGGCGGAACCGCTCCGCACCGATGTCGACGGCGGTGAATCGGTCGATCCGGTACACCCGGAAGGCCGCCGCGTCCGCGACCCGCGCACACAGGTACCAGACGCCCGCCTTCAGGACGAGCCCGTACGGTTCGAGCGCCCGCTCCACCTCCGCCTCGCCCCGCCGGTAGCGCGCGAGGACCGGGCGGTCGTCCCACACCGCGTCCGCGACCGAGGGCAGCAGCTCCGGCGTCCGCGGCTCGCTGAACCAGGCGGGCGCGTCCAGATGGAACCGTTGCGCCGCCGTGCGCGAGGCGTCCCGAACGGAGGGCAGCAGCGCCGCCGACACCTTGAGCCGCGCCGCCGAGGCGGTGTCCTCAAGGCCCATCTCGCGCAGCGCCCCCGGCACCCCGCTCAGGAACAGCGCCTCCGCCTCGCTGCGCGCGAGCCCCGTCAGCCGTGTCCGGTACCCGCCGACCAGGCGGTAGCCCCCCGACCGCCCCCGGTCCGCGTACACCGGGACCCCCGCCTCCGACAGCGCCTGCGCGTCCCGCGTGATCGTGCGCTCGGACACCTCCAGCTCCCGCGCCAGCTCGGCGGCGGTCATCGAGGCGCGGGCCTGGAGCAGCAGCACCATCTTGATCAGACGAGCAGCACGCATGTGTTCATGATGCCGGGCACCACTGACAACGCGGAGACGGGGCGGCCGACCTCGCCGGGCCGCCGCGTAAGGCCGCCGCGCGAGGGTGCCTCGCAGACCGCCACGCAACGGCGCCCGGAAAGACCGAGAAGGGGTACGGCGGCCGCCGTACCCCTTCTCCGGGTTCAACCCCCGTGCACTACAGGCCGTAGCGCTCCCGGGCCTCCTTCACCGCCGACGCCTTGACCTCACCGCGGCGGGCGAGCTGCGCCAGCGCCGCGACGACGATCGACTGCGCGTCCACGCCGAAGTGGCGGCGGGCCGCCGCGCGGGTGTCGGAGAGACCGAAGCCGTCGGCACCGAGCGAGGACCAGTCCTGCTCGACCCACTGCGCGATCTGGTCCGGGACCTGGCGCATGTAGTCGGAGACCGCGAGCACCGGGCCCTCGGCGCCCTGCAGCGCCTGGCGGACGAACGGCATCCGCTCCTCGCCGCGCAGCAGGGCCGCGTCGGCCTCCAGCGCGTCGCGGCGCAGCTCCGTCCAGGAGGTCGCGGACCACACGTCGGCGGCCACGCCCCACTCCTCGGCGAGCAGCCGCTGGGCCTCCAGGGTCCAGTGGATCGCCGTGCCGGAGCCGAGCAGCTGGATGCGCGGAGCGTTCGCCGCCGCCACGTTCAGGCCCGCCGACTCCGCCGTGTTGAAGCGGTACAGGCCCTTGAGGATGCCCTCGTCGATACCGAGACCGGCCGGCTTGGCCGGCTGAGGCATCGGCTCGTTGTAGACGGTCAGGTAGTAGAAGACGTCTGGGTCCTCGCCCGGGGCCGCCTCGCCGTACATCCGGCGCAGACCGTCCTTGACGATCGCCGCGATCTCGTACGCGAACGCCGGGTCGTAGGACAGTGCCGCCGGGTTGGTCGCCGCGATGACGGGGGAGTGGCCGTCGGCGTGCTGCAGGCCCTCACCGGTCAGGGTCGTACGACCGGCCGTGGCACCGACCAGGAAGCCGCGGCCGAGCTGGTCGCCGAGCTGCCACATCTGGTCGGCCGTGCGCTGCCAGCCGAACATCGAGTAGAAGATGTAGAAGGGGATCATCGCTTCGCCGTGCGTGGAGTACGCGGTGGACGCGGCGATGAAGTCCGCCATGGAGCCGGCCTCGGTGATCCCCTCGTTGAGGATCTGGCCGTCCTCGGCCTCCTTGTAGTACATGAGCTGGTCGCGGTCGACCGGCTCGTACGTCTGGCCCTTGGGCGAGTAGATGCCCAGCGACGGGAAGAGCGACTCCATACCGAAGGTACGGGCCTCGTCCGGGACGATCGGCACCCAGCGCCGGCCGGTCTGCTTGTCGCGGACCAGGTCCTTGACCAGCCGGACGAACGCCATCGTCGTCGCCAGGTTCTGGGTGCCGGAGCCCTTGTCGAAGGACGCGAACGTCTTGTCGGCGGGGGCCGGCAGCGGGGCCAGGGCGTGTGTGCGGCGGGCCGGGGCCGGGCCGCCGAGGGCCGCGCGGCGCTCCTGGAGGTAACGGACCTCGGGAGAGTCGGCGCCCGGGTGGCCGTACGGCACCACGCCGTCGACGAACTGGCTGTCGGAGATGGGCAGTTCGAGCAGATCACGCATTTGCTTGAACTCGTCCGTCGACAGCTTCTTCATCTGGTGGTTGGCGTTCTTCGACGCGAAGCCCTCGCCGAGGGTGTGGCCCTTGACCGTCTGGGCCAGGATCACCGTCGGCGCGCCCTTGTGGGAGAGGGCGGCGCGGTAGGCCGCGTACACCTTGCGCGCCTCGTGGCCACCGCGCGAGAGGTGGAAGCACTCGAGGATCTTGTCGTCGCTCAGCAGCTTCGCCATCTCGACGAGCGCCGGGTCGGCGCCGAAGAAGTCCTGGCGGATGTAGGCGGCGTCGCGGGTCTGGTACGTCTGCACCTGCGCGTCGGGCACCTGGCGCAGGCGGCGGACGAGCGCGCCCGTGGTGTCGAGCTGGAACAGCTCGTCCCAGGCGTTGCCCCACAGCGACTTCACGACGTTCCAGCCGGCGCCGCGGAACTGGGCCTCCAGCTCCTGCACGATCTTGAAGTTCGCGCGCACCGGGCCGTCGAGGCGCTGCAGGTTGCAGTTGATGACGAAGGTCAGGTTGTCCAGACCCTCGCGCGAGGCGAGTGCGAGTGCCGCCGTCGACTCCGGCTCGTCCATCTCGCCGTCACCGAGGAACGCCCACACGTGCGACGCCGAGACGTCCTTGATGCCGCGGTTGGTGAGGTAACGGTTGAAGCGGGCCTGGTAGATCGCCGACAGCGGGCCGAGGCCCATGGAGACGGTCGGGAACTCCCACAGCCAGGGCAGCCGGCGCGGGTGCGGGTACGACGGGAGGCCGCTGCCGCCCGCCTCCTGGCGGAAATTGTCCAGGTGGTGCTCGGTCAGGCGCCCGTCGAGGAAGGCACGGGCGTAGATGCCGGGGGAGGCGTGGCCCTGGATGTAGAGCTGGTCGCCGGACCCGTCACCCTCCTTGCCCTTGAAGAAGTGGTTGAAGCCGGTCTCGTAGAGCCAGGCCGCGGAGGCGAAGGTGGCGATGTGGCCGCCGACGCCGTGCTTCGCGCCCCGGGTCACCATCGCGGCCGCGTTCCAGCGGTTCCACGCGGTGATCCTGGCTTCCATCGCCTCGTCGCCGTCCACGGTGGGCTCGGCGGCGGTGGGGATGGTGTTGACGTAGTCGGTCTCGAGCAGCTTGGGCAGCGCGAGACCGTTGCCCTCGGCGCGCTCCAGCGTGCGGCGCATCAGGTACGCGGCACGGTGCGGCCCGGCCGCCTGGGTGACGGCGTCCAGGGAGGCCTGCCACTCGGCGGTCTCCTCGGGGTCGCGGTCCGGGAGCTGGTCGAGCTCGCTCGGCTGGATTGCGGTGGGGTCGGTCATTGCGCCGCCTTCCGGATGCGGAGGGGGGTTCCCTCATCGGCAAGGGGTGTTCGGGGGTGCCCTTGGTCTATGGCAGGACAGGGCGGCGGGCTCTTGTAGGAGCCCGTCGGTGACTGTAACTCCCTGATCGATGATCGATCAAAGGAATCCAAGGGAAATTCTCTTCAGATCGGAAAGTCGGCACGGGGTGCCTTGAAGCCAGGCACCGGGTGCCTTGAAAATCGACGGTTTTCGCAGGTGGGAGCACGCTTGAGCGCGGGTGTGCTCCCTTGCGCCGGTGCCGTCCGGCCGTCCCTCACGGGCGCGGGGCGCAGCCGAGGACATGGGCCTTCACGAGGTCGGCGATCAGTGGATCGCGCCGCCGGAAGGCGTCCACGAGGGCCTCGTGCTCCTCCGCGTACGACTGCTGCACGGTTCCGAGCCAGCGGATGGACAGGGCCGTGAAGACCTCGATGCCCAGGCCCTCCCAGGTGTGCAGGAGGACGGAGTTCCCGGCCGCCCGGACCAGCTCGCGGTGGAACCCCACGGTGTGCCGCACCTGGCCGGTCCCGTCGGCCAGCCGGTCGGCCTCGTACAGCGCCGCCACATGGGGTTCAAGCGCAGAGCAGTCCTCGGCCAGCCGGTCGGCCGCCAGCTCCGCCGCGATGGCCTCCAGGCCGGCTCGTACGGGGTAGCTCTCCTCCAGGTCGGCGGCCGTCAGATTCCGCACCCGGACGCCCTTGTTCGGCGCCGACTCGATCAGCCGCAGCGACTCCAGCTCGCGCAGCGCCTCCCTGACCGGGGTCTGGCTGACCTCCAGCTCGGTGGCGATCCGTCGCTCCACGATCCGCTCGCCCGGCTTCCAGCGCCCGCTGACGATCCCCTCCACGATGTGCTCGCGGATCTGTTCGCGCAGCGAGTGGACGACGGGCGCGGTCATGAAGGCTCCTTCGGGAGGGCGTTTGACCTTTAGACAATAAGGCCGTGCCCCGGTCGGTGAGGGGTGCATGGCGGCGCTTTCCCGCAGGTGAGACGAGACTTACACGCTGTCAGAGTGTTCCCGGGCGTACGGGCCCGTACCCGGTGATGTCCGGATTCGTGCCTCCGTGTGACCGCGACAACCCGGGCGTCCCGGATACACGGCACCCCCGTCCGGAGCTCCGGACGGGGGTGCCGTGTCAGCGTGCGAGCGGTGCGGGTTACAGGCCGAGCTCGACCTCGAACTCGCCCGCCTCCAGGATCGCCTTGACCGCGGTCAGGTAACGGGCCGCGTCGGCGCCGTCCACCAGACGGTGGTCGTAGGACAGCGTCAGGTACGTCATGTCGCGGACGCCGATGACGGTGCCCTCTTCCGTCTCGATGACGGCCGGACGCTTGACCGTGGCACCGATGCCGAGGATCGCGACCTGGTTCGGCGGCACGATGATCGTGTCGAAGAGCGCGCCGCGCGAGCCGGTGTTGGAGATGGTGAAGGTCGCGCCGGACAGCTCGTCCGGAGTGATCTTGTTCGCCCGGACCTTGCCCGCCAGGTCGGCGGTGGCCTTGGCGATACCGGCGATGTTCAGGTCGCCCGCGCGCTTGATGACCGGGGTCATCAAGCCCTTCTCCGAGTCCACCGCGATACCGACGTTCTCGGTGTCGAAGTAGGTGATCGTGCCCTCGTCCACGTTGATCCGGGCGTTGACGGCCGGGTGGGCCTTCAGCGCCTGGGCCGCCGCCTTCACGAAGAACGGCATCGGGGAGAGCTTGACGCCCTCGCGGGCCGCGAAGGAGTCCTTCGCCTGCGCGCGGAGCCTCATCAGCTTGGTGATGTCGACCTCGACGACCGAGGACAGCTGCGCCTGCTCGTGCAGGGCCTTCACCATGTTGTCGCCGATGACCTTGCGGATGCGGGTCATCTTGACGGTCTGGCCGCGCAGCGGGGAGGCCTCCAGGACCGGCGCCTTCTTGGCGGAGGCGGCCGGAGCGGAGGCGGCCGGTGCCGGAGCGGTGGCCGCGGCCTTCGCGGCCTCGGCGGCCTCCGCGGCGGCGACGACGTCCTGCTTGCGGATACGACCGCCGACGCCGGTGCCCTTGACGGCGGCGAGGTCGACGCCGTTCTCGGCGGCGAGCTTGCGCACCAGCGGGGTCACGTACGCACCGTCGTCACCGGCGGTCGCGGCGGGCGCCGGAGCCGGGGTGACGGGGGCGGGCGCGGCCACCGGCGCGGGGGCCGGAGCGGCGGGCGCGGTCGGCTGGACCGGAGCCGGGGCGGCGGCGGCCGGAGCGGCCGGCGCAGCGGGGGCCGGAGCCGGGGCGGCGGGGGCGGCCGGAGCCGGCGCGGGGGCCGCCGGAGCGGCCGGCGCGGCAGCGGCCGGAGCCGCACCCGGAGCGCCGATGACGGCCAGCTTGGCGCCGACCTCAGCGGTCTCGTCCTCGCCGACGACGATCTCCAGCAGCACGCCGGCGACCGGCGCGGGGATCTCGGTGTCGACCTTGTCCGTGGAGACCTCGAGCAGGGGCTCGTCCTCCGCGACCTCCTCGCCGACCTCCTTCAGCCAGCGGGTGACGGTGCCCTCGGTGACCGACTCGCCCAGCGCGGGCAGCACGACGTCGGTACCGGAGGCGCCACCGGCCGGAGCGGCGGGGGCGGCGGCGGGAGCGGCCGGGGCAGCGGGAGCCGCGGCGACCGGGGCGGGAGCGGCCGGAGCGGCGGCCGGGGCCGGAGCCTCGGCGGCGGCGGGAGCCGGGGCGGCGGCGGCGGGAGCCGGGGCGGCGGCGGGCGCGCCCGTGCCGTCGTCGATGACGGCCAGCTCGGCGCCGACCTCGACGGTCTCGTCCTCGGCGACCTTGATGGACGCCAGGATGCCGGCGGCGGGAGAGGGGATCTCGGTGTCGACCTTGTCCGTCGACACCTCCAGCAGCGGCTCGTCGGCCTCGACGCGCTCGCCCTCGGCCTTCAGCCAGCGAGTGACAGTGCCCTCGGTGACGCTCTCACCGAGTGCCGGAAGGGTTACGGAAACCGGCATGGTTTCTGTTGCTCCTTATTGGGGTCTCCCCCGCTCGACCGGAATCGAGCGCCAGGGGAAGGTGCGGAAGTCTGTGGTCGTCGTCGCGCCCTGCTCGACGCGGTGACTGGGGACAGCCGGCGGCCGACGGATCGGCCGGAGCCGAATCAGTCGTGCGCGTGCAGCGGCTTGCCCGCGAGGGCGAGGTGGGCTTCGCCGAGCGCCTCGTTCTGCGTCGGGTGGGCGTGGATGAGCTGAGCGACCTCGGCGGGCAGCGCTTCCCAGTTGTAGATCAGCTGGGCTTCGCCGACCTGCTCGCCCATGCGGTCGCCGACCATGTGGACGCCGACCACGGCACCGTCCTTCACCTGGACGAGCTTGATCTCGCCCGAGGTGTTGAGGATCTTGCTCTTGCCGTTGCCCGCGAGGCTGTACTTCAGGGCGACGACCTTGTCCGCACCGTAGATCTCCTTGGCCTTGGCCTCGGTGATACCCACGGAGGCGACCTCGGGGTGGCAGTACGTCACGCGCGGGACGCCGTCGTAGTCGATCGGAACGGTCTTCAGACCGGCCAGCCGCTCCGCGACCAGCATGCCCTCGGCGAAGCCGACGTGCGCGAGCTGGAGCGTCGGGACGAGGTCGCCGACGGCGGAGATGGTCGGGACGTTCGTGCGCATGTACTCGTCGACCAGGACGTAGCCGCGGTCCATCGCGACGCCCTGCTCCTCGTAGCCGAGACCGGCCGAGACCGGGCCGCGGCCGACGGCGACGAGCAGGAGCTCGGCTTCGAACTCCTTGCCGTCGGCGAGGGTGACCTTGACACCGTTCTGGGTGTACTCGGCCTTCGAGAAGAAGGTGCCCAGGTTGAACTTGATGCCGCGCTTGCGGAACGCGCGCTCAAGAAGCTTGGAGGAGTTCTCGTCCTCGACCGGGACGAGGTGCTTGAGGCCCTCGATGACCGTGACCTCGGTGCCGAAGGACTTCCACGCCGAGGCGAACTCGACGCCGATGACACCGCCGCCGAGCACGATCGCGGACTGCGGCACGCGGTCCAGGACGAGCGCGTGGTCGGACGAGATGATGCGGTTGCCGTCGATCTCCAGGCCCGGCAGCGACTTCGGCACGGAGCCGGTCGCGAGGAGCACGTGGCGGCCCTGGACGCGCTGCCCGTTCACGTCGACGGAGGTCGGGGAGGACAGACGGCCCTCACCCTCGATGTACGTCACCTTGCGGGACGCGATGAGACCCTGCAGACCCTTGTACAGACCGGAGATGACCCCGTCCTTGTACTTGTGGACGGCGGGTACGTCGATGCCCTCGAAGGTGGCCTTGACGCCGAACTGCTCGCTCTCGCGGGCCTGGTCGGCGATCTCGCCCGCGTGCAGCAGGGCCTTCGTGGGGATGCACCCGCGGTGCAGGCAGGTTCCGCCGACCTTGTCCTTCTCGATCAGGGCGACGTCCAGGCCCAGCTGCGCTCCGCGCAGCGCCGCGGCGTAACCGCCGCTACCGCCGCCGAGGATCACTAGGTCGAAAACGGTGCTGGCGTCGTTCGCCACGTCACGTCCTCCATGCATGTGCGCCGTAACGCCGGGCACCTTTGTCCCTTACGGGTGGTTGACCGGTCGGTCGGCTGGTGTCCGGCCGCTCTTTCAACGGCCCTGTGGTGGGGGCCCTGTCCTGCCGAGAACCCATCTTCGCACTTGTCGAGGGCGAGCGAGACGCCGGGCCGGTGTGTGGGACGTCTGATCCATCACGTCGACGGGGTGCGGAGCCGGGTGAACCTGCGGATTTCGTCGAGGGCGAAACCTCCGTACGGCCATACGAGCGGCCCCGGGCGAGTCAACGCCCGGGGCCGTGCGCCGTACGAAGGCTCAGCCCAGGTCGCCGGCCGCCGTCAGTTCGGCGAGACGGACCAGGGTGCGGACCGCGGAACCGGTGCCGCCCTTGGGGGTGTAGCCGAACGGGCCGGCCTCGTTGAACGCGGGGCCCGCGATGTCCAGGTGCGCCCAGGTGATGCCGTCGCCCACGAACTCGCGCAGGAACAGACCGGCGACCAGGCCGCCGCCCATGCGCTCGCCCATGTTGGCCATGTCCGCGGTGGGGGAGTCCATGCCCTTGCGCAGGTGCTCGGGCAGCGGCATCGGCCAGGACTCCTCGCCGACCTCCTCGGCGGCCTCGACGATCGAGGCGCGGAACGCGTCGTCGTTGGCCATCACGCCGAAGGTGCGGTTGCCCAGCGCCAGCACCATCGCGCCGGTCAGGGTCGCCACGTCGACGATCGCGTCCGGCTTCTCCTCGGACGCCTTCCACAGCGCGTCCGCGAGGACCAGCCGGCCCTCGGCGTCGGTGTTGAGGACCTCGACGGTCTTGCCGCTGTACATGCGCAGCACGTCACCCGGACGGGTGGCGGAGCCGGAGGGCATGTTCTCGGCGAGCGCGAGCCAGCCGGTGACGTTGACCTCCAGGCCGAGGCGCGCGGCGGTGACGACGGCGGCGAAGACCGCGGCGGCGCCGGCCATGTCGCACTTCATCGTCTCGTTGTGCCCGGCGGGCTTCAGCGAGATGCCGCCCGAGTCGTAGGTGATGCCCTTGCCGACGAAGGCGAGGTGCTTGGTCGCCTTGGCGGAGGTGTACGACAGCTTCACCAGGCGGGGACCGGCGACCGCTCCGGCGCCGACGCCGAGGATGCCGCCGTAGCCGCCCTTCGCCAGGGCCTTCTCGTCGAGCACCGTCACCTTGATGCCATGCTCCTTGCCGGCCGCGGTGGCGACGGCGGCGAAGGACTCCGGGTTGAGGTCGTTCGGCGGGGTGTTGACGAGGTCGCGGGCGCGGTTGAGCTCCTCGGTCACGGCGGTGGCGCGCGCGACGGCCGCCTTGTACGCCGCGTCCCGGGGCTTGCCGCCGAGCAGCGCCGCCTCGCCGAGCGGACCCTTGCCGTTCTTGGCCGCGTCGCCCCGGCCGGTCTCCTTGTAGGCGTCGAAGCCGTACGCGCCCAGGCGGGCGCCCTCGGCGACCGCGCCGGCGTCGGCGGCGTCCTGGATCGGCAGCGCGAAGGCGGCCTTCTTGGCGCCGGCGAGCGCGCGGGCGGCGACACCGGCCGCGCGGCGCAGCGCCTCGGCGTCGAAGCCGGCGTCCTCCTCGGGGACCGCTCCCAGGCCGACGGCCACCACGACGGGGGCCTTGAATCCGGACGGTGCGGGCAGCTTGGTCACCTCGCCCTCGGACCCGGAGGCACCGAGGGTCTCCAGGATTCCGGCGAGCCCGCCGTCGTACGCCTTGTCCACGGCCTCGGCGCCCGGTGCGACGACCGGGCCCTTGGGGCCCTTCGCGACACCGACGACGATCGCGTCGGCCCGCAGACCTGACGCTGCGGCGGTGCTGAGAGTGAGAGCAGTCACGGTGGTGAGATCTCCGCTTCCATTGAAGTTCGTGTGGCCGAGAGGGGTGGGTCGACCGGGCCCGACGGCTGACCCTAGATCCGTCCTCGGGGGCGGTCCTTGCCGGGGGCCCCTGACAGGGCGGGCGAGTACCCGGGACGAGCCTACGCTCGGGGTCGGGTTTCGCTCATTTCTACGGACGTTCACCCACAAGTGGCGCCGTGCTGGATTCCCGCCCCTCACTCCTGGTGACCTGAGACACACTCATCGTGTTCCAGTGGGCATGCCGCTCACTGATTTGCACGATTTCCACAGATTCCCCATGGTTTCCACCCGTGGGGGATCTCCGAGGGGGAGGCGCAACACATGGCACAGAGTCTGCATCGGTGGAGAGGGACGGCCGCCGTCCTGGGGGCCGCCGGACTCCTGGCGCTGGGAGTGGGGGCACCCGGCGCATCCGCGGCAGCGACGCCGCGGATCGATCTCAAGGTCCTCGTCGTCGACAACGGCGCGGGCCAGGTCGGGGCGATCACCGCGGAGCTGAAGAACTCCGGTGTCCCGTACACCACCGTCAATCTGGGTGACGCGAGCCGCCCGACCATCAGCGCGACGTTCCTGAGCGACACCGTGAACGGCGTCCCGCGCGCCAAGTACCAGGGCGTCGTCCTGCCGAACGAGGCGCCGTTCGGCCCGGGTTCGGCCGAACAGACCGCACTGGAGACGTACGAAACGACGTTCGGCATCCCCCAGGTGGACGCCTACACCTGGGCACACCCGGAGGTCGGTCTTGACTACACCGACCAGAACGGCGGCTGGGCCGGTGTGCTGGACGGCGCACGCACCCAGATCACCGCGGCGGGCACGGCCGGCCCGTTCCGCTACCTCGACGGACCGCTGACCTTCGAGGACAACGACCCGGCGGTCCAGGAGACCTACGGCTACGCGGCCCACCCGAGGGACGGGTTCACCAGCTACCTGGACGCGCCCACCGGCGGTTCGATGCTCGGGCAGTACGCCCACGACGGGCGCCGCGAACTCGTGGTGACCTTCGCGTACAACCAGTACCAGAAGCAGTTCAAGGTCCTGGCGCGCGGCATCGTCGAATGGCTCACCCAGGGCGTGCACCTCGGACAGAGCAGGAACTACTTCTCCGTCCACGTCGACGACGTCTTCGCGCCCGACGCGCGCTGGGACTCCCAGCTCAACTGCACGCCCGGTGACATCGACTGTGCGGGCAGCAACGGCGAGGACACCACCACGCCGATCCGTATGACCGCGGACGACGCCGCCTACGCCGCCCAGTGGGAGGCCGACCACGGGTTCACGCTCGACATGGTCTTCAACGCGGGCGCGGGGGAGGAGTGGAAGGCCGAGAACGGCGGCACGGACGCCCTCACGGACCGGCTGCTCGCCGACAAGGCCAAGTTCCGCTGGATGAACCACACCTACACGCACCTGTTCCTCGGCTGCGTCCAGGACACCACGACCGTCCCCTGGACCTGCTCGAAGAACGCCGACGGCTCGACGAAGTACGTGAGCCGGGCCGACATCTCCGCGGAGATCTCGAACAACAACAACTGGGCGGCCTCCCACGGCCTTTCCACCGACCGCACCGAGCTGGTGACCGGCGAGCACTCGGGTCTCAGGACGCTGCCCCAGCAGCCCGACGACAACCCGAACCTCGCGCGCGCCCTCTCCGCGAACGGCGTCAGGTGGACCGGGTCCGACAACTCCCGTGAGCCCGAGCAGCGTTCGGTCGGCAACGGCGTGATGACCGTCCCCCGCTACCCGATGAACGTCTACTACAACGCCGGCAAGGCCGAGGAGATGGCCGACGAGTACAACTGGATCTACACCTCGAAGGCCGACGGCGGCAGCGGCCTCTGCGAGAACAACGCGACGTCCACCTGCATGCCGGCCCCGCTGGACACCGCCACCGGCTACGCCGACTACATCGTCCCGCTGGAGGCGCGTACCGCGCTCGGGCACGCCATCGGCAACGACCCGCGCCCGCACTACGTCCACCAGTCCAACCTGGCCGAGGACCGCATCCTGTACCCGGTCCTGGACAAGGTGCTCTCCGACTACCGGGACATCTACGCCGACAACACCCCGCTGCAGAACCCCCGCCAGAGCGCGATCGGCACCGAGCTGCAGCGCCGTACCGCCTGGCAGACGGCCCTGGCGAACGGCAAGGTCACGGCCTACCGCGTCGGCAACACCGTCACCGTCACCGCCCCGTCCGGGACCGAGATCCCGGTGACCGTGCCCGAGGGGACCAGGAAGCAACTCCTGGTCGGCACCACCGTGTTCGGCACGCCGTACGCGGGACAGCGCAATGACTGGACCAAGCCGGAGCTCCTTCAGTCCGCGGTCAAGCTGAACCTGCCCGCGTAAGCACGGCAGTTACGCGGCTCGCGACGCGCACCCCGGTCCGACACCGGCCGGGGTGCGCTCGCGAGCCGTGCGACGGGGGGCCGGGGGGCTCTCCGGAAGAAACAGTCCCAGGGGGGAACCACGCATGATGCGCACCGGCCGTCATGTCACCATGCTCACCGAAGGCACCTATCCACATGTCCACGGCGGGGTCAGCACCTGGTGCGACCAACTGGTCAAGGGCATGCCGGAGGTCGACTTCCACATCGTCTCGCTCACCGGCAGCGGCCGCGAACCCGTGACCTGGGAGCTGCCGACCAACGTCTACCGGCACACCCGCGTACCGACCTGGGGGCCACGGCCCGGCCGCGCGCGGCCACCACTGGGCCGCGCCCTGCGCCGTTTCTCCGAGACCTACGAACGCTTCCTGCTCTCCTTCCTCGACCCGGACTCGGCCGAGGACTTCGGCGACGCCCTGTACGAACTGGCCGGGCTCGCCCGCGACGGACGCCTCTCGGCCGCCCTGCGCGGCGAGTCGGCGCTGCGCTCGCTGATGTGGATCTGGACGATGCCGCATCTGCCGACGGCCGCCGCGCGGCCCACCGTGCACGACGCGCTCACGGCGACCGACCTGCTGGAGCACGCGCTGCGCCCGCTCGGCGTCCGGATCCCCGAGGACTCCGTCGCCCACGCGGTCAGCAGCGGCCTCGCCACGCTGCCCGCCCTCGTCGCACACCACGTGGACGGGGTCCCGTTCCTGCTCACCGAGCACGGCATCTATCTGCGCGAGCGCTATCTCGGCTACCGCGGAGCCGAACAGTGCTGGCCCGTCAAGGCGTTCATGCTCGGCTTCTACCGCGAACTGAACTCCCTGGGCTACCGCGCCGCCGACCTCATCACCCCCTGCAACCAGTACAACCGCCGCTGGGAGGAGCGCGGCGGCGCCGCCGGCGACCGGATCCGCACGGTCTACAACGGCGTCGACCCGCACGCCTTCCCGCACGCCGGGCCCGAACCCGCCGTGCCCACCCTCACCTGGTGCGGCCGGGTCGACCCCATCAAGGACCTGGAGACACTCCTGCGCGCGTACGCCATGGTGCGCGCCGAACTGCCCGAAACCCGGCTGCGGTTGTTCGGTCCCGTGCCGCCCGGCGGAGAGGCGTACCGGACCCGCCTGGAGAAACTCGCCGCCGAACTGGGCGTCACCGACGGGCTGACCTTCGAGGGCCGTATCACCGAGGTGTGGCGCGCCTACGCGGCCGGCCATGTCGTCATGCTGTCCTCCATCTCCGAGGGCTTCCCGTTCTCGATCATCGAGGCGATGTCCTGCGGCCGTACGACGGTCTCCACCGATGTGGGCGGGGTCCGTGAGGCGGTCGGCGACACCGGGATCGTCGTCCCGCCGCGCGAGCCGGAGAAGATGGCCGCCGCCGCCCTCACCCTGCTGCGCGACGACGAACGACGCCTGGACCTCGGCGAGTTGTCCCGCCAGCGGGTCATCGACCGCTTCACGCTGCGCCGCTCGGTCGACGCCTTCAGGACGGTCTACCAGGAACTGGCGGGCCGGCCCGAGGTGTACGAGCCCGCCGTGGAGACGGTCGCCGACTGGACCCTCGAACTGCGCGACCCCTGGTACCAGGCCGTCGCCACGGACGGGGCCGGCTGGTGAGCGGCTCCCTGCGCACGCAGCCCGCGGCCCGCGAGGCCACCCGTCCGCTGGTGCCGGGCCAGCGTCGCTCGACGAGCTGGGCACAGCCCGACCCGATCGACGAACTCGCCGAGAACCTGGGGGAGTTCGTGTCCGCCGCGGTCCACCCCGACGAGGTGGCGGCGCTCCTGGAGTCCGACGGCCTGTCCGACGACCAGATCCGCGAACGGTACGGCGTCACGAACTCCTTCGCCCTGGCGGAGGAGTTGTTCGAGCGGGTCGACCGGGCCCATCCCGAACCGGCGGGCCCGCCCCACGACCCCTGGCGGATCGGTCTCCTCGGCTGCCTCCTGCGGGGCATCGTCTTCGCCCTCCCCGGCCTCGGCTACGTCCTCGCCGCCCCGCTTCTCGCGGGGCCCAAGGGCGCGTTCGGACTCCCGGCCGGGACCGTTCCGATGCTCACCGGTGCGCTGTGCGGCTGGACCTGGAACCAGGGGCTCGCGCACCGCGCGTACACCTGGATGGGAATCGGCGACCGCGCGGCCGCCCGCCGGGCGCTGCTCGTCGGGACCCCGGTCGGTGTCCTGCTCGGCTCCCTGGTGGCCTTCGCGGCGGCGGGTTCGGCCGGCCGGGGCGCCGTCGCCTTCGCCGCCGGGCAGTCGGGCTATCTGGGCGCGGCCACCGTTCTGTTGGTGATGGGCAGGGAACGCACACTGCTCGCCGCCCTGGCGCCCATGACGGCGGGCGCGATCGTCACCGTGTTCCACCCGGTCCCGGACCTGGCGCGCGTGGCCCTGCTGCTCGGCTCGCTGGCGGCCGTCGCCCTGCTCGGGCTGTTCGAAGTGGCGCCTGCCGTGCGGGAGCTGGGGGAGGGAAGCTGGGGTGCTGGGCTTCTCGCGCTGCTGCCGTACCGGAAGGTGCGGGGCGGCACGGAGCCGTCCGGGCGGGCCGGTGAGCCGCGGGCGGCCTCAACAGGCCGGCCGGCCGCCGAGAAGCCCGGGACCGCCCCGGCCCGCCTCGGCCGGGTCGCCGCGCGTCTGCGCGCCCGCCGGTCCGCCCCGCGCCAGCACGCCGGAACCCTTGCGTACGCCCTGTTCGGGCTCGGCAGCGGGGTCCTCGTGCTGTACGCGGCGCTCGGAGACGTCCTGACCGGAGCCCGTACGGCGGTCGCCGCACCGGCCGCGGTCGCGCTGACGCTCAGCATGGGCCCCGCCGAGTGGCTGCTGTTCCGGTTCCGCAGCGGGAGCCTCGCCGGGCTGCGTTCCACCACGTCGGCGAGGAGTTTCCGGCGGGCCACCGCCGGCGCGCTCGTCCGGTGCCTGGCCGGCTACCTCACCGCGCTGCTCGTGCTCGGCCTCGCCATCTCCGCGCTGTGGCCGCACGCGCCCGCGGCGGCGGACGGGATCCGGCTCGGCGGACTGCTCCTGCTGGGCGCGGTCATGTGGACCGGGCTGCTGCTCCAGTCCTTCGGCGCCGTCACCGGCACGGCCACCGTCGTCTGTGCCGCCGCGCTCGCCCAGACAGCGGCGCTGGCGACGCACACCGGCGACTCGCACTGGGTGGGCCTGATCGTGTACGGCGCGGCGGCGGGCGCCCAGAGCGTGCTCGTCTGCGCCCGGCTGGGAAAGGTGACGGCCCACCGGTGAACCCGCCGGACACCGGCGCGCACGGCTCGCCCGCTGCCACCGCCGCGGCCCATGCGCCCAACGCCGCCCGTACGCCCGTCCCTTCGAAGACCCTTCTCGTCCCCTACTACGAACACCCCGCCGTCCGCCCGGCGGAATGGGACGCGCTCGTCGCCGCCGCGCCACGGCTGTACGGCGTGGTGCTGAACCCCGCCAGCGGACCCGGCGACCGCCCCGACCAGGCGTTCGCGGCGGTCGCCGGACGGCTGCGCGCGGCGGACGTCCGGGTGCTCGGGTACGTCGACACGGACTACGGCCGCAGACCCCTCGCGGACGTCCTGCGCGACCTGACCCGGCACCGCGACTGGTACGCCACCGACGGCACCTTCCTCGACCAAGTGGCCGCCACGGAAGGCGGGTTCGGCTATTACCGGCGGCTGGCGACGGCCGTCCGGGGACTCGGCCCCGGCACCCTCGTTCTCAACCACGGCACGGCACCGCACCCTTCGTACGCCGGTATCGCCGACGTCCTCGTCACCTTCGAGGGCACCTGGGCCGGCTACCGGAGGAGGCCCCCGCCGCCCTGGACGGGTGCCGGGGCGAGTCTCTGTCACCTGGTCCACGGGGTACCGGCCGGCGTCGACGTGGCCGCGTCGGCACGGGAACTGGGGGCCGCCCTGTACTGCGCGGTCCCCGGCGTGGGAGACCATCCCTGGGGCACATTGCCGCACGCCCTGGCCCCCACCCCGTGAACGCGGTGGTCAGCCCAGCGAGAGAACCACGAGCGCGGTCGTCGCCGCCGTCTCCGCGAGGCCTCCGAACACATCGCCGGTGATCCCGCCGAAGCGCCGGGTGCAGTGCCGCAGCAGCAGCTCGGCGGCCAGGCAGGAGGCGCCCACCGCCACCGCGGCGCGCACGATGTCGTACGTCCCGACGAGCGCGCCGGCGCCCGCCGCCGCGCCGGCCACGGCCGCTGCCACCAGCAGCGCGCCGCGCAGCGGCACGGTGCCCGCGACCGCCGCCCCCAGACCCTCGGGGCGGGCCGCGGGCACCCCGGTGCGGGCGGCGAGCGTGAGGGCCAGGCGGGCCACGGTCGCCGAGACGACGGCCGCGAGGACGCCCCGGCCCCATGAGGCCTCGTACGCCTGGGCGAGTGCGGCCACCTGGGCGAGCAGGACGAACAGGAGAGTGATCACGCCGAACGGGCCGATGTCCGACTGTTTCATGATCCGCAGCGCGTCCTCGGCGGGCTTGCCGCTGCCCAGCCCGTCCGCGGTGTCGGCGAGGCCGTCGAGGTGCAGGCCGCGGGTGAGCGCGGCCGGTACGGCGGCGGTGGCCACGGCCGCGAGCAGCGGGGCCGCCCCCATGGCCAGCAGCGCCACGCCCACCAGAGCCGCGCCCGCCCCGACCAGCAGACCGGCCAGCGGAGCGCACAGCATGCCGCCGCGCGCCGCGCCGCGGTCCCAGCGGGTCACCTTCACGGGGAGCACGGTGAGGGTGCCGAAGGCGAAGCGGAGGCTGTCGGCGAGGGAGGCCCCGGAGGCGGTCTTGGACATCGGCGCAGGCTACCCGGACGCCCGGAGGGCGGATACAGCGGCGGTGGATAAAGTTCACATATGGGTCATTGGTTCTATCGGAACATCGTCGAGCCCGGGAAGCTCCCGGTGTTGCTGGCGCTGGCCTCGTTCGTCGTGACCTTCGTGGTCACCCGCGTCATCGTGCGGCTCATCCGCGCCGGCAAAGGGCCCTTCGGCAACGTCAAGGCCGGTGATCTGCACATCCACCACGTCGTGCCCGGCGTCGTGCTCACGGTGATCGGCGGCTTCGGCGCGGTGGCCAGCAGCCGGTACGGCTTCGGGGCGTGCGCCAGCGCCGTGCTGTTCGGCATGGGAACAGGCCTGATGCTCGACGAGTTCGCGCTGATCCTGCACCTCGACGACGTCTACTGGACCGAGGCCGGGCGCAAGAGCGTCGAGGTCGTCGTGGTCACGGCGGCCCTCGTCGGCCTGATGCTCAGCGGCTTCTCGCCGTTCGGTGTCAACGACGTCGGCAACCAGGAGGCGCAGGACCGCGCCAGCGTGATCGTGACCATCGCCCTGAACTTCCTCTTCGCACTGCTCTGCCTCAGCAAGGGCAAGGTGCGCATGGCCATTTTCGGGGTGATCGTTCCCTTCATCGCCTTCATCGGCACGATCCGGCTGGCCAAGCCCGGTTCACCGTGGGCCAGGCACTTCTACCGGCGCCGGCCGCGCGCCCGCGCCCGGGCCAGGCTGCGCGCCTACCGGCACGACCGCCGCTGGGCGGGCCCCAGCCGCAGGGTTCAGGAATGGATCGGCGGCAAACCCGACCCCGCGCCCGCCCGCTCCCTGCCCGAACGGCGGTGACGCGCCGCGGAGAGGCAGCACATCACCAGCACCGCGGCGATGGCCGCCAGATGCTCCCTGCCCGCCAGGTTCTCCTTGACGAGCACCTCGGCCACCATGGCCCCGATCACCACCCCGGCCGTCACGTACGCCCGGTAGCGCCAGCCCAGGAACACCGCGAGGCCCACCACGGCCGCCGACGGGCCGGTGTCGACGATCAGCGCGTTCGCCCCGGGCAGCCCCAGCGGACGGTGCGGGCCGAGCGCGATGCCGACGCGCGCGTACAGCGTCCCGGCCAGCGTGGCGACGTACGCGATGACGAGCGTGCGCCACCAGCCCAGGCAGATCTCGGCGATCCCGAAGACGACCAGGATCTGCACGAGCGCTCCCCACACGGGAAGATCCAGCGCCGGTACGAACAAGGAGAGCGGGGTGCGGAGCAGAGCGAGCCACAGGGGGTCCTCGGCCCGGACGGCGCCCGTGTTCTGCACCAGTCGGTAGCCCCAGGACTGGTTCTGGACGAACTGGAGGACGGCCGTCAGGCACACCGCGCCGAGGGACATCGGGACCGCCCGCCACCCGCTCGCCGTCAGGGCCCGGCGCACGGTGGCGTACAGCAGCCCCCACTCGGCGCGGGCCCAGCGGGCGAGTGTGTTCATCCGGTCGTCCCCACGGCTCTCCTCACGTCGGTCCCGGTCGGTCCCGTCCGTCTCATCTGTGCGACTCAAGGTGCTTGCGGTGCAGCCACTTCGGCAGGCCCGGCGCCTCCAGGAACCCCTCGGCGCGCGCGGACGCGACACCGATGCGCAGCAGGTCCGCGCTCTTCTCGAAGAGCAGGAACCGCGGCTCCCAGATGGGCCGGTACTTGGCGTTCGCCCGGTACAGCGACTCGATCTGCCACCAGCGCGAGAAGAAGCTGAGCAGCGAGCGCCACAGCCGCAGTACCGGACCCGCGCCGAGGCGCGCGCCACGTTCGAAGACCGAACGGAACATGGCGAAGTTGAGCGAGACCTGGGTGATCTTGATCTCCTGGGCGCGCCGCAGGAGTTCGATCACCATGAACTCCATCAGCCCGTTCTCCGCGTCGCGGTCGCGCCGCATCAGGTCGAGCGAGAGCCCGCCGGGCCCCCACGGAACGAAGGACAGCACCGCCCTCAACTCACCCTCGGCGTCCGTGCATTCGAGCATCACGCACCGCCCGTCCTCGGGGTCGCCGAGTCGGCCGAGCGCCATGCTGAAGCCGCGCTCGGTCGCGCCGTCGCGCCAGTCGTCCGCGCGCTCCAGCAGATACGCCATCTCGGCGGCCGGGATGTCCTCGTGCCGTCGGATGCGCACCCGGTACCCCGCCCGCTTGACCCGGTTGTAGGCCTGCCGGACGGTGCGCATGGCCCGTCCTTCGAGGGTGAACTCGGCCGTCTCGACGAGGGCTTCGTCGCCCAGCTCCAGGGCGTCGAGTCCATGCCGGGAATAGATGGTGCCCGCCTCCTCGCTCGCGCCCATCACCGCCGGGATCCAGCCGTGCTCCCGGGCCTCGGCGAGCCAGGGCTCGATGGCGCCGGGCCATGCCTCGGGATCGCCGATGGGGTCGCCGCTCGCCAGGGAGACCCCGCCCACCACGCGGTACGCCACCGCCGCCTTGCCGGTGGGCGACCAGACCACGCTCTTCTCCCGGCGCAGCGAGAAATAGCCGAGCGAGTCCCGCTCGCCGTTGCGGTCGAGCAGCGCGCGCAGCCGCTTCTCGTCGTCCTCGGTGAGCGGGTCGACGGCGCGCCGGGAGCGGAAGGCCGCGTAGAGGACGGCGAGCACCAGCAGGGTGCTGAGCACGTTGATGGTGACGTTGACCCAGTTCGGCGTCGCGATCCCCGGGTAGTGGGAGTCGTCGGCGGCGACCGAGACGAGCCGCAGGGTGCCGTAGCGCCAGCGGTCCAGGAACGTCGAACGGTGCGCGTCGTGCGCGTCGTTGGTGACGGTGACCAGCAGCGCGGCGAGCAGTGAGGTGACCAGCAGCCCGCCGACCGCGACGGCCGCGGCGAGCTTCGGGTTCGACCGGTCGCCCTTGGCGTAGAACTCCCGGCGGCCCAGGACCAGGGAGCCGACGAAGGCCGCGGTCAGCGCGAGCGAGACCCAGTTCTGGGCGTACTGGCGGATCTCCGGGAACGCCATCGCGACGCCGAAGAGCAGCAGGAACAGCCCGCTGAGCACGGAGTTGAGGATCCACGCGGCCCGCTTGCGCCGCCGCATCGTGATGGCCAGGAACATCGTGAACACACCGGAGGCGAAGCCGGCGGTCAGCAGATAGGGCGTGAAGTAGTTCTCGGTGTTGTGCCGTCGTACGTCCTGTCCGAGCGACACCCACGCGGCGCTCAGAAAGTTGATGAACGTGACCGCGCGCAGGTACCACACGGCGAAGGCGGCGGACCGCCGAGAGGCAGCCGTGGACCGCCGGTCCCCGTCACTCCGGCGGGCCGACGCCCGTTCCTGGTCAGCGGCAATTCGGGCATCTCCCATAAAGGGCGATGATATGGGGCGTTGCGGCCCCTACGGGGGAGGGGCGGTACGCGTGATGCCCCGCCGCGCGGCGGGTCTTGGCCCTGTCGGCCCGCCCCGGCCGGTGCGCCGGATCGCGTGACGGGCTCGGGCGGTGCCGAGCTCGGGTGTGGACTCGGAACCGGTCCGCTGCTTGTCCCGCTCCGGGGCCGTGGAGTCACTGCCGGGCCTGGGCGGGCCGGGCCCGGTGTCGGCCTCGGGCCGGGTGTCGGTCTCGGGAGTCGGGCCCGGTGTCGGCCTCGGACTCGGGGCCGGACGCGGCGCCGGCCCCGGGGGCGGTCGGCCCCGTTCGGCTCCTACTCGGCCGGGGTCTGGGGGTTGACCTCGGGTGCGGCCGCCGAGTCGGACTCGGCGTCGACCTCGGCCTCGGGGTCGGAGTCGGCCTTGGAGTCCGACTCTGTCTCTTTCTCCGCCTCCGGAGCAGGTGCCTCCGGCAGGTCTGCCGCGAGGCTCGCCGCGGCCTGGACCAGGGGCAGGGCGAGCAGGGCGCCCGTTCCCTCGCCCACCGTCACGCCGTGGTCGAGCAGCGGTTCGAGAGCCATCCGGTCCAGCGCCTTCGCCTGCGCCGGTTCCCCGCTGCGCTGCCCGGCCAGCCACCAGTCCGGCGCGCGGAACGCGACCCGCTGTCCGACCAGCGCGCACGCGGCCGACACGACGCCGTCCAGGATCACCGGCATCTTCCGCACAGCGCTCTGCAGCAGGAATCCGGTCATCGCCGCCAGGTCGGCCCCGCCCACGGCCGCGAGCAGCTGAAGCTGGTCCCCGAGCACGGGCCGGGCCCGCCGCAGGGAGTCGCGCACCGCGGCGCACTTGCGCATCCACGCGAGGTCGTCGATGGCCTGCCCGCCCCGCCCGGTGACGACGGACGCGTCGGTCCCGCACAGCGCCGCGACCAGTACGGCCGCCGCCGTGGTCCCGCCCACGCTGATGTCGCCGAGCACCACCAGATCCGTACCGGAGTCCGCCTCCTCGTCCGCGATGGCGACCCCGGCCCGGAACGCGGCCTCCGCCTCCTCCAGGGTCATCGCGTCCTCGACGTCGATCCGGCCCGAACCGCGCCGGATCCGGTGCCGCACGACCTCGTCGGGCAGCCCCTCGGGATCGGCCTCCAGTGCCATGTCGATCACGCGCACCGGCACACCGAGCCGGCGGGCCAGCACCGACGCGGGGCTCGCGCCCTCCAGGACCGCCCGCACCAGCCGGTCGGCACTGCCCGCGGGGCGCGCCGACACACCGAGGGCGGCGATCCCGTGGTCGCCCGCGAACAGCACGACACGCGGGTGCTCGATCGGCCGCACCGGCACCGCGGACTGCGCCGCAGCCAGCCACTCACCCAGGTCGTCGAGGCGGCCCAGCGCCCCGGGCGGCACGATCCGGCGCTCCCGGTACGCCTCGGCGTCACGGCGTACGCCTCCGTCGGGACGCTCGATCAGATCGGTGAAGTCGTCGAGATTAAGCGAGCTCATTCGCCGAACAGTACCGGCAGCGATCGAACGCGTCCGCGCCACGTCGATGCACTCCGGATCGCCTTCGCATACGTACCGTTTGTGTCGGATTGTCGTACGGCTCGTCCCCGACAGGAGCGCCCATGCCCCCCACCCCGCAGCCGATCGCCGAACGACGTGCCGCCTACGCGGCCGAACTCGCCCAGGGCACCGCCCGGTTCCACGAACCGCGCCGCGCCGACTGCCCCTGGTGCGGCTCGAAGCGCCTGCGCACCCGGCTGCGTACGCCGGACCTGCGGCAGCGCAAGCCGGGGACGTTCGTCGTCGACGAATGCGGTGACTGCGCCCACGCCTTCCAGAACCCCCGGCTCACCCCCGAGGGGCTGGCCTTCTACCACCGGGACTTTCGCGAGGACGCCCACGAGAGCCTCGCCGAGCGGCTGCTGGGCGCCCGCGGAGGAGCCGGACGCCACCGCGCGGCGGCCCGCGCCATGCTGCCCTTCCCGGAGCCGGAGAGCTGGCTCGACATCGGCACCGGGCACGGGCACTTCCCGGCGGCGGCCAAGGAGGTCCACCCGTACACCTCCTTCGACGGGCTCGACCCGACACGGCGCGTCGAGAAGGCGCGGGCGGCGGGACGCGTGGAGGAGGCGCACGTCGGGCGGCTCACCGACCCGCGGATCGCGGAGCGGCTGCGCGCCCGCTACGACGTCGTGAGCATGTTCCACCATCTGGAGCACATGCCCGACCCGCGCGAGGAACTGCGCGCCGCGCTCGAGGTGTTGCGCCCCGGCGGACATCTCCTCGTCGAAGTCCCCGACCCCGACTGCGCGTTCGGCGTGCTGCTCGGCAAGTGGTGGGTGGCGTACGGCCAGCCGCGCCATCTGCACCTCATGCCGCTGCCCAATCTGCTCGGCGAGCTCGAATCCCTCGGCTGTGTGGTCGTCGCGACGGACCGCCGGGAGCCGCACATCCCCCACGACCTCTCGGGTGCCCTCGCCCTGGCCCTCGGAGGCGCCCTCCCCGGCCTCGACGCCCCCTGGCGTCCGGCACCGCCGACCCCCTTCCAGCGCACCGCGCGCCTGGCCCTGACCCGGGCGTCCGCCCCGCTCCTCGCCTCGACCGCCGCGCTGGACCGTCTGATGGCCCCCTTGCTCCGCCGCACCCGCTTCTCGAACGCGTACCGCATCGTCGCCCGCAGGGAGGACTGAGCCCGCCGCCCGCCGCCCGCCGCCCGCAGCGAAGCGGGAACGGGCGGCGGGAGGGACCCGGGGGACGGGCGTCCGGAGCAGTCGAACGGACGCGCGTCCGACGGCGGGCAGCGGCCCAGGTCAGCCCCTCAGTTTCAGGGCCTGCCCCGCCACCACCAGCAGTACGTGCTCGCACTCCCCGGCGAACGCCGCGTTCAGCCGCCCGAGTTCGTCGCGGTAGCGGCGCCCGGAGGCCGTGGCGGGGACGATGCCCGAGCCGACCTCGTTGGAGACGGCGACGACCGTGCGGCGGGTGTGCCGGACCGCGGCGACAAGCTCCTCCACGCGGGCGCGCAGCGCGCGTTCGCCGCCGCCGGACCACTCGGCGTCGTCCCAGGCGTTCACCGAGTCCATGGCGTCCGTCAGCCACAGCGAGAGACAGTCGACGAGCAGGGGCGGGCCGTCCTCGGCGAGGAGGGGGACCAGGTCGCAGGTCTCGACGGTGTGCCAGGAGCCGGGTCGCCGCTCACGGTGGGCGCTGACTCGCTGGGCCCATTCGGAGTCCCCGTTGCGCGCACCTCCCGTAGCGACGTACAGGACGTCGGGGAAGGCCTCCAACCGTCGTTCCGCCTCCACCGACTTGCCCGAACGCGCTCCGCCGAGCACCAGCGTCCTGCGCGGTACATCGGGTACGTCCTCGTAGACGCCCACGTCGAGCGTCGTCCCGTCGGGCACGGCCCGCGCGCCCGCCGCGGCGAGCCGCCGCCGCAGTTCGGGCCCCGGGGGCACGTCGTGGTCGAGGTGCACCGCGATCACGTCCGTCGTCGGGTCGACCGCGCCGACCGCGCGCAGCTTCGCCAGGGCGTCAGGACGTCCCACCACGTCGAGGAGCACCATGTGATAGGCGTCCCCCTTGTCGTCCAGACCGGCCGGCGCCGCGCCGGGCGGCAGGTACAGCAGCCGTCGCCCGTCCGGGCCGGTCACCGCGTACCCCGTGCCGGGCGCGTCCATCGGCACCGCCCGCACCCGGTGTCCCGTCAGCAGCGCCAACTCCCGTCCGTCGGGCACCCGGCCGGGCTGCGGCAGCCCGGCCGGCACCTCCACGGCGGGCCCGTCGTGCGGATGCGAGAGCAGTACCTGCCGCACGCCGCCCAGCGAGTGTCCGGCGCGGGCGGCCGCGAACGCGGCGCCGGGAGTGAGGTCGAGCAGCAGTGTGCCGTCCACGAGCAGCGCGGTGGCCGCCCGCGCCCTCTCGCCGAGCGCGGTCGCGCAGGCAGCGCAGGGACAGTCGGGGCGGGGCAGGCCCGCGGGGGCTCCGGTGCCGAGCAGAGTCAGTTCCACGTCGCCGATTTTTCCGTGTCCCCGCACGTCTTGCGCGTCCGGCTAGGCTTCGGACGGGAGACGGATCTTGTCCGGCTTCCGCTGTGCAGTGTGCTCACACCTTGGAGGCGTACATGGCGGCATGGACGTGGCGGTTCGAGAAGTCCGACGGGACAGAGGTCCAACCCGCGGTGCAGCCCGAGGAGTTCACCACCCAGGGCGACGCCGAGTCCTGGATCGGTGAGGTGTGGAAGGACCTTCTGGCGGGCGGCGCGGACCAGGTGTTCCTCTTCGAGGACAGCACGCAGATCTACGGTCCGATGAGCCTGCACGCCGAACCGGAGTAGGCCGGTAGGGGTTGCCGGGCCCACACCCGGCAACCCGTCTCCGCCCACCGAGGCACTCGTGCGAGCGACATCGCCGGCTCCCCCGACGCCGCAACCCCGCCGACCCTGCCGACCCCGCGTTGCCCGGCTCGGCCGGGAAGGTGCGGTCGTCCGGCTCCGCCGGGAAGGTGCGGTCCGGCCCCGCCGGGATGGGACGGTCGTCCGGTCCCGCCGGGATGGGATGGTCGTCCGGCTCCCCGAAGAAGCGCGGTCGTCCGGCTCCGTGAGGAAGCGCGGTCGTCCGGCGCTGCCCAGCAGGGCCTTCCGGTTTGCCGGGAAACAGCGGCCGTCCGGCTTCGCCGGTAAGGGGGCGGGCCTCCGGCTTCGCCGGAAGGAACCCTGGGCGGCCTCCGGGTTGTCCCGCCCCCGGCCTCCGGGTTGTCCCGCCCGCTCGGGGGCGGAATCCCGTCCCGCCCCGAAGGGGTTGTCCCAGCCTCGCCATGAGGGGGTTCAGCTTCGCTCCTGAGGGGTCAGCCTCTCCCTGAGGGTCAGCCTCGCCCTGAGGGGGTTCAGCTTCGCCCTCGAGGAGTCAGCCCCGCGCTGAGGGCCAGCCTTGCCCTGAGGGGCAGCCTCGCCCTGAAAGGGTTCAGCCCCGCCCCGAGGGGATTCAGCCCCGCACGCCGCAGAGATGCAGCAGCGCCGCCACCTGGCGGTACGGATCCGTCCGCCCGGCCCGCTCCTCCGCGGCCAGCAGCGTCTCCGCGTCCGGCGGAACCGGCGCACCGTCGGCCGCCGTGTCCGTGAAGACGCGCACCCCGTACCAGGCGTGCAGCGGAGCCCCGATCCCGGCGAGCGTGGCGGTCAGCGTGGCGAGCCGGTCGGCGCGGACGTCGAGACCGAGCCTGTTCGTGTACGCGGTCGTGTCGAAGGAGGCCAGTGTCGTCGCCCAGTCCCCGCCGATTCCGGGCCGCATGGCCAGCGCGTCCGCGTTGCGGACCAGCAGCGAGAGCAGGCCGCCCGGGGCCAGCATCCGCGCCAGCCCCGCCAGCAGCGCGTCCGGCTCCTCGACGTACATGAGCACGCCATGGCACAGCACCACGTCGAAACTGCCCGGCAGGAAGTGCACGCCGGTCTCGCGCCCGTCGCCCTCGATGAAGCGCACCCGGCTCCGGATGCCCTCGGGCTCGGCGGCCAGCGCCTGCCGGGCCACGGACAGCATCGTCGCGTCCTGTTCGAGCCCGGTCACCTGGTGGCCTGCACGCGCGAGCCGCAGGGCCTGTGTGCCCTGGCCCGTCCCGACGTCGAGCACCCGCAGGCGCTGCCCCACCGGATAGCGCCCGGTTATCTGCTCATCGAGCTGCCGGGCCACCAGTTCCTGCCGTACTACATCCCGCAGCCCGCCCAGCTTGCTCAGCCAGGCATCCGCCGCGCCCCCGGAGAACGACGTAGTGCTCAGGGCCGCTCTCCGCGCTTGACCTGCGGCTTCGGAAGCCGGAGTCGACGCATCTGGAGAGTACGCATCAGCGCGTAGCGGACCGCGCCCTTCGTGGGCTGGTCGGGGAAGCGCGTGGTGAGCTGCTTCCGCAGACGGATCGCGACGAGGATCGAGTCGACCACGATCATCACGATGATGACCAGCCAGAGCAGCAGTGCGACGT
The DNA here is from genome assembly GCF_055567635.1 of Streptomyces sp. NPDC026500. Classification (NCBI taxonomy): domain Bacteria; kingdom Bacillati; phylum Actinomycetota; class Actinomycetes; order Kitasatosporales; family Streptomycetaceae; genus Streptomyces; species Streptomyces sp. NPDC026500. The sequence continues at coordinate 8,428 of NZ_JBVHQB010000005.1, read as the reverse complement.
TCTTGAGCGAGGCGACCGGCACCACGCTCAGGACGAGGATGATCACGGCCATCGGCAGGAAGAACTCGGCGATGCAGAATCGCGAGTCCACGAAGTCGCGCGCGAACCGGCGCACCTTGCCCTTGTCGCGTGCCGGCAGATAGCGCTCGTCGCCACTGGCCAGCGCCTGGCGCTGCCTCTCCATCTGGACACGGCGATCGTCACGCTGCCGCTTGGCCGCCTCCTTGCGCGTCGACGGCGTCTGGGCGACGCTGCGGCGCTGGGTCTGGGCCTCACTGCGCTTGGGCGTGGGGCGGCCCTTGGGGGCCTGAGGGTCACGGGTCATTTTGGAGTCGGTCACCGGCGCCTTGTCGGCGGGGGCCTTCTCTTCCTTCGCACGGCTACGGAACACAAAACCCAAGGGTACGGGGTCCGTGGGCATGGACGTCGATCGAGTGGGGAACGATCCGGCAACACCGTGCGTCTGTAGTGGGACAGAGGGGACGTCGCTCCCGGGTGGACCCCGGGTGCCACCTACTCCTCACGCCGGAGCGGTGGCGGTCGCAGTCGTCCTTGGGGATGAGCGCATCCGTCCCCGAACAGTGCGGTAATGGATGCAGGGCCCGTACTGTGGGTCCTGTTGCAGTACCTGGAGCTGGAGTCCGTCAGAAGGGGGCGCGCGAAGCCCATGAGCGGTGTCATGAAGCGTATGGGGATGATCTTCCGCGCGAAGGCGAACAAGGCCCTTGACCGGGCCGAGGACCCGCGCGAAACCCTCGATTACTCATACCAGAAGCAGCTGGAGCTGCTCCAGAAGGTCCGGCGCGGTGTCGCCGACGTGGCGACCAGCCGCAAGCGTCTCGAACTGCAGCTGAACCAGCTCCAGAACCAGTCCACCAAGCTGGAGGACCAGGGCCGCAAGGCCCTCGCGCTCGGTCGCGAGGACCTGGCCCGTGAGGCGCTGTCGCGCCGCGCGGCGCTCCAGCAGCAGGTGACCGACCTGGAGACGCAGCACCAGACGCTGCAGGGCGAGGAGGAGAAGCTCACCCTCGCGGCCCAGCGCCTTCAGGCCAAGGTCGACGCCTTCCGTACGAAGAAGGAGACGATCAAGGCGACGTACACGGCGGCCCAGGCACAGACCCGGATCGGAGAGGCCTTCTCCGGCATCTCCGAGGAGATGGGCGATGTGGGGCTTGCCATCCAGCGTGCCGAGGACAAGACCGCGCAGCTCCAGGCGCGGGCCGGCGCGATCGACGAGCTGCTCGCCTCCGGAGCTCTGGACGACCAGTCCGGGCTCGCCAAGGACGACATCCAGAGCGAGCTGGACCGGCTCTCCGGTGGTACGGATGTGGAGCTGGAGCTGCAGCGCATGAAGGCCGAGCTGGCCGGTGGCTCCTCGTCGCAGCAGCAGGCGATCGAGGGCGGCACGGGCCAGTCCAAGCCGTCGTCGCAGCCCCAGGACACTCCGCGCTTCGACAAGCAGTGACCTAGCGGGCCCATGCCTGAGGAGGGCGACATGATCGTACGGATCATGGGGGAGGGGCAGGTGAGGCTGGACGACGGCCACCTCACCACCCTGAACAAGCTGGACAACGAGCTGCTCACCGAAATGGAGAGGGGCGACGAGTCCGGCTTCCGTCGCACCCTGGGAGCCCTCCTGGACGCGGTGCGCAGCTCCGGGACCCCGCTCCCCGACGACTCGCTGGAGCCGTCGGAGCTCATCCTCCCGTCTCAGGACGCCACCCTCGACGAGGTCCGCGAGATGCTGAGCGACGACGGCCTGATCCCCGGCTGACCCCTCCGGCACCCCGGCCCCGCTTCCCGACCCGAGGGAGAGCGGCCGGCGGCACGCCCGCCATCGGAGCCGAGACGGGGCAAGCCACCGCCCGGCGGCCAAGCACACCCAGGCCCTCCGGGTCCGATGACCCCGATCCGCCCGTCCCGGGTCCGGTCCCGATCCGCCCGTCCCGGGTCGGGTGAGCCCGCATCGTTCGTCTCGGGTCGGGTGAGCCCGCATCGTTCGTCTCGGGTCGGGTGAGCCCGCATCGTTCGTCTCGGGTCGGGTGAGCCCGCATCGTCCGTCCCGGGTCCGGTGAGCCGGCACATTCCGTCCCGGTGAGCCCGCAGCGTCCGCCCCGGGTCTCGCGAGCGCGCGCTCGACTCCGCAGTCGGCGGGCGACACCACCGGCGCCGAGCCGGGGGCCACGCGGTCGGCTTCCCGGGCGGGTGGGGAGCGGCGTCGTACAGGCCGGTCTCAAGCCCGGCAGGGCCCCGTACCGTGGACCGGGTGAGCACCCTGGAGCGTATGAGGGACTGGCTGCGGGCCCACCCCCTCGCCCTGGACGCCGCCCTCGCGGCCGGCGTCCTCGTCAGCATGGTGGCCGGCTCCTTCGTCGACCCGCACGGGGCCGACGGGACGACCTGGGGCGCCCGCACCCCGGACGCCCTCAGCCTCGCCCTCATGGTCCTCGGCTCCGCGGCCCTGGTGTTCCGCCGCCGCTCCCCGATGAAGGTCCTGGCGGCGACCGTCGCCGTCTCCCTGGTGGAGCTGGTGACCGCCGACCCCCGGGCCCCGGTCGCCATGTCCGCCGTCGTCGCCCTCTACACCGTGGCCTCGGCCACCGACCGCCCCACGACGTGGCGCGTCGGCCTGGCCACCATGACCGTCCTCACGGCGGTCGCGATGCTCGCCGGGCCGCTGCCCTGGTACGCCCAGGAGAACCTCGGCGTCTTCGCCTGGACCGGCATGGCCGCCGCGGCGGGCGACGCCGTCCGCAGCCGCCGCGCCTTCGTGCACGCGATCAGGGAACGCGCCGAACGAGCCGAGCGCACCCGCGAGGAGGAGGCGCGCCGCCGGGTCGCCGAGGAGCGGCTGCGGATCGCCCGCGATCTGCACGACGTCGTCGCCCACCACATCGCGCTCGTCAACGTGCAGGCCGGAGTCGCCGCCCATGTGATGGACAAGCGCCCCGACCAGGCCAAGGAGGCGCTCGCCCACGTACGGGAGGCCAGCCGGTCCGCGCTGAACGAACTGCGCGCCACCGTGGGCCTGCTGCGCCAGTCCGGCGACCCCGAGGCCCCGACCGAGCCCGCCCCGGGGCTGGCCCGGCTCGACGAGCTCGCCGACACCTTCCGCAACGCGGGGCTCCCCGTCGAGGTGGCCCGCTCCGACCACGGCACCGCTCTCCCCGCGGCCGCCGACCTCGCCGCCTACCGGGTGATCCAGGAAGCCCTCACCAATGTGCAGAAGCACGCGGGCCAGGGAGCGAAGGCCGAGGTCAGCGTGGTCCGTGTCGGGCCGGTGGTGGAAGTGACCGTCCTCGACAACGGACCGGGGCAGGACGCCGCCCCACAGGAGGGCGGCGGCCACGGGCTGCTCGGCATGCGGGAGCGGGTCACCGCCATCGGCGGCAGCTGCACGGCCGGTCCCCGCTACGGAGGCGGCTTCCGCGTACATGCGATCCTTCCGGTCAAGAACCACGCGCCTGCCCTGGGGGACCCCGAATGACGATCCGTGTCGTGCTCGCCGACGACCAGGCGTTGCTGCGCAGCGCCTTTCGCGTACTGGTCGACTCGGAGCCGGACATGGAGGTCGTGGGGGAGGCGTCCGACGGCGCAGAGGCCGTGACGGTGACCCGGGACGAGCGGGCCGACGTGGTGCTGATGGACATCCGGATGCCCGGGACCGACGGCCTCACCGCCACCCGGCTGATCACCGCCGACCCGGGCCTCGCTCACGTACGGGTCGTGATGCTGACGACCTTCGAGGTCGACGAGTACGTCGTGCAGTCGTTGCGGGCCGGCGCGTCCGGGTTCCTCGGCAAGGGTGCCGAACCCGAGGAACTGCTGAACGCCATCCGGATCGCCGCGGGCGGCGAGGCGCTGCTGTCCCCGGCGGCGACCAAGGGGCTGATCGCCAGGTTCCTCGCGCAGGGCGACGGCGCGGACGACGGGAACGGCGCCGCCCGCTCCGAGCGGCTCGGCGCGCTCACCGGGCGCGAGCGCGAGGTGCTCGTCCAGGTCGCCGCGGGCCACTCCAACGACGAGATCGCCGAGCGTCTCGAAGTGAGTCCGCTCACGGTGAAGACGCACGTCAACCGGGCCATGGCCAAGCTCGGCGCCCGTGACCGGGCACAACTGGTCGTCATCGCGTACGAGTCCGGTCTGGTACGCCCGAGGGTGGACTGAGCCTTACCTGCGCGTACTGCGCCTGGAGTAGGTTCCCCGTCAGGAAATGGACCCAGGGGCTACGGATCGTCGCCCGTTCATGGCCCAGGGTGTGGCGTGGGGAGTTTCCCCGTCCCCCGCCTTCCGCTCGAACCACAGAAGAGAGACCCACCACCCATGTCCTGGCTGTCCAGATTCAGCCTCGCGCAGCGGGCCCTCATAGGGCTGATGTCGATCATCGCGCTTGTTTTCGGGGCGATAGCGATCCCCCAGCTCAAGCAGCAGCTGCTGCCCACCATCGAACTGCCCGTGGTGTCCGTGCTCGCGCCGTACCAGGGTGCGTCTCCGGATGTGGTCGAGAAGCAGGTCGTCGAGCCCGTCGAGAACAGCCTCCAGGCCGTCGACGGCATCACCGGTGTCACCTCCACCGCGAGCGAGGGCAACGCCGTGATCATGGCGTCCTTCGACTACGGCAACGACACCGAGCAGCTCGTCGCCGACGTCCAGCAGGCCGTCAACCGTGCCCGCGCCCAGCTCCCTGACGGCGTCGACCCGCAGATCATCGCCGGTTCGACGGACGACATGCCGACCGTCGTCCTCGCCGTCACCTCCACCCAGGACCAGCAGGCCCTGGCCGACCGGCTCGACCGCACGGTCGTCCCCACCCTCGAAGGCATCGACGGCGTCGGCCGGGTCACGGTCGCCGGTGTGCGGGACCTCCAGGTCACCGTCACGCCCGACGACAAGAAGCTGGCGAAGGCGGGCCTCACCCCGGCCGCCCTCGGCCAGGCCCTCCAGGCGGGCGGGGCGACCGTCCCGGCCGGCTCGTTCGACGAGGGCGGCAGCAACCGCACCGTGCGGGTCGGCGGCGGCTTCACCTCGCTGAAGCAGATCCAGGACCTGATGGTCACGGGGCTGCCCGGCAAGAAGCCCGTGCGCCTCGGCAGTGTCGCCACCGTCGCGCAAGAGCAGGCCAAGGCCGACTCCATCACGCGCACCGACGGCCGCCCGAGCCTCGCCGTGACCGTCACCATGTCCCACGACGGCAGCGCGGTCGCCATCTCCGACGCGGTCAAGAAGAAGCTGCCCGGCCTGCGGGCCGACCTGGGCGCGGGCTCGGCGATCACCGTCGTCAGCGACCAGGGCCCGGCGGTCTCCAAGTCCATCCACGGGCTGACCACCGAGGGCGCCCTCGGCCTGCTCTTCGCGGTCCTGGTCATCCTCCTCTTCCTCGCGTCGATCCGCTCGACGCTGGTCACCGCGGTGTCCATCCCGCTCTCCGTGGTGCTGGCCCTGGTCGTGCTGTGGACCCGTGACCTGTCGCTCAACATGCTGACGCTGGGCGCGCTCACCATCGCGATCGGCCGGGTCGTCGACGACTCGATCGTCGTCCTGGAGAACATCAAGCGGCACCTCGGATACGGCGAGGAGCGCCAGGAGGCGATCCTCACCGCGGTCCGCGAGGTGGCCGGCGCGGTCACCTCCTCGACGCTCACCACGGTCGCCGTCTTCCTGCCGATCGGTCTGACCGGCGGCATGGTCGGCGAACTGTTCGGCTCCTTCAGCCTGACGGTCACGGCGGCGCTCCTCGCGTCCCTCCTGGTCTCGCTGACGGTCGTCCCGGTGCTCTCGTACTGGTTCCTGCGCGCCCCCAAGGGCACCCCGGCGGACGCCGAGGAGGCCCGTCGCAAGGCCGAGGAGAAGGAGGAGCGCAGCCGTCTCCAGCGCTTCTACGTCCCCGTCCTGCGCTTCGCGACCCGTCGCCGGCTGACCAGCGTGCTCATCGCGGCCGCGATCCTCGTCGGCACGTTCGGCATGGCGCCCCTGCTGAAGACGAACTTCTTCGACCAGGGCGAGCAGGAAGTCCTCACCGTCAAGCAGGCGTTGAAGCCGGGCACCAGCCTGGCCGCGACCGACGCGCAGGCGCGGAAGGTCGAGAAGCTCCTCGCCGGCGTCAAGGGCGTCAAGGACTACCAGGTCACCATCGGTTCGTCCGGCTTCATGGCGGCCTTCGGCGGCGGTACGGACACCAACCAGGCGTCGTACCAGGTCATGCTGGAGGACTCCGCGTCCGCCAAGGACGTCCAGGCCCGCATCGAGAAGGGGCTCGGCGAGCTCTCCGGCGTCGGTACCACCACGGTCTCGGCCGGCAACGGGTTCGGCAGCCAGGACCTCAAGGTCGTCGTGAAGGCGGCGGACGGGGACGTGCTGCGCAAGGCGGCCGGCCAGGTCCGCGACGAGGTCGCCAAGCTCGACGACGTCACCGACGTCACGAGCGACCTCTCCCAGAGCGTGCCGCGCATCTCGGTCACGGCCAACTCCAAGGCGGCGGCGGCCGGTTTCAACGAGGCCACGCTCGGCGCGGCCGTCACCCAGGCGGTCCGCGGCACGACCACCGGCAAGGCGATCCTGGACAACACCGAGCGGGACGTCGTCATCAAGACGGCCGAGCCGGTCGGCACGCTCCAGGAGCTGCGCGGGCTGCGGCTCGGCGCGGTGAAGCTCGGTGACATCGCCGACGTGAAGCTGGTCGACGGGCCGGTCTCGATGACCCGGATCGACGGCCAGCGGGCCGCCACGATCACGGCCAAGCCGACCGGCGACAACACCGGCGCGGTCAGCGCGGATCTCACGGCGAAGCTCAAGACGCTGAAGCTGCCCGCCGGTGCCACGGCGGCGATCGGCGGTGTCTCGTCGGACCAGAGCGACGCGTTCAAGAACCTCGGCCTGGCGATGCTGGCGGCGATCGCGATCGTCTTCATGCTGCTGGTGGCGACGTTCCGTTCGCTGGTCCAGCCGCTGATCCTGCTGGTGTCGATCCCGTTCGCGGCGACCGGCGCGATCGGCCTGCTCGTCGTCACGGGCACCCCGATGGGCGTCCCCGCGATGATCGGCATGCTGATGCTCATCGGCATCGTGGTGACGAACGCGATCGTGCTGATCGACCTCGTCAACCAGTACCGCGCGCAGGGTTACGGCGTGGTCGAGGCCGTGATCGAGGGTGGCCGGCACCGGCTCCGCCCGATCCTGATGACGGCGCTGGCGACGATCTTCGCGCTGCTGCCGATGGCGCTGGGCGTGACCGGCGAGGGCGGCTTCATCGCCCAGCCTCTCGCGGTGGTCGTGATCGGCGGTCTCATCACGTCGACGCTGCTGACCCTGCTGCTCGTTCCGACGCTCTACGCGATGCTCGAACTGCGCAAGGAGCGCCGGGCGAAGAAGCGGGCGGCGAAGCGGGATTCGGCGAAGAAGGAAGCCGAGTCCGGCGAGTCCGGCGAGTCCGGCGAGAGCGCCGTCGGCGACGAGGACAAGTCCCCGGAGCCGGCCGGAGTCTGATCCGGTTCCAGGAACGGGCCCCCGCCCCGGCGTTCACGCGCCGGGGCGGGGGCCCGCCGCTTTTCGGCCACACCGGAGCCGCCGGGATTCCGGCCACACCCGAGCCATCCGGAATTGGTCCATACCAAAGCCTTGACGGGGCTTTGCTTGCGCCTTAAAACAACTGATGAACCCCTCTCTTTCGACCCCCCACCGGAACGTCCAGGGCACATATCGGCGAAAGGTATGACATGGGCATGCAAATCGGTTGGAGACGTGCGGCGTACGCCGCGGTCGGCACCCTTGTCCTCGGGCTGCTGAGCGTGCTCCCGGCCTCGCCCGCCGCGGCCGCCACGGGGCAGATCAGCGGCCTCGCGGGCAAATGCGTCGACGTGGCCGGCGCGGGCACCGCCAACGGCACGGCCGTCCAGCTCTACGACTGCAACGGCACCGCCGCGCAGCAGTGGAACGTCGGTGCGGACGGCACGATCCGGGCGCTCGGCAAGTGTCTGGACGTCACCGGCAACTCGACCGCCTCCGGCGCCCAGCTCCAGCTGTGGGACTGCACCGGCGGCGCCAACCAGAAGTGGGTCGTCACCGCGGCCAGGGACATCGTGAACCCCCAGGCCGACAAGTGCGTCGACGTCACCGGGAACAACTCGGCCAACGCCACCCGGCTGCAGATCTGGACCTGCACCGGCGGCGCGAACCAGAAGTGGACGGCTCCGGCCGCGGGCGGCGGCACCCCGAGCGGATTCGTCGTCTCCGAGGCCCAGTTCAACCAGATGTTCCCGAACCGGAACTCCTTCTACACGTACAGCGGCCTGACCGCCGCGCTCGGCGCCTACCCCGCCTTCACCACGACCGGCAGCGACACGGTCAGGAAGCAGGAGGCCGCGGCGTTCCTGGCGAACGTCAACCACGAGACCGGCGGACTCGTCTACGTGGTGGAGCAGAACACCGCCAA